>CAZFYP010000077.1:0-12035 GCA_964523535.1 uncultured Clostridia bacterium
AACTTACAGGCCTTGAAAAGAAAGATGTGGACAAGGTTATGAAGGAACTGAAGAAGGAAGAAGCAATAGTATCGCCAAAAAGATGCTATTGGGAGCCCAAGTAGATGGAAGAAAAGAAGAGATGTGACTGGGGTCTAGGTAGTGATATCAATATGGATTATCATGACAATGAATGGGGAGTTCCCGTCCATGACGACAGGCTCCATTTTGAGTTTCTCATACTTGAAGGTGCACAGGCCGGTCTGAGCTGGATAACCATTCTGAAGAGAAGGGAAAACTACAGAAAGGCCTATGATAATTTTCAGCCTGAAATTGTAGCTGCCTACAATGAAGAAAAGATTGTGGAACTCATTAAGGATGAAGGAATCATAAGGAACAGAAGAAAGATTGAATCTTCAGTGAAAAATGCAAAAGCCTTTCTTCAAATACAAAAGGAATTTGGAAGCTATGATGCATATATATGGTCCTTCACAGAAGGTGAAACAATATGCCTGGGATATGATGAGATGGAAGATATACCTGCAAAGACGGAGCTTTCTGAAAAAATCAGCAAGGACCTTAAGGAAAGAGGTTTTTCCTTCGTTGGACCTACAATCATTTATGCCAATCTTCAGGCAGTAGGCATTGTCAACGACCATATCAAGTCCTGCTACAGATATAAGGAATTGGGTGGTAAGTAACAAATACAATGGAATACTTCATGGAGATTAATGCTGAAAGTCAAATAGCTTTCGGTATTTTGTCTTTCTTGGATATCTTGATATCCGAGTTGGCCATATAGTGTGTAATGTACAGTACAATGTATTTAAGGAAGTGATAATATGACTAAAGATAAAATAATGGATGAAGATGGTTGAATCAACCAACGATTTATTGAATTATTAGGAGGTAGTTATGGAATTAATAGAAAGATACATATATGCCGTAGGACAGAAGATCTGGAGCAAGAATAGAAAGGACATCGAGGAAGAACTTAGATCAATACTTTATGATAATCTTGAAGAGATATCAGAAGGGGGAGAGCCCGACCAAGAAAAAGTGAAGGAAATGTTGAAAAATTACGGTACTCCTTCCCAGGTGGCATCAAGATATGGTAGCAGCGACAAATATATCATTGGACCAAAAGTATATGATGCATATAATTTCACATTGAAGATAGTCCTTACGGTACTCTTCTTTCTGACTACTGCAGGAGTAATACTATCAATAGTAACCCAGACCAGTGAACCCCACATTGGAGTAAGGATTCTTGAACTCATACCAAGGTATATTACAGCATTTGCCACTGGAATCGGATTTGTAACAATAATATTTTCCCTCATTGAAAGATTTGACAAGGGGGATGTAGCTGAACTGACCAAGGAATGGAATCCTGATAAGTTGCCTAAGTTGGTTGTTGATAATGATAAAGTTAGAAGGACAGGGGTGATTGTAAACATTATGTTCATAATCCTTGCACTGATATTGTTCAATGCATATCCTGAAAGAGTGGCTGTCTTTTATACAGACGGCAGTGGATGGGTGTCATATCCATCATTGTCAAGGACTGCCCTTGAAGCCTATCTTCCATTCTGGAATATTATCTGGGGAATATCTTTGGTGAACAGTATAATACTTTTAAGAACAGGAAGATGGAATTTTGTAACCAGAATTGTGAAACTTATGAATTCCTTATTCATCATTGCAATATTGATTTATATGATAGGAGGACCTGGAATATTCAATACAGACAGCATATTTTCAGTTAGCAATGCATCAGGTCAGGACCTGGACGATGTATTCAATATATTGTCTACGATGATGAGATTCGTTTATGGTATACTTGCACTTGTGGTTTTGGGAGAACTTGGCTACAGAGGATATAAGTATGTCAAGGAAAGTCATTAGAACAGAAAGGATAAGATTGGCTAAAAACAATAAAAGTCCGCCTAGGCGGACTTTTTGACTTCTATTATTAATCTTCCAACTCTACAATTTTAGCATCAGCAGCATTTTTTCTAACTGACTCTATTCCATGAAGGCAACTATCTTTTGTCTTGTATCCCTGACCTGATGCAATAACCTGACCGTTTGAGGCTTTGAGTCTGAATCTGAATTCGCCTGATTTGTCCGTATAAACTTCGAATTTTCCTGACATGTGGTGGTCCTCCTTGAATTTGTATTTATTATATTATATCAGTTTTTTTCTTGATTTCCAATTAAATTTCCTTAATAATTGAAAATCAAGAAAGAGATATAAAAAATACCTGTTCGATTTATTGACATTGCCACCAGTATTTGATAACCTTTTTATAAGAAAACATTGGAGGTAGTTTATGGGATGCACAGGAACTAAAACGGAACAAAATCTTTTAAAGGCATTTGCAGGTGAATCACAAGCAAGAATGAGATATACATTTTTTGCTGAAAAGGCAAAGGAAGAAGGCTTTGAGCAGATTGCAGAATTGTTTTTGGAAACTGCGGAAAATGAAAAAGAGCATGCACACAGATTTTTCAAGTTTCTTGACAGAGGCCAAGGACTGGAAATCACTGCCGCTTATCCTGCAGGACTTGTAGGAACCACTGCTGAAAATCTTAAGGCTGCAGCTGCAGGGGAAAATGAGGAATGGTCTGAAATTTATCCTGAGTTTGCAAAAATTGCTGAAGAGGAAGGATTCAAGGATGTTGCTTCGGCATTCAGGCTTATAGCAAAGGTTGAAGTTGAGCATGAAAAAAGATATCTTAAGCTTCTTGAAAATGTAGAAAAAGACCAGGTCTTCAAGAAAGACGGCAAATCCAGATGGAAATGCAGAGCCTGCGGATACGTACATGAAGGAAACTCAGCTCTTAAGAAATGTCCTGTATGCCTTAAGACTGAAGCTTATTTTGAACTCAAGGAAGGAAACTATTAAATAAGGTCATTGGAGCAGAAAGTGCATAGTAGTACTTTCTGCTTTCTTGTAGCTAGCCTTGTTGTTTTCCTGCTAGCTTTAGGAAAGTTAGAAATGCATAACTAAATCGGAGGTATGCATAATATGAAGAAGGAACTAGAACAACTCAAGAAGAACTGGGAATCCCATATCCTTGAAAACAAACCTGTTGATGAAACAAGGAATTTTGTCAAGGAAGCGTGGGACAGGTGCATTTCCATGAATGTGGACTACAATGACGGTTATGGTCACAAGATTTCCGATGAAGAGAGGTTGAAGCTTCTTGCCAGGAAGAAAAACCTTATCGATACTGCCAGGCCAGTCATGGAAAACATATTTGAAATAATAAAGAAAACTAGCTTCAGTCTGGTCCTTACAGATGAAAATGGAGTGATTATACATATTGTTGAAAATGAAAATATACATCCTAATCACTATAAAATGAATTTTATCACAGGTACAAGATGGGATGAGAAAAGCGTAGGTGCCAATGCAATAGGCACAGCCCTCGCCAGGAAGAAGGACACGTATATGAAGGGTGCTGAGCATTTTTGCCTGTCACATCAACCATGGACCTGCAGTGCCGCCCTTATTCATGACAGTAGCGGTGAAATCATAGGATGTCTGGACATTTCAGGCAGCGTAGAGGATGACCATATACATACCTTTGGAGTAGTAACTACGGCAGCCAGGATCATTGAGAAGCAGCTTGACCTTATTGATTCCTGCGAGCTAATGGATATTGCCTTCAATGCGGTATTGGAAGGACTATTTGTACTAAGCAGGGATTACCAGCCTACACATATGAACTACAGGATTGTAAACATGTTTGAAATGGATAGGGAAGAGTTCGGGAATCTTGATTTCAGGGAAATATTCAAGGATCTTGATCTGGATAACACCGTGTTTTCTGATGGAAGTAATATCCGTATTGGAGACTATTCCATAAACCTTGGAAAACGGAAGATTGACTGTCTCATCAATGTATCTCCCATCAGGGTTTCGGGACGTATTACAGGAGCTGTTATTCTGGTGAAGGAAGCAGAGCAGGTAAGAAAGGTCATATCCAGTATCATGGGTTTCAGGCCAAATTATACCTTTGATGACATAATAACTGATGACATAAAAGTAAGGAAGCTAATTGACTTTGCAAAAAAAATATCCAGAACAAACCGTACGGTTCTCATTCAGGGAGAAAGCGGCACAGGCAAGGAAATATTTGCTCATTCCATTCATTCGGCAAGTTCAAGGAAGAATGGGCCCTTCATAGTGGTCAACTGCGCCGCCCTACCCAAGGACCTTGTGGAAAGTGAACTTTTTGGATATGAAAAGGGAGCATTTACCGGAGCTTCTTCAGAAGGTAAGCCCGGCAAGTTTGAACTTGCAGACAAGGGAACAATTTTTTTGGATGAAATAGGGGAGCTTCCCGTTGAGATACAGTCAAAGTTATTGAGGATTCTGGAAAATCAGAAGATAGCCAGAATAGGAGGCAGACATGAGCGTAAGCTTGATGTAAGGATAGTCACTGCCACCAACAGAAATCTAAGGGAAGAGGTGGAAATGAGAAGCTTCAGGGAGGATCTTTTTTTCCGTCTAAATGTAATCAATATAACCCTCATACCATTGAGGGAGAGAAAGGGCGATATCATCTTGTTTGCAGACCATTTCCTTAAGGAACTAAATGGAGAAAATCCTGGAATTGAAAAATATTATACAGATGAATTTAAGGAAATCTTAATTAAGGGTAAATGGAGAGGAAATGTAAGGGAACTTAAGCATTTCATTCAGAGGGAATACTATTTAAGTGATGGAGATGGAATAGAGGGATTTTATACTGATGAGGATTCCAAAAACAATAAGGAAACATACCAGAATGAAAACATGCAGTCTGTAGAGAAAGTGTGTATTGTTGAAGCCCTTAAGGCTACAGGAGGTAATGTTGTAGATGCTGCCGGAAGGCTGAAAATAGGCAAGTCCACAGTATACAGAAAAATCAAGACCTACAATATAAATGTGAAAAGCTTTAAAGAATAAAGGTAGAAATGCCAAACAAAAATTCCCAATCCGGGAATCCTATAATGGGAATTCCCGGATTGGGAATTTTTTATTGCATGCTAAAAGACTGTAATGCAGCTATAGCGCCAGGCTTTCAATAGGCTTTCTTATGGCATGACAATTGCATATACAGTAGTTAACATGAAATAAAAGAAATACTATTGTATTTGAAAGGAGGGAGTTACTGGCTTTGAACTCTGCGGAGGATTCGGCCATGTAGGTACGGCAATTATTGCTGAAGCTGTTGGAAATCTTGGAACTGTTGGTGTTGTTAGATTTGATATCCATCCTGGTTTAGGCAATAAGAGTGGAGATGAATTATTTTAAAAAGAGGTGATCCTATTAAAAGATTTATAATTGAATTTGGAATGGGAATAGACATCCACGGTCAGTCTGTTACCAAAGCTGCACAAAAGGCTGTCAGGGATGCTGTATCCAAAAGCTGTCTATGTGGACTTGAGGAGATTTTAGGTTATTCTTTCAAGGAAATGAATGAAAAGGTGGTTCTAAAGATTACTGTGGCAGCAAACCGTCCCGAGGATGTGGATACTAAAGAGTTGGAACAGTTTTTACCTGTAGGAGAAAAGGAATTCACAGTGGTGAAGGGTGGCTTGAAAATCAGTGGACTGAATATTTCGGAATTTGGAGATACAGATGATTCAATAGAAGCATCAATAGTCTGTATCGAGGTTTGTATCAAACAATAAGGAGGAGTAGTTTTGAAGCTGAATAATGAGAAAATTTTGAGTATGTATGAAAACATGATGAGAATTAGGAAATTTGAAGAAAGAGCAATGGGACTCTTTGCAGAAGGCCTTATTCCTGGATTTGTCCATCTATATCTTGGAGAAGAAGCAGTGGCAACAGGTGCCTGTGCAAATCTGAATGAGGACGACTTTATTACAAGTACCCACAGAGGCCATGGACATATTGTATCAAAGGGCGGAGACCTTAAGCTTATGATGGCAGAACTTTTCGGCAAGGAAACTGGATATTGCAAGGGTAAGGGCGGATCAATGCATATTGCAGATGCCACCAAGGGAATACTTGGAGCCAATGGTATAGTTGGAGCAGGCCACAATATAGCAACAGGTGCCGGTCTCAGTATTAAGTATAGAGAAACCGATCAGGTTTGCATATGTTTCTTTGGAGACGGATCCACAAACCAGAGTACTTTCCACGAAGCACTAAATCTTTCAAGCATCTGGAAGCTTCCTGTGGTTTTCGTATGTGAAAACAATGGTTACGGAATTTCCTTGAGCCAGGCAAGACACCAGGCAATCAAGGATATTTCTGATAGAGCGGTTGCATACAACATGCCTGGAGTGACAGTGGACGGAAATGATGTATTTGCCGTTTACGAGGCAGTAGGAGAAGCAGTGAAGCGAGCCAGAAAGAACCAGGGACCTACACTCATAGAGTGCAAGACTTATCGACACAGAGGACATTTCGAAGGTGACCCTACAAACTATAGAAGTGACGAAGAGCTTCAGGAATGGCTTGAAAAGGATCCTCTCAAAAGAATAGAGGAGTTTATTCTTGAAAACAACATATTGACACAGGAAGGAATTGATGAGTTTCATACAAAAATTGAGGCTGTCATAGATGAGGCTGTTGACTTCGCAAAGAACTCAAAAGATCCTGCTTTGGAGTCTGCAGTTGAAAATGTTTATTCCGATATAGTCGAGGAGGTAAGAGAAAGATGAAAGTGATGACATATGGTGAAGGAATCCGTGAAGGAATTAAAATTAGAATGAAGGAAGATCCAAATGTTCTTGTTTTCGGAGAGGATGTTGGACAGTTTGGAGGATGCTTCGGTGTCACTGCGGGACTATATGAAGAGTTTTCCGGCAAGCGTATAAGGGATACCCCTATATCCGAAGGAGTCATCATAGGAGCAGCAGTCGGGGCAGCAGCTACTGGTCTGAAGCCTATAGCAGAGCTAATGTTTGTTGACTTCATTACAGTGGGAATGGACCAGCTTGTGAACCAGGCTGCAAAAATGAGATATATGTTTGGAGGAAAGATTTCATTGCCTATGGTTGTTAGGCTTCCCGGAGGAGCCGGGATTAGGGCGGCGGCACAGCATTCCCAGTCTCTTGAAGCATGGGTTGCACATGTTCCCGGCCTCAAGGTCGTATATCCAAGCAATGCTGCAGACGCTGCAGGAATGATGCTTACTGCCATAGATGACGACAATCCCGTTATTTTTCTGGAGCATAAGGCCATTTATACTGTGGAAGGAGAAGTTCCAGATGTAATTGAACCTATTCCATTCGGAAAGGCCAAGATTAAGAAGGAAGGTTCAGATGTTACAATTATAAGCTATGGAAAACAGGTTTATGATGCCCTGGCTGCTGCTGAAGCATTGGCTGCAGATGGAATAAATGCTGAAGTTATGGACCTGAGATCTCTTTATCCACTGGACAAGGATGCCATCCTTGAGTCTGTCAAGAAAACAAACAAGGTTGTACTGGTATCAGAGGAAGCAAAGAGAGGAGCCTTCACAGGTGAAGTTGCTGCAACCATAGCAGAAGATTTCTTCTATGAACTTGATGCTCCTATAATTCGAGTGGGAGCTTTGAATACACCAATTCCTTTCTCTCCTGGACTGGAAGACTATGTTGTGCCTAATGACAAGGATATAGTACAGGCCGTAAAGAAATTGTTCTAGGGCGATAATATGCAACAAATCCTCCCGCCTGCTTTTTTTAGATAGTGCAGCATAGCTGCCAGGGAGTTTGATATGGACCGGGAGGGTGGTTGACTCCCGGTCTGGAAAGGAGATGGCCATGTCTACTATAGGAATTATTGCCAATCCTGCTTCAGGCAAGGATATCAGAAGACTGGTATCCCACGCAACAGTTATAGATAACAATGAAAAAGTAAATATTATAGAAAGAATAATACTGGGGTCACAGAAATTCGGAGTGGATAAGATTTATATAATGCCGGATTCCTTTATCATGGGATATAAGGTGAAAGAAAATCTTCTGCTAACTGAAGAGCTTCATGCGGATATTGAAATGCTTGATATGAAAATAAAGGCATCTCCCTGGGATACGGAAAGAGCTGCGGAAATTCTTGAAGAAATGGGAGTCGGATGTGCGGTTGTCATTGGAGGCGACGGTACAAACAGGCTGGCCGCAAAACATCTGAGAAAAGTTCCTCTTATTGGAGTTTCAACCGGTACAAACAATGCATATCCTGAAATGCTGGAAGGAACTGTTGTTGGAATGGCTGCAGCAGCCATAGCTTCACATGAATTTGATTATAACTTATCCTGCTGCAGGGATAAGATTATTGAAATATATATAAATGATGAATTTAAAGATATTGCACTTGTAGATGCAGTGATTTCGGATGAAATATTTGTTGGATCCAAGGCCATATGGGATATGGACCATATAAAGCATATCATAGTGTCCAGGTGTCATCCTGCATCAATAGGTTTTTCTACAATCATTGGAGCCTTGAAGAGAATAGACAATTGTGACGATTTTGGTGGAAGCTTGAAAATTAACGGAGGATCTAACCGATTTTATGCTCCCATAGCTGCAGGTACAATTGTGGAAGTCACCTCTCATGAACTGGAATTGGTTGAAGTTGGAAGGCCCTATACCTGGAGTGCAGACTACAGGGGAATAATCGCCGTTGATGGTGAAAGGGAGGTAAGGTTCAAGGAAGGGGATTGCATATCCTTCAATATTACTAGAACCGGTCCCATGCATGTGGATGTCAGAAAAACACTGGAGGTAGCACAGTCAGGAGGTTTTTTTCTGTTTTAAGAAAGTCTATATAGCTTATAAAAGTTAAAAAGGGAGGAGCTTATGGCACAATTTATAGTTATGCCCAAGTTGGGTCTTACAATGACCGAAGGTAAAATTTGCAAGTGGTCCAAGAAAGAAGGAGATCAGGGTGACAAAGGGGACCTCTTGTTTAGTGTTGAAACTGATAAGCTAACAAATGATGCTGAAGCTACAAGGGGAGGAGTATTGAGGAAGATTCTCCTTGAGGAGGGAACTATTGGGGTGCTGAAGCCTGTTGCAATCATTGGAAGTGCAGACGAAGAGATTGATGAAATGTTGTCAGAGGTTGGAGCTGAAGAAAAAGAAGTTAAAGCCCTTGGTGAAGCCAAAGTGGAAGCGAAAGCTCAAGTTGACAAACCTGAAAAGGCAAAGAGGGTAAAGGCATCTCCTAAGGCAAGGAGATTGGCAAGGGACCTTGGGGTTGATTTGGCTCAAATTGAGGGAACCGGTCCAGGTGGAAGTGTTTCAGAAAAGGATGTTAAGGTTTACAGGGTAATAGGCGAGGACAAGGTTAAATCATCTCCTGCAGCAGTGAAGATTGCCGAAAACCTTGGAGTTGATATTAATGATATAAAGAAGGAAGACAGGGTAATGAAGGGTGATGTTGTAGACTACTGGAATTTCGACAAGCTTCAGGAAATGGCTGCTCCAGAGGAGAAAAGACAGGAAATGAGTGCCATGAGAAGGGTTATCTCTGAGAGAATGTCTGAGAGCCAGATGATGGCAGCGTTTGTAAACTACAATCTTAGCGTAGATGTAAGGGAACTAAAGAGCTTTAAGAACAAGCTGAAGCCCCTGGTCAAGATATCCTATACAGATCTCATAGTGAAGATTGTATCCAGGGTTCTTATTGAGTTCCCTCTTGTGAATTCTTCAATTGAAGGGAATGAAATAATAACCCGCAACTATGCAAATATTGGAGTTGCAGTGGCCCTAGATGAAGGACTGCTTGTTCCAGTAATCAAGTATGTAAATGTCAAGGGACTTGAAACCATATCCAGGGAGATAAAGTCTCTTGCTGAAAAGGCTAGGACTAATTCTTTGAAGCCTGATGAAATGAGTGGAGGAACCTTTACTGTAACAAATCTGGGGATGTTCAACATTGAGTCATTCACACCAATAATCAACCAGCCTGAATCTGCAATACTTGGTATCAACACAATCAAGGATATTGCAACAAATGTGGATGGAGAACTTGTATTCATACCAATGATGACCTTGAGTCTTACAGCGGACCACAGGGTTGTAGATGGAGCAGTAGGGGCAAGATTTCTTAACAGGGTGAAGGAATACATGGAAAATCCAACCATGCTGGTACTTTAGGAGGGTCTTATGAAACTAGTGATTTTGGGAGGCGGTCCCGGTGGATACGTGGCCGCCATAAAGGCAGCACAATCAGGCATTGATGTGACCATAGTGGAAAAGGAATATTTTGGAGGAACCTGTCTCAATGTAGGCTGTATTCCAACGAAGGTTCTTTTAAATACTGTTGACATCTACCATATGATTCTTAAGGAAGGAGACGAATTTGGAATCAAATGCGACAATCTTTCAGTGGACTGGAATGCCCTCCAGGCAAGGAAGACAAAGGTTGTAAATACCCTTGTAGGAGGAGTTCAATCGCTTTTGTATGCAAACAAGGTTGAAATCCTGTTTGGAAAGGGTAGCTTCATGGCCAAGGATAGTTTGGAAGTTGAACATACTGATGGTAAAAAGGAAGTCGTGTCTTTTGACAAGGCAATAATAGCAACTGGATCTGTCCCTGTAATACTTCCCATTCCTGGGGTAGATGGCAAAAATATAATAACAAGTAAGGAAATGCTTTCCCTTGATTTACTGCCTGAAAGCTTGTGCATAGTAGGCGGAGGAGTAATAGGCTGTGAATTTGCCAGCATTTTTGCAAGACTTGGTGTCAAGGTGACCATAGTTGAAATGCTTCCATGGATAGTAGGGAACATGGATAGGGATATAGTCAAGTATCTTGATGTGGAGTTGAAAAAGCTGGGTGTGGAAATACTGGTTGGAAGTAAGGTCGAAAGCTTTGAATCATCAAACAAGGGTGTCGAGGTATATGTATCTTCTGCTGAAGAAGAAAAAGTGATTGAATGTGAAAAGGTTCTTCTTTCAATAGGAAGAAAGCCCGTTGTTGAGAATCTGGGACTTGAAACAATAGGTGTAAAAGTAGACAGGGGAATTGAGGTCAATAAAAACATGGAGACTAATGTGAAAAACATCTATGCAGTGGGAGATTGCATAGGTGGAGTAATGCTTGCCCATGTTGCTTCAGCCGAAGGTATTGTGGCAGTGGAATCCATGATGAAGAAGAAATCAAAGATTGATTTCAAGACCATTCCATACTGCGTATATACAAAGCCTGAGCTTGCATCAGTAGGAATGACTGAAAAGGATAGCAAAGAAGCAGGCATAGACTATTCTGTAGGATGCTTCCCGCTTATGGGAAATGGAAAGTCATTGATACTTGGTGAAACAGAAGGTTTGGTAAAATATATTGCCGATAGTAAGACCGGTGAGATAATAGGCATGCATATGGCAGGACCAAAGGCTACTGAACTCATAGTTGAAGGAGCATTGGCAATCAAGCTTGAAGTTACAGTGGATGAAATACTTTCAACAATTCACGGTCATCCTACAGTGGCGGAGTCTCTTCATGAGGCTGCTCATGCAGTATTTGGACAGGCTATACATATGCCTCCCAAATAATGTAAATAAATACTGGGGTAGGTGGAATAGAATGGATTTTTCCACCTGCCTTCCTCGTTTGCATCATGGCTGAAAAAGTGAGAACAGATAAGTCGTGAAAATTGTAATCAGTTTTTAATAAATCGGTGAATATTTGTAAATTTTAGCAAGTAATATTGATTTAAGGTTCATAATACGATATAATATTAATGAACCAGAAAAGTTAATATATTTCTTCATTTTTTTAAATGTGGAAAAAGGCAAATCCGGTGAAAACTGGAGACGCAAAGGCACAGGTCTAAGGAGTAATATCTATGACGGCTGGTTTACCCAATTTATGCAGTGAAGTCAGTCCATGCATTGGGTAACCAATGTATTTTTTATTGTCCGTATTCGCGGTACGGATTGATTCGGAGAAGCGCGGCTCTGATGAAAAGATGCATGGTTCCTGGAGGTGGAATTTCACTGTCAGACTAAGGAGGAAGTATGAAAAAGAGAATTTTAGTTTTAATTATGGTGGTGGCAATGTTAATGGCTACCTCGGTGAGCGCGTTTGCAGTAG
>CAZFYP010000078.1:0-11949 GCA_964523535.1 uncultured Clostridia bacterium
GTATGAGATCTGGTAAGGTAGAAAGAGCAATATAGTTCGATAAAATCAATGCGGAATAAATTCCGCATTTTTTTTTGACCTTTTTAGCTACAATGACGCCTCTGGGCTATGTTGCATGATAATATTTTAAAAAGGAACAGTAATGTTTAATGACATTCTGTTCCTTTTGCTTTATTAAAAATTTTTATCTATTTTTTTAGAATTCAGCATTGTTTGGAGTTCTTGGGAATGGGATTACGTCTCTGATATTTCCTATTCCTGTAAGGTACATTATGAGTCTTTCAAATCCCAAACCGTATCCCGAATGATATGCGCATCCGAATTTTCTAAGCTCAAGATACCACCACAGATCCTCTGCTTCTATTCCAAACTCTTCAACCTTATTCATCAAAACATCATATCTCTCTTCCCTTTGAGAACCGCCTATTATTTCTCCAACTCCCGGAGCAAGAAGGTCCATGGCAGCAACAGTCTTGTTGTCATCATTGTGTCTCATATAGAAGGCCTTGATTTCTTTAGGATAATCTGTTACAAAAACAGGTTTTCCGTAAATCTTTTCAGTCAGATATCTTTCATGCTCTGTTTGAAGGTCAATGCCCCATTCTACAGAAAAGTCGAATTTTTCTCCGCTTTCCTTGAGTTTTTCCACTGCCTCTGTATATGTAATCCTTTCAAAATCCGAAGTCCTTACATTTTCAAGCCTTTCCAGCAGTCCCTTGTCTACAAACTTGTTGAAGAATTCAATTTCATCTCTGTTGTTTTCAAGTACATAATTTATTATGTGTTTTATCATAGCCTCAGCCATATCCATATTTCCATTGATGTCAGTAAAGGCCATCTCAGGCTCTATCATCCAAAATTCCGCAGCATGTCTTGAAGTATTTGAATTTTCAGCCCTGAAGGTGGGACCAAAGGTATAAACGTTTTTATAGGCAAGCGCAAAAGTTTCAGCTTCAAGCTGTCCACTTACAGTAAGATTTGTCTTCTTGCCGAAAAAGTCTTCCGAAAAATCCTCACCTTTTGTTTTCAGAATTTCCTCATAATTTAATGTAGATACATTAAACATTTCTCCTGCACCTTCAGCATCACTTGCAGTAATTATAGGAGTATTAACATATATGAATCCCTGTTCCTGGAAAAAACTATGTACTGCAAAAGCTGCGGCAGACCTTACTCTGAATCCGGCAGAATAAATATTTGCCCTGGGTCTCAGGTGAGCTATAGTTCTCATATATTCCAGTGTATGTCTTTTCTTTTGCAACGGATAACTTGGATCACAATCAGCCACTAGAACTACTGATGAAGCCTTGACTTCAAAGTCCTGTTTTGCATCAGGTGTTTCAAGCAAAATACCTTCCACCTCGATTGCAGATCCTGTTTTTAATTTTTTTAATTCATTGAAATTATCGAGATTATCTTCAAAAACAATTTGGATGTTTTTAAAAGACGTACCATCATTTATTTCTATAAAGCCGAATTGCTTTGATGCCCTTAAAGTTCTTATCCATCCTTCCAGTCTGATTTCCTTGTTGAAAAACTCAGATGTACTTTTAAATAATTTTCTTAAATCCGTAGTTACCATATCTAATCCTCCAAATCTGTTATTATTACTATGGCAGTACCTTTTTTCAAAAGGATTGATGCTTCATCTTCCAGAACAATATTGCTTACACAAAGTGAATCGCCAAGATAGACTGTTCTATCCTTCAGAGGAAACTTGAATCCTTCAAGACAAACACCTTCCAGTTTCTCTTTCAACGGGATTATAGACAGTGTTCTGCCCTTCATGTTTAAGATTTTATAATTCCCATTTATGATGAATGCTTCAAAGTTATTACCTAAAATAGTTATATTAGCCTTTCTATACTTGTAAAGCAACATAAATGTGCTGAAAACATGATCAATCCTGTCTCCTGTTGCATTTACGAGAACGATATCTTCAAATCCCTTTTCCAATGCATAGGAGATTGCAAGTTCAGTATCCGTATAATCCTTGTCCTTGGGATACTCCATAATGTTAAGACCGGTTCGTTTTAAGACCTCCGAATCTATGGAATCAAAATCCCCCAATAAAATATCCGGTGTCAATCCATAATCAAAAGCTGTTTCTCCTCCCTTGTCAGCACACACTATATAAGTATCGTCGTTTATGAATGAAAAAATCCTTTCTTTGGTCACTCTTTCTCCACCTGTGATTACCAGGCATTTTCTATGCATTTATTATGTCCTTCAAAATCTTGATTTTATTTGAGGGATTTTCTGCCTTAAATACTTCAGAGCCTGCAACAAAAACATCTACTCCCCAGCTGCATATTTCACCAATGTTTGTTTCCTTGACTCCTCCATCTATTTCAATAAGCAGTTCCTTGTTGTACTTGTTTTTCATTTCCACAAGCTCAAGAACCTTGTCCTTGGTTCCTTCTATAAAAGACTGTCCTCCGAATCCCGGATTTACAGACATCAACAATACCATGTCCAGATCCTTTATTATATCCTTTAAAAGCATTACAGGTGTTGCAGGATTCAATGACACACCGGCCTTCAATCCTCTGCTCTTGATCTGCTGAATAACCCTGTGAAGGTGAACTGCAGCCTCATAATGTACAGTTATGATATCAGCTCCAGCCTCTGCAAAATCATCTATATACCTTCCTGGTTCTTCTATCATCAGATGAACATCAAATACCTTGTCGGTAATGCTTCGAATTGCCTTTATTACAGGTAGTCCAAAACTGATGTTCGGTACAAACATGCCGTCCATGACATCGATATGTACATATTCGGCTCCTGCTTCATCAATCATTCTTACGTCTTCTCCAAGCCTGCTGAAATCAGCAGACAAAATAGATGGTGCTATCACTTTCATTTTCTTCCTCCTGAAATCAAATCTTTATATAATTCAACATAACTGTTGTATCGTTCCTTGCTAATGTCTCCATTTTCAACGGCTTCCTTTACGCCGCATTCCGGTTCCTTGTAATGGTTGCAGCTGTTAAACCTGCAGTCATTGTATTCCTTGAATTCAATAAAATATTCCTTTAGATTGTATTTATCAATACCTTCAAGGTTAAGATTGCTGAATCCGGCTGTATCAACCACCCATCCACCAAAGCTTAACCTGAATATTTCAGCATGTCTGGTTGTATGCTTTCCTCTTTTAAGTTTCTTGCTTATTTCACCGGTTTTGAGGTTTAAACCTTCCTCGATTTTGTTGACCATTGTAGATTTACCCACACCTGAAGGTCCAGCAAAGACGGAAATCTTGTCCTTGAGTATATCCTTAAGGTCATCCAGTGACTCAGGAACCATTTTAGATGTCAGGACAACCCTATAGCCTGCCTTTTCATATATTCCTTTGATCCTTAGAGCCTCGTCATTATCAAGATCTGTCTTGTTTATGCAAATTATGGCGTCTACATTGTTAAGCTCCGCTTGTAGAAGAAATTTGTCCAAAAGTCTGAAATTGGGATTTGGTTTCTTCACTGCAAAAACAATGACAGCCTGTTCAATATTGGCAACAGGAGGTCTTATCATTTCATTGCTTCTTTGCATTATCTCCTCGACATAACCGGTAGTCGAATCCTCTTCCGTAATCCTAATCTTGCACCTGTCACCAACAAGAGGTTTAATCTCCAGCTTCCTGAAAAGTCCCCTCGCCCTGCATTCAATGATTTCAATACCTGTATCAACATAATAAAATCCACCAAGAGACTTCAATATTATACCTTCCTGAAAACTATTCTCCAAAATTTATCTCCTCGACTCCGTAATATTCACTGTTGATGAATATCTCGAACTTCTGAATTCCAAAACCTTCAATTTTTATTGTCAGAGGGCTCAGCTCCGTTTTAACCTGTTTTTCATATACAATGATTCTTTTATCTTCCAATACTCTCTCAATTAGAAGATGAACCTTGTTCATGTCCTGTGGAAGTTCAACTACAAGTTCTCCTCTGCCTGAAGCATCGCTTTCACCTGTATCCTCTCCATCATCAGGATTTTCAATCTGTATCTCAACACCTGAACTTACTATGAGATTTATGGCTGTACCTTTTTCAACTTCTGTTCCACTTGGGTAACTCTGATAAAGAACCAGATCCTCTCCTACTTCATCAGAAGGCTTGTAGGTTACTTCCCCTACTACAAAACCTCTTTCAAGAATAATATTCTTTACATCTTCAACATTCTTGCTCAAAAGATCCGGCATAAAGGTATATTCAACCTCAGGTCCCTTGCTTAATACATATGACACTTCAGTGTTTTCCTTTACCATGGTTCCTGCTTCGGGAGTCTGCCTTATTACAAGGCCCCAGGGTATGGTCTCATTAAATTCATATGTGACCTCACCTTCTGCAAGGTCGTCTTCTTTCAATATAACAATTGATTCATTGGAATACTTATATGTCAGATCCGGAATCTTTACCAGCCTTTGACCCTTGCTTATTACCACTTCAATTGGGAACCCTTCCTTGAGCTCCTGTCCTTCGCTTATATTCTGATTTATTACCAGCCCTTCTGCATACTCGGAATTGAATATGGAATCCTTGACGCTGAATGTAAGACCAAGGTTTTCAACAGTTTCCTTTGCAAGTTCTTCAGTCAGTCCTATGAGGCTTGGAACAGGAACAACCTTTACGGTCAAATAATCCTTTATCATATTCAATGCAACTACAGATACTGTACCTGTAATTAATAGTGCAGCAATAATGGCAAGAAGAGTGTATTTAAACCTTCCTTTTACAACCACCTTGTCTTCATCATCATCTAATTCTTCCTCAATCTTTTCTTTTTTCTTTTTTTTCTCTTTTGATTTCTTTTCTATCTTTACCGGTTTTTTCACCTTGACAGCTTGCTCTTCTCCGTCAAAGAACTTGTTGAAGGCATCATTTTTCTCTTCACTGCCCAAACCTTCACCATGCATTGCATATAAGGCTGATTTTCCATATATTTTCTTTATATCTTCCATTACTTCACTTACATCATTGTATCTCATTGTTGATTTGTTGTTTGTACACTTTAATACTATTTCATCCACCCTCGCGGAAATCTCTTTGTTTATTCGCGATGGCGGCAATACTCTTTCGTTCACATGCTTTAGTGCTATGGAAATAGGAGAATCCCCCTTGAATGGAAGCTCTCCTGTAAGAAGTTCATACATTACTATTCCCAGTGAATAGATGTCCGACTTCTTGTCAACATAGCCACCTCTAGCCTGTTCAGGCGACAAGTAGTTCACTGAACCAAGAGTATTGTCATTGTTGGTTATGGTTTTATTTGTAACCGCCCTTGCTATACCAAAGTCAGCAACTTTAACAAGATTATACTTGTTTACAAGTATATTGTGGGGCTTGATGTCCCTGTGGATCACTCCATTTGAATGGGCATGTTCAAGAGCTTCGCATATTTGAAGTGAAATATCCAGAACCTTCCCTATGGGAAGAGGCTTCTCTTTCTCTATCATTTCATTCAAAGTAATTCCCGTTACCAGCTCCATTACAATGAAATATATGTTTTCATCTACACCTGTATCATAGATGTTCACAATATTTTTGTGGTTTAGTCTGGCTGCTGACATTGATTCCTGCTTGAACTTGTCAATGAACTCCTGGTCCTTTGTAAATTCTTCCTTTAATACCTTGATTGCTACAAATCTATTTAAAACATTGCATCTGGCCTTATAAACATGGGCCATTCCTCCGCTGCCTATTTCCTCAATTATTTCATATCTATTGTTTAATACGTCTTTCATTATACACCTCAATCTAATTGTTTATGACAATAACCGATATATTGTCGCTTCCGCCTCTGTCATTGGCTTCATTAACCAGTCTGTCCACAATTTCTTCGCCCCTGTAGTTTTTTACTATATCCTGAATTTCACCCATATCTATATAACTGGTTAGTCCATCAGAACATAATATTATATTGTCAATCTCATTCAGGTCTTCAATATAATAATCAGGTTCAACCTCTTTGAATGTTCCAAGGGATTTTGTCAATACATTCCTTTGAGGATGAGTAGAAAGTTCATCCTTTGTGATCTGTCCCTTTTTATACATTTCATTTACAAGAGAATGATCATCAGTCACCTGAAGTATTTCCCCATTCCTGATTATATAAGTTCTGCTGTCACCTACATTTCCTACATAAAGCTTCCTTGTTTTTCTGTTAGCAAGAACCATGGTCATGGTAGTTCCCATTCCCTTGCATTCAGCTTCCTTTGATGCAACATCAAAAATCCTCATTGAAGTCTCATAAAACATATCTCTCAAAAATTCGAGAGGCAATTCCATGAATTTACCTATATTGCTGTTGAAATAGCTTGCAGCCGTTTCAATTGCAATTTTACTTGCAACATCGCCGGATTTATGACCGCCCATACCATCGGCAACAATTGCAATAATGAAATCTCCACTGTTGTCATAGTATATTGCATCTTCATTTCTTTCTCTTACATTGCCTTTGTCAGTTTTATAATAAGCTTCCATAATTCACTCCCGATTGTTAATATACTTCCTTCTCAATTGACCGCAAGCTGCATTTATATCTCTGCCCAGTTCTCTTCTTATTGTTGCATTTATACCCTTGCTGTTCAAATACTTGTTAATCCTGACTGTTTCCTTGTGGGAAGGAGCTTCACCGTCAAACTCCTCAATGGGATTAAGGGGTATAAGATTTACAAGGCAGTTGGAATTTTTGAGAAGTTTGACCAGAGCTTTCAGATCTTCCGGCCCATCATTGAAGTCCTTGATTATAATATATTCATAAGTAACCCTTCTTCCGGTTCTTTCAGTATAATAATCGCATGATTTTATCAAATCCTCAAGAGGATAATTTTTAGATGCGGGAATTATCTTGTCTCTTTTTTCCTGAATCGCTGCGTGAAGTGATACAGCCAGATTAAAGTGCATTCCTTCATCTACCGCCTTATATATTCCCGGAATGATGCCACAGGTTGAAAGTGTTATTTTTCGCCTGCTTATATTCATTCCATTTTCATCCGTTATTATCTCGATGAATCTTTTAACATTTTTAAAATTGTCAAAGGGTTCTCCTGAGCCCATAATGACAACACTGTTTATTTTCGTACCTACATCCTTTTGAATAAGATAAATCTGTTCAAGCATTTCAGAAGCTCTTAAATCCCTTATTCTGCCATCTTTTGTAGACGCACAAAAAAGGCATCCCATATTGCATCCAACCTGGGATGAAATACAGATACTCTCTCCAAAATCATAATTCAAATAAACACTTTCTATAATATTGCCGTCATCAAGCTCAATCAAATATTTTTTAGTATTGTCGTTTGAAGAATCCAGTCTTTTATGGATACCGGGCTTGTCAAACTCATGATCCCTATCCATTTGTTCCTTGAAAGCCTTTGGAAGGTTTTTCATTTCCTTGAAATCCAAAGCCATTTTCCCATGAATCCATCTGAACATCTGATCTGCCCTGAATCTGGGAAAGCCGCTTTCAACTACTAGTTTTTCCATTTCTCCATAGTCTAAATTATTTATATACATATTTATTCTCAAAAATTACTGATATTATATCATATACCAAGATGTTTTGTATATCAGTTCTTAACCAGTGCTGCAATAAAAAAACCATCCATCTTGTCCCGGTGTGGATATATCTGTAAAAATCCCTCAGGAACAATCTTTTCACCTGCATCAAATCCCTTTAATTCAAAATCCCTGTTGTTGCTTAAGAATCTTCTTACCAGATTAATATTCTCATTATTCAATACTGAGCAAGTTGAATAAACAAGCCTACCACCTTTTTTTAAATATTTTGCAGCATTTTCCAATATACCATACTGAATCTTTTCAATTTCATCAAGTGAATCAATTCTTAGATTATATTTTATTTCCGGTTTTCTCCTGATTATTCCCGTATTGCTGCATGGAACATCAACTATGCAATAATCGAACTTCTCCAAATATTCAGGTATCAATTCCAAGCCATCCTGAACCTTGGTCTCGATATTTTTAAGTCCAAGTCTATCTGCAGTATTTTCCACAAGTTTCAGTTTGTGTTCATAAATATCGCAACAAAGAACCAGTCCTGTATTCTTCATGAGTTCAGCTGCATGAAGACACTTGCCTCCAGGAGCACAGCACATGTCAATGATGTCAGCTTCCAATTCAGGATTCAGAATTTCAGACACCAGTATTGAACTCTCATCCTGGGGAGTAATAAGACCATTCTTGAACTCTTCCATTTCCTGAAGCTTGTGTATGTTCTTGATGATTATACCATATTGTGAAGTTTCAGTCTTTTTAATTTCATGCTTGTTTCCATACTTTTCAATAAATTCATCTCTTGAAATAATTGATGTATTTACTCTGAAAACAGTCTCCGGTTTTGAGTTTGAAGCTATGCAAAACTTCTCGGTTTCATCCATGCCAAATTCTTCTACAAGAAGATTCAAAAACTCAAGAGGATAAGAGTACTTTATGGATAAGCCCTCAAGACCACCTATTCCATCTATTTTTTCCAATATATTTTCCTTGTTTCTTACAATATTTCTCAGCACACCATTAACAAACCTTGTACTCTTGTATAAGTATTTTTTAGTCAGTTCAACACTGTCATTTACTATCCTTGTGTAGGATATCCTGTCACTGAAAAATATCTGAAAAACTGCTGCTCTCATTATATTAAGAACATTTTTGTTTATTTTCTTCAATTTAACTGAAGAATATTCGGAAATTACCCAGTCGGCGAAAACAAGATTCTCAAGGACTCCATTGAAGGTAAAAAGATACAAGTCCTTTTCCTTTTTGTCTTTGATTTTTCCCATTACAGCAACTGATTCAATATTCGAATATTTTCCTTCAACTAAAACCCTGTACAGGGAATCCACAACATGTTTTCTATATTTCATAATTTCTCCCAAATCATTAATTAATTTCTTAAGACTGGACATAATTAAAGACTGAATACTCAGTCTTTAATCTCTCCTGCCATATCCTGATAAAATAAGCAATCTTATCAACTGGCTTACTGCCGTCAAGGCGGCAGCTACATATGTCAAGGCTGCTGCGTTTAAAACTTTTCTAGCACCCTTAATATCATCATCATATAATATGCCAAGACTTTCAAGTTGTACTATTGCCCTGTTGCTTGCATCAAATTCCACAGGAAGTGTAACAAGCTGAAAAATAACTACAGCCAAGAACAAAAACACTCCTATCCTGATGAAACCTGCAATACCAAGAAAGAAACCCAACAGTATCACAATCCAAACCGCCTTTGAGCTGAAGCTTACTACAGGAGCCATTGAATTTCTTATTTCCAGAGGCATATATCTTTTTGAATGCTGTATGGCATGTCCTACCTCATGGGCAGCAACTCCATAGGCAGCTATTGACCTATTTCCATATACTGAATCAGAAAGTCTCAGCACATTGCTTCTTGGATCGTAATGGTCTGTAAGATTGCCTCTTACATGTTCAATCCTTATATGGTCAAGTCCATTTTTATCCAATATCATTCTAGCAATATCAAATCCTGTATAATTGCCTCCTGAAAACACTCTTGAATACTTGTTGAATGTACTCTGTATTTTCTGTTGTGCATACATGGATATTATTATTGCAGGTATGAGCAGTAAAAATGTGGAATCATAATAAAACATACTATTCACCTCTTAATTCATAACCTATTTCCAACTCATTTCCAAGAAGAAATGTCTTTATATCCATTCTTCTTTTTCCAGGCAGTTGAATTTCTCTTATAAACAAATAGCCGTCATTTACAGCCACCTTGATTGCATTTTTATCCACTGACATAATAGTACCCGGAATACAGTCGTGATCCTCTATACGGTATTCAGTATTGAATATCTTAACCTTCTTGTCCTTGTATATCATTACCGAACCAGGCCATGGATCTAGTCCCCTGACTTTGTTGTGAATATTTACTCCACTGTCATTCCAGTTTATTATGCTCATGTTCTTTTTCAACATGGATGCATATGAAGAAGAGTCATGGTCCTGTTCCTCCGCTACGATACTGTTCCTTACAATACTTTCAATAACTTCGACTATCATGTCAGCACCCATTTCCATAAGCCTGTCATGAAGCTGGCCTGCTGTTATCTGTTCATCCAATTCTATTTCCCTTTTCAAAAACATTGGACCGGAATCAAGGCCTTCTTCAATTTTCATTATAGTAATGCCCGTCTTTTTTTCACCCTTCAAGATTGCCCAGTTAATGGGTGCTGCCCCTCTGTACTTGGGCAGAAGAGAAGCATGAATATTAAGACATTCATATTTTGGTATTTCAAGTATTTCCTTTTTCAATATCTGTCCATATGCTGTAACGACTAAAAAATCGACATCAAATGAAGACAATATTTCCATACTTTCACTACTGTTGATATTTTGAGCTTGAAAAGTTTTTAGTCCAAGTCTTTCTGCTGCTTCCTTAACAGGGGTTTTTAGAATTTTCTTTCCTCTACCCTTTGACTTGTCCGGCTGAGTAACAACAAGAACTATGTCGTGACCGGCTTCATGAATTTTTTCTAGAGCCGGCACAGCAAAATCAGGGGTTCCCATATAGATTATCCTGCTCATTTACTTAACTTCCTCTTTAATTACCTTGTCTATGAACAGAACACCATTTAGATGGTCAAGCTCGTGACTAAGACATACGGCCATAAGTCCCTCAGCCTCTATTTTCTGGTCGTCGCCATTCTCATCCATATATTCAACAACAACCTTTTCAGGTCTTTCCACATCTCCATTTTTGCCAGGAACACTTAAACATCCCTCTGTAAATATCTGACTGCCTGATCTTTCAACAATAGTAGGATTCAAAAGCTTCATTGGACCTTGGCCAATATCTATTACAACCACTTTTCTCAATATTCCAACCTGGACTGCAGCAAGGCCAATTCCATCATTTTCATACATTGTTTCAAGCATATCATCCAACAGTTCCTTAAGCCTGTCATCAAGTTTCTCCACGTCTCTACTTCTTTTCCTTAATATTTCATCGCCTTCAACTCTTAGTTTTCTTATTGCCATAACAAATCCTCTCCTTATATAAATGTTGGATTGAGATCCAACGAAATTTCCATATCCTTGTAGCTTCTATTTAACATTATTTTTCTTAATTTCTTCTTAATTACTTCCGCATCATTTTTTTTGTATTTCATGGTTATTGATATGCGATATTTCTTGTTTAGTCTGTAAATATTGCTGTTCATGGGACTGTAAAGAAGCATCCTTCTATCTGAAATCAATTCCGACATGGTCTCCCTCAGCTCCCCATATTTTTTGTCCATGAAAACCTTAAGCTTGTCTTCATATATTGAAGATACTGTTATCGTCATAATATCTATGTATGGAGGATATCTGAATTCCTTTCTCAGATACAATTCCTTTTTTACAAAAGATATGTAATCATTGTTTTTTGAATCAACTATACTGTAATTTTCAGGATCATATGTTTGAATAAATACATTGCCGTCCTTGTCACCTCTGCCTGCACGACCGCTTACCTGTGTTAGAAGCTGATATGACTTTTCATTGGAATTATAAAAAGGCAGGTTTATGGTCAAGTCTGCAGATACAACACCAACTACTGTCACATGGGGAAAGTGGAGACCCTTTGCAAGCATCTGTGTTCCTACCAGAATATCGATTTTTCTATCCCTGAATTCATTATAGACCTCATTGTAGTCTTCAATGTTGTTGACAGTGTCAAAATCCATCCTTTTGACAATAGCTTCAGGTATGAGCTTTTTGACTTCCTCTTCAATACGCTCGGTACCTATTCCAAAACTTTTGAAATAATTGCTTCCACATTGAGGACAATTATGGTCAGTCTTTTTCGTCGAACCGCAATAATGACATATGAGATATCCTTTCCTGCTGTGGTAAGTCATGGAAACATCACAATTATCACATTTTACAACATAACCGCAGTTTCTGCAAG
>CAZFYP010000079.1:0-11854 GCA_964523535.1 uncultured Clostridia bacterium
GAGATGCAGGAACTGCTGGAGAATTTTGAGTTTGTCAAGATCTATCCAGGCAAAAGAATTAAAGGAACCGTCATCCTAGTAAATCCGGATTCAGCTTTGGTGAATTTCGGTTACAAAAGTGATGGAATAATTGAAAAGGAAAACTACACACTTGAAAAGGTAGAGGACTTGAGCACTATCTTAAGTGTTGGAGATGAAATAGAAGCAATTGTTGTCAACAGCGCTAGTGACGACGGTAATGTAGTATTGTCCAGAAGACAGTTCGAGCAAGAGGAAAAGTGGAATGAAGTAGTAGAGCTTTTCGAAAAAGGCGAAAGAATTGAAATCACTATAGGAAAAACAAATGAAAAAGGTGCAATAGCAAACTTCAAGGGATTCAGCGGATTTGTTCCTAGATCACACCTTTCAAAAACAAGAAACCTTGAACCTGCTGATTTTGCAGGAAAGACTATGGAAGTAGAAATAATCGAAGCAAAGATGAAAAACGGCAAGAACAAGCTTATATTCTCTAGAAAGAAAATAGAGCTTGACGAAGCAAGAAAAGTAGAACAGGCTGCATGGGAAGCTCTTGAAGTTAAAGAGACTTACGAAGGTAAGGTAAACAGACTTGCAGATTTCGGTGCTTTTGTTGAAATCAACGGAATTGAAGGACTTCTTCATATCAATGAAATTTCATGGAACAGAATCAAACACCCTTCAGATGTATTGACTATTGGAGATATGATCCAGGTTAAGGTGCTTAAGAAAGATGTTGAAAAAAGAAGAATGTCTTTAAGCTTGAAGGCAAACCTTCAGAAGCCTTTCGAAATATTTGACGAAAACAACAAGGTTGATGATATAGTATCTGGAAAGATTGTATCACTTACAAACTTTGGTGCTTTTGTTCAGGTTGAGAATGTTCAAGGTCTTCTTCACGTATCGGACATTTCATGGGATAAGGTGAATCTTCCTGAAGATGTGCTTAATGTTGGTGATGAGATTCAGGTTAAAATACTTAAGATAGACGTTAAAAACGAAAAGCTTTCTCTTGGCATGAAACAGCTTTCAGAAGATCCTTTTGCTAAATATACTAAGGATAAGAGAAGATTTGATATCGTAACAGGAACTGTAAAAAGCATGACAGTAGAAGGAGCTGTAATCCAGCTTGATGAAGAAATAGATGGATTTGTTCCACTTAACAAGGTTTCAAAAGACAAGTTGAGAACTCCTGCACAAATACTTGAAAAAGATCAGGAAGTTGAATGCAAGATAATTGACATCAACAGAAAGAACAAGACTATCAAGCTTTCAATGATTATAGAAACAGAAGCTGAAGTCAAGGAAAAGACAAGCAGCAAAGATGCTGTAAGTTACACTCTTGGTGATGACAGCTTTACAATCGGTGACTTGTTTAAAAAGAAAGATTAGTCGAATGATTAGTTGAAATAAAAGTTGTTAGTTTCTGACTAACAACTTTTTTCAATTTAAAAGTCGATATGTTTTAATTTACTGAAGATTTTAGGGCTTCAAGCCCTGCAAATTTTACTTTATATGATGCAAGAAAGCAGGTGATAAGATGAATAAACAATTTTTTATAGAAACATTTGGTTGCCAAATGAATGAGTATGATTCTGAAACAATCTGCGGCCTCCTGTATTCTCAAGGATATCTTGAAACAATGGACAAGAAGGATGCCGATTTAATTATATTCAACACATGTCTTATTAGGGAAAATGCAGAAAAAAGGCTTTACGGCAAGCTTGGCGCAATAAAAAAGCTTAAGCTGGATAACCCTTCAAAGATTATTGCTGTTTGCGGATGCATACCACAAAATGATGAAATAAGAGAATATATTTTATCAAAGTTCCCATTTATAGATTTGATTTTTGGAACAAATACCTACGACAGACTTCCTGAGCTCCTTTACGAGCTTGAAAGAAAGAATGGAAGAGTAGTGTCAATATTGAAAGACAGCGATGATCTTAATGAAAAACTTCCTAAAAACAGAAAATTCAGCCACAAGGCTTTTGTAAATATTATGCACGGGTGCAACAATTTCTGTTCATACTGTGTAGTACCATATACAAGGGGTAGAGAAAAAAGCAGAGACTTCCACAATATAGTAGATGAAGTAAAGGAACTAGGTCTTGAAGGATACAAGGAAATCACCCTTCTTGGACAAAATGTAAATTCATATCTTTTCGAATCGGACAGAGTCTATACCTTTGCCGATTTATTAAGGGAACTCAATAGAATTGATACAATTGACAGGATAAGGTTCATATCCTCACATCCAAAAAGTGTAACAGATGATTTCATCACAGCCATGAAGGAATGTGACAAGGTTTGCAATCAAGTACACCTTCCCATTCAATCAGGCAGCTCCAAGGTCTTGAAGGAAATGAACAGAAAATACACCAGTGAAAGATATCTTGAAATAATCAGAAAGCTAAAAAAGGAAATCCCTGATGTAGCAATTTCGTCGGATTTCATAGTCGGTTTTCCCGGAGAAACTGAAGAAGACTTTCAGGAAACTCTTGATCTTTGCAAGGAAGTTAGATTTGATTCTGCATTTACATTCCTTTATTCCATTCGTCCTGGAACACCAGCCGGCAAAAGGGACGACCAGATAGATGAGAGAGTAAAACATGAAAGATTCGACAGACTCTTGGAAATTCTTTATCCCATATTTGAAGAAATCAATCTGTCATATATAGGAAAGACTGTAGAACTTCTTGTAGATAATGTAAGCAAGAATGATGAAAGTTATTTGACCGGTAGAACGGATACTAACAAGATTGTACATTTCAAGGGAAACAAGGAACTCCTTGGAAAACTTGTAAATGTTAAGATTGAGAAAGCAAAGACTTGGTATATGGAAGGTAGTAAGATTGGTTAAGAAAAAAAACAAACTCACTCCAATGATGATTCAATATATGGAAATAAAAGAAAAGCACAAGGACAGCATTTTATTCTTCAGACTCGGAGATTTTTATGAAATGTTTTTTGATGATGCCCTTACGGCTTCAAGAGTTCTTGAAATCACTCTAACAGGGAAGAATTGCGGTTTGGAGGAAAGAGCTCCCATGTGCGGTATTCCTTATCATTCATCCAGGGGATATATTGCAAAGCTTGTTGAAAAAGGCTATAAGGTTGCAATATGTGAACAAGTTGAGCCGCCGTCCTCCGCCGGTATAGTTAAAAGAGAGGTTGTACGTATAGTAACTCCAGGAACTGTTATTGACAACAGCATGCTTGACGAGAAACAAAACAACTACTTGAGTTCCGTTACAGTCTTGAAAAATTCCTGCAGCATCACCTATGTCGATGTATCTACAGGAAATATGCTGTCTACTGAATTCAACGACACTGTAAATGACAAAAATATTATTGACCTCTACAATGAAATATGCAAGATAAATCCTTCTGAAATCCTCTCAAACAGAGATCTTAAGGAACTTTTTTCCATATATAAGCTAAACAGTCTTGATACTGTTCTGAAAAACATTAACATCGTTGAACAGGGAACTGATATTGACTATTATTTAAATATGATAAAGGACCACTTCAAGGTTATATCAACAGAAGTCTTTGGAATATATGCTGACAACAAGGCTACCATTTTATCCATTGGAAATCTATTGGAATACCTGTATTCAACACAGAAGATTTCCCTGGACCATATCAATCAGCTACTTTGCTATAAAACAGAAGATTATATGATAATTGATAACAGCACAAGAAGAAACCTTGAATTGACAGAACCTATAAGGGGAACAGATAAAAAAAATACTGTATTCAATGTCATTGACCATACCAAAACTGCAATGGGTGCAAGGAAACTCAAAAAATGGCTCCTGGAACCTCTTCAGGATATTGAAAGTATAAAAGACAGACATGATGCAGTGGAAGACCTGTATAATAATGTTATTGTTGCCAACAATATCAGAGAACATATGAAGGGCATCTATGACATTGAGCGACTAATGAGCAAGATTACCTACGGAAACTGTAATGCAAGAGATTTGAATTCTCTTAAGCAGTCTATTGAGGTTCTTCCAGACCTTAAGTCCGATATTTCTTCACTGGATGCAAGGATTTTCAATGATATATCCAGTGATCTTGATACACTACATGACATTCATGAAACCATTGTTGCAAGTATTGTAGAAAATCCCCCTGTTACAGTTAAGGAAGGAAACATTGTAAGGGACGACTACAATGAAGAACTTGACGAGCTTAGAAACATATCTGTCAATGGCAAGGAATGGCTAAACGGATTAATTGACCAGGAAAGAGAAAAAACAGGAATAAAAAATCTTAAAATAGGATTCAACAAGGTATTCGGATACTATATAGAAGTTACAAAATCATATTTGAACCTTGTACCTGAAGAATATATAAGAAAACAGACTCTTGCCAATGCAGAAAGATATATTACTCCAGACCTTAAGGATATGGAGGCAAAGATTCTTAATGCAGAATCAAAGATTGTTGAGATAGAATATGAAATTTTCAATGAAATCAGATTGTTTGTTAAAAATCAGATTGAAAGAATCCAACAGTCTGCTGAAATGGTTTCCACAGTTGATGCATTGAATTCTCTTTGTTCAGCTGCACTTAAAAACAACTATATACGTCCTGAAATAACAAATGACGGAGTATTGAACATAGTCAATGGAAGACATCCTGTAATAGAAAAGGTACTTAAGGATGAAAGATTCATAGAAAATTCTACTTATCTTGACAAGGATGAAAATAGATTTTCTATAATTACTGGTCCCAACATGGCCGGTAAGTCCACCTATATGCGACAGGTTGCACTAATAACCATACTTGCACACATAGGCAGCTTTGTACCTGCGGAAAAGGCTCAGCTTACTCTGGTAGACAAGCTTTTCAGCAGAGTGGGAGCTTCAGACGACCTGTCAAGCGGACAGTCTACTTTTATGGTTGAAATGTCTGAAGTATCAAACATAATCAACAATGCAACAGAAAACAGCCTCATCATACTTGATGAAATCGGTCGGGGAACCAGCACCTATGACGGTTTGAGCATTGCCTGGTCAGTTACTGAATATATAACGAATAACATAAAGGCAAAGACTCTATTTGCAACACACTACCATGAACTTTCTGAACTTGAAGACAAGATAAAGGGAATCAACAACTACAAGATAATGATCAAGGAATCCGGAGAGGATATCATCTTCCTGAGAAAAATAACCAAGGGAAGCATAGACAAGAGCTACGGTATCCAAGTTGCAAGACTGGCAGGACTTCCTAAAAACGTTATAAACAGGTCATTTGAACTTCTTGAGAAGCTTGAAGAAATCGACCTCAACAAGAAGAATTCATTGAAGCTAATAGATGTAAAAGCTGTTGAAAAAGTACAGGATACAGCAAAAGAAGAAATCGAACAGGTTTCCTTCTGGAATTATGATGACAGATACAAGGACTTTATTTCTGAAAACATACTGAATCTTAATATCAATTCAATGACTCCACTGGAATCTTTGAACATGATGAACGAATTGATAAAAAAAGCCAGAGAGCTAGGTGATTAAATGGGTAAAATCAAACTTCTTGATGAAAAGACAATAGATAAGATTGCTGCCGGTGAGGTAGTGGAACGTCCCTATTCCGTAGTCAAGGAACTTGTTGAAAATTCAATAGATTCATTGGCTGATGAAATTCTTGTTGAAATCAAGAATGGTGGTAAAAGCTATATACGCATTACAGACAACGGCTGCGGCATATCCAACGATGATATAGGCATATCCATTTTGAGACATGCCACAAGTAAAATCAGCGATGTCACAGACCTTTACAGTCTTGATACTCTTGGATTTCGCGGCGAAGCACTGTCCAGTATTTCAGCCGTATCTAAATTTGAATTGACATCTAAAACAGAAGATGAGGAAATGGCTAGAACTGTAAAGATATCAGGTGGAACAAAAATATCTGAACAATATACAGGCGCTCCCAATGGTACTACAGTAATAATAAGGGATTTGTTCTACAACATCCCTGCCAGGAAAAAATTTCTTAAGACGGATAAAAGTGAAGGTTCTGCAATTACTGACCTTATAACCAGACTTTCACTGATAAATACAGATATATCTTTCAAACTCATAAGAGACGGCAATATCATCCACACAACTCCTAAGAATACTTCTGAATTGAATGTAATCAGCAGTGTTCTTGGAAGTGATTTTTCCAAGTCCCTTATGGAAATTGAATATTCATCGGATACTGTAGACATCAGGGGATATATATCAAACTTGAATTATTACAGGGCAAACAGAAAAATGCAGTTGATTTATGTCAATGACAGGTTTATTATAGATAAGGATATCTCTTCATCCATTGAAAAGGCATATTCTTCAATGCTGCCCAAGGGGAAATTCCCTGGATTCATACTATATATAAACCTTGACCCTTCTGAAATCGATGTAAATATACATCCACAGAAGTCAAAGATTAAATTCAATGATGTAAAGTTCCTTGAGGACCTTCTGTATTCTCTGACATCAAAAAAACTAAGAAGCAGGTTTCTGTCAAAAGCTGTGAGAAAAACCGATAAAAGCAGTAAGATATGGTCTGGCAACACAAAAACCAACAATGTATCTGAACAAATAAAGGTATTTACACCGGAAGAGATATCCGACGGCTTTGTAGTAAATGCTGCCGATCTGGAAAAGGAAAAAATCTCAAGTAACAATAATGATTTTGTAAGTTATAAAGACAGCTCCAACAATAATAATGTTACAAGTTCCTCATTTGTAAATATCTTACAGATTCATGAAGACAATAAAGATGATATCCATTTAAGAGATGGTTCACTTGCTGCAGGAAAATCATTGGAAACTCAAGATATGGATAATTCTATGATTCTTCTTGAAAATGAAACAATGGATAATCCTTATCAGATGGTTTACAAGGAATTGTCATATATCGGTTCATTGTTTGATTCTTATCTTATATACGAGGACAGAATCAACGGAAATATGTTCTTAATGGACCAGCACGCCGCTCATGAAAGAATTAACTATGAGAAGTTCATAAACCAGTTTAATTCAGCCGATATTCAGATACAGAACCTTCTGATCCCTGAACTTATACATCTGGATCTTAAGGAATACGACAAGGTTCTTGATAATCTTGATACCTATGCTGAACTGGGCTTTGATGTTGAAGACTTTGGGTCCAAGACAATTAGAATTTCAGCTCTTCCTTTCATATTTACAGGAGGGGATATCAAGAGAATATTCTATGACATACTAGACAACATGGACATGAAGAAGTCAAATGGCAATATGAGTGATTATCTTAACAAGCTAATTAAAAAAGCCTGTGTAGCTTCAGTAAAAGCTGGAGATGTTCTAAACAGGACAGAAGTTGACAGTCTCTTGAATGAGCTGTCAAAATGCAGTTCTCCATTTACCTGTCCTCATGGAAGACCCATTTGGATTAGATACAGCAAACATGAAATAGAAAAATCATTCAACAGGATAAATTAGGTGCATATATGAAGAAAAAAATCATACTGTTAGTAGGTCCAACTGCTTCCGGCAAGACCTTTGCATCAGTTGAAATTGCAAGGTATATAGGCAGCCAAGTGATATCTGCCGATTCCATGCAGATATACAAACAAATGAATATTGGAACAGCCAAGGTGACTGAAGATGAAAAAAAAAGTATAAAACACCACATGATTGATATAATAGACCCTGATGTTCCCTATACTGTTTCTGAATTCAAGGAAGATACAGGAAAAATCATCAAAAAGCTTCACTCGGAAAACAAGATTCCTGTAATAGCAGGAGGTACCGGTCTATACATCAATTCAATAATCTATGATCTGGACTTTTCCAATACACTTTCCAGTCCGGAAATCAGAAATGAACTTGAAGAACTTCTTGAAGAAAAAGGCAAGGAACACCTCCACAAAGTCCTTGAATCACTAGACCCTGCTTCTGCAGAAAAAATCCATTACAACAATGTAAAAAGGGTTATTAGGGCACTTGAAGTCTATAGGATTACAGGAAGACCTTTTTCAGAACAAAATAAAAACTTCAGAAAAAACTCCGAAAATTATGATTTTATCATTATAGGACTTGATATGGATCGAACAATACTTTATAATCGTATAAATGATAGAGTTGATGAAATGATTGAAATGGGTCTTGTTGAAGAAGTTAAATCCCTTATGGAAAATGGCTATGCAAAAGAGCTTCAATCCATGCAGGGGATAGGATACAAGGAAATTGCAGGATTTCTTGAAGGGGAAATTCCTCTTGAAGAAGCTGTAAGACTCATAAAAAGAAATTCTAGAAGGCTTGCCAAAAGACAATTCACATGGTTTAAGCCCGACAAGAGAATAAAATGGATTGAAGTTAATCCTAATAATAAAAATAAACTAATAGAAGATATAAAAATCTACCTAAGCGAAAGGGGAATACAAAATGAAACAAGTAATTAATTTACAAGATTCTTTTCTAAACCAAGCAAGAAAGGATAAAATCAACCTTACAATTTTCTTGACAAATGGAGTAAAGTTAAAAGGTCTATGCAAGGGATTCGACAACTATGCTGTAATATTTGATTACAATGGAAAACAGCAGCTTATCTACAAACATGCAATTTCTACTATAGTTCCTGATGTAAATATCAGATTCGACGTCTAACAAGGTGATTTAGTTGATTAAAAATAATTTATGTAAACTATTTGAGGTTAGTGATGATATTTCTAACCTCATTTCAATGGCTGAAAACAATTTGAATGAAAAATTCAAGGAAATTGACAGGGTTAAAGAATACAATCAATTCAAAGTAATAAAGGCAATGCAGGAATCCAATCTGAATTATACAAACTTTTATTGGAATACGGGATATGGTTACAGCGATCCGGGAAGAGAAAAGGTTGAAGAAATATATTCAAAAATATTCAATACTGAAGATGCTCTTGTTCGTCCCAATATTGTATCCGGTACCCACGCCTTGTATCTTACTCTTTCAGGAATTACCAGATATGGTGATACAATCATATCAATTTCCGGCACTCCTTATGATACAATGTTGACTGTACTTGGAGAAACTGGAGATGAAGCAAACAATCTGAAGCAGCATGGAATTAGCTACAGAGAAGTTGACCTTATAGACAATGAGGATTTCAATCTTGAAAAAATAGACAAAGCAATAGACCATACTGTTAGAGTAGTAATGATACAAAGATCTACTGGATATTCAGAAAGAAAAGCCATAACAGTTGAAAAGATGAAAAATTGCATTAAACATATTAAATCCAAACATAAAGATCTTGTTGTAATGATTGACAACTGCTATGGTGAATTTATGGAAGAATTTGAACCAAGTGACTTCGGTGCAGACCTGGTAGTAGGATCCCTTATAAAGAATCCAGGAGGAGGAATAGCTCTTACTGGTGGATATATCTGCGGTAAATCAAATCTTATTGAGATGATATCCAACAGACTTACATCACCTGGTATTGGAAAAGAAGTTGGACTTACCTTCGGACAGACTAGGAATATCCTACAGGGACTGTATATGGCTCCATCGGCAGTAGGGGAATCACTTAAGGGTGCTCTTTTAATAGCACATATCTACAAAGGACTGGGTTATGATATAATTCCAGATATTGATGATGAAAGAAGCGACATTATCCAGGGAATCAGGTTCAACGACAGACAAAAACTAATCGACTTTTGTCAGGGAGTTCAGGAAGCATCTCCCGTAGACTCACAAGCCTTGCCGGAACCATGGGCAATGCCTGGATATTCCGATGAGGTTATAATGGCCTGTGGCGCCTTCGTTCAAGGCTCTTCTATAGAACTTAGTGCCGATGCACCATTGAGAGAACCATATATGGCCTACTTCCAGGGAGGTATAACCTACGCCCAGTGCAAACTTGCAGCTGCCATGACCCTTAAAAGAATACTGGGAAAATAACAAAAAACAAAAGGGACGGTTCCTTTTGTTTTTTGGAAAATCATATATAATTGAATTTAGTTTTCCATTCAAGCATAAAAAAACTGACCAGCATAAGTCTAACTTAAGTTGGTCAGTTTATAATCTCAGTATCTATAAAATCATTTCTAATCCTTGGTCAAAGAGCTAAGTATTCTTGTATTAATATCTTCTTATTACACACTTCAATATACCAAGTATATTTACTTCCTTCACTATAATAGGTTCCATAGTTGAGTTTTCAGGCTGAAGTCTAAAATGATCCTTTTCCTTATAAAATCTCTTAAGAGTGGTTTCATCATCTAGAAGAGCAGCAACTATATCTCCATTCCTAGCTGTATTCTGCGAACTGATTACCACATAGTCTCCATTTAAAATCCCTGCCTCTATCATGCTGTCTCCCTTGACCTGCAGAACAAATGTTTCGTGGTTTCCAACCCAGTCAACTGGAATAGGGAAGAGGTCATCAACATTTTGAACTGCCAGAATTGGTTGTCCTGCTGCAATTCTTCCTACCAGGGGAACATTGGTAACTTCTTTTTTGGGAATATCTACAAAAACATCTTCCGTATCAATTACTTCAATAGCCCTGTTCTTATTATCACCCTTGCGTATATAACCCTTTTTAACAAGCGTATTCAAATGTGAATGTACTGTAGATGTTGATTTAAGACCTACTGCCTTGCATATTTCTCTCACTGATGGAGGATAACCATTATCGGTAATTTCTTTTTTTATATAATTTAATATTATTTGCTGTTTGTTCGATAAATCTTTCATTGAAACACCCCTGATAATTTTTTATAGTTTAGAAAATACTCTTAAGCTTCCTGATGACTGCATTTGCAGTTAATACAGCTTTTCTTTCTTGTTATATTATAGCACAATCAAAGCATCCTTGCAAACATTTGTTCTAAAAACTATTGACACAGAACGAATGTTCTGTTATCATATAATCAAACATAAGTTCGAGGTGAAGATATGATTATATTAAACAGATATCGTGTTACAGACAAGAGAAGATTTAAAACATTCATAATTGCATCAACTGTTTTATTTTTAATTCTTGCATCAATGATTACCTATACAGTCAAAGCATATTCCTACAGCGAAATCAAATATTTGGAACTTCAGATCAATTCAGGAGATACAATCTGGAATATAGCCAGGGAATACGGACAAAGCAATTCCATAAGAAAAGACGTTTATGAAATAATGGAAATGAATGACCTTCAGGATGGTTATATCTATCCTGGACAGACAATAAAGGTACCACAAAAAAACTGATTTGAGAGTCTTAGACACGAGACTCCATATCAGTTTTTTTATTTATAATAATGTTAATATCATTAGCTAACTACAATTATATTAACAGATACTAATAGTACATTATAGTTTTATAGAGAAAATCAATGTTTAACGCCTTCCGAACATTTGTTCACGTTGTTGCGGGCATCATTTTACTAGTTTTATTTTCTTTTATCTTTCTTGGCAAAGTCACTTAATGGGTTTTTCTCAACAGCCTTTTTAAGCCTTTCGTCATTTATATGTGTATATATTTGAGTTGTTGATACACTTTCATGACCGAGAATTTCCTGTAAGGCTCTTATGTCCACATCACCGTGCTGATACATCAATGTAGCTGCAGTATGACGAAGCTTATGGGGAGAATATTTTTGATCTACCAAACCGGCATTGAGCAGATGTTTTCTCAGTCTATGCTGTATCGCCTTTGGTGATATCCTTTTTTTCCTTGAACTGAGGAAGAGGGCATTGTCCTTTTCATCTGCAGGATCAGGTCTTACTACCAGGTAATCATTTATAGCCTCAAGTACAGATTCATTTAAATAGACTGTTCTTTCTTTATTGCCTTTACCTACAACAG
>CAZFYP010000080.1:0-11829 GCA_964523535.1 uncultured Clostridia bacterium
CTTTTATTCACTCTTCTTTTATCCTTTTTTCCGCTTGTTATTCATCTTAAGAAATATAATCGGTCCATCCCTTGTTCTTCCTATCTATGCCTCTTCAGGCGTAAAGAAATAAAATCCGCTTTCATTATCATATTTTCTAGCTAAATTTATACCCTTAATCTCATTCAATACCAAGTCCATGGTAGCCAAAACGATATTCCCTTCGTCTAATATATGTCCTCCATAAACTCTCATATCTTTATCACTCATTAAAACATGAAGATGCAACAAATACTCTCCATTTTCATCTTTTGCTACTATTCCCTGTGCATTAAGGAATTCTATCGGTCCGTCAAGTTCTACAGGATCGCAATATACCATTTTAAAATATGTCGAATCGTCAGGGATGGCGTAAACAAATCGCGCTTTTTTTAAACTGCCAATGCAGGTCGGAATATATGCTGCTTCCAACTCGTTTTCCCTACATATGGCAAGAATCTCTTCTACAAAATTACTATCCGGCATTATACGGGCAGCAATTGTTTTTCCACTGGTTCCTACAGCTGATTTATACATGAAAACCTCCAATTAAATAAATTTGTTCTTTTTATTAATATTTATATAACACCACTTGGCTTTTGTGCCTTTTCCAACCAAACAACTTTTAACTATTATTTTCATATCAAATTGATTTCCTCAATTGCAAGAATAAGTTGAAACAACCTTCACTGTATTGATTTGTCGGTTAATAGATTTCTACTTTCTTTTTCCATTTGATTTGAGTGACCGTTCCACGATGTATTTCATTTCTAACGGTGTTTTATGCTCGAGCAAGTCATTTTGCAATAGCATAGACGGACAATCCGTCTTCCAATAATAACTGTTCCATAGCGTAAGCACCTCTCTGCAAGTAATGGTTTATGGTGAATTCATTATAATACAGTGTCTTCCGCTATGGGATTTTTATTGTTAGAATTTCATTTTACAATTAGCATTTTGTCATTTTGGTCTATTCCATAATACTCATATCTATTCTATTGCTAAATCAACGTTGATTTTTTTGTATAAGCATCTACTTATTAGCGGCATGGATAGCTAGCTTATGAATATTCATAACCGCTTCTCTAGAAGCTTCTGAAAGCGTAGGGTGTGAATGAATTGTACCAATGATTTCATCGATTGTTGCTTCAGATCCTATCGCCAACGCAAATTCTGCAATCAAGTCAGTTGCTCGAGGTCCAATGATATGAGCCCCAAGTATTTCCCCAAACTCTTTTCCCGCAATAATTTTGACCATCCCTTTACCACCATTCATAATGAAAGCTTTTGCGTTTCCTGCCATTGGGAACTTGCCAACTGTGTAATCAATCCCTTTTTCTTTCACCTCTTGTTCAGTAAAACCAACACCTGCAAATTCAGGTACAATATAGACGCATGATGGGTTCGTTTTTGGGTCATATATTACTGAATGCCCTAAAGCATTCTCAGCTGCTATCTCACCCATTACTGAAGCAGCATGGGCTAATTGCACACTGCCATAAACACAATCACCAATAGCATAAACACCGGAAACACTCGTTTCCATTGTCTCATCGACAACTATGCTACCTCTCTCATTCTCAATTCCAGCAATTTTCAGATTCAACGAATCTGTATTAGGGCGTCTGCCAACAGCAACCAATACTTTCTCACCTTTAAATGTTACCAATTCACCATCTTTTGTTTTGCACTTAACCAAAACCCCCTCAGAATCATTGTCAACCGATTCCACTCTTGTCTCCATTTCAAATTTGACACCCATCTTTTGCATATTTTCAATGCCTATCTTTGTTAGTTCACTATCCATCATCTCAATAACATTGGGCATCATCTCAACAATTGTAACCTGTGTACCAAATGAAGCATAGGCACAGGCAAATTCTAATCCGATAACGCCACCGCCAATTATCACCATGGATTCTGGTAGTTTTTTCAAAGATAAAGCAGTTGTAGAATCAATACTTCTAGGGTTATCCTTAAGTCCTTTAATAGGTGGTGTGAAATTATACGATCCCGTTGAAATAATAATATTTTGAGGTTTAAAAATTTGTTCTGACCCATCATTCATTATAACCTTCACGATTTTCTTTCCAATGAATGTTGCTCTACCATAAAGAGTTGTCACTTTGTTCATTCTCAACAGACCTTCAACACCTTCAACAAGTCGCGTTGATACCTTCTTTGAGTATGCAATTACTTGAGGAAAGTCCAAAAACACTTCTTTTGCAACTATTCCCATTGCAGCGCCTTCTTCTTTAATCTGTGAATATAATTCAGCACTATGCAATAAAGCTTTAGTCGGTATGCATCCAATATTTAAACAAGTCCCGCCAACTTTATTTTCTTCTATTATAGTCACATTAGCACCCAATTGAGCTGCTCGAATAGCTGCAACATAGCCACCTGGTCCGCCACCAATTACTACAATTTCTTTATCAATCATCGATTTTCCTCCATTACAACATCAGCAAAGGATGTTGTAAATATCTCTTTATTAACTGTAAAAACTTAGCAGCTTCAGCTCCATCTATAACGCGGTGGTCATATGTCAATGTCATATAACATATTGGACGAATGATTGCTATGTCGTCATCTGTAATGATTTGTTGCTTTTCTATCATACCAACTGCAAGTATTGCAGATTCAGGCGGATTGATAATCGCAGCAAAACTTTCAACCTCAAACATTCCTAATGAACTCACCGTAAAAGTCCCATCATGATACTCTTCATAGGATAAAACTTTGTCCCGCGCTTTTTCAACCAGAGTTTTTGCGGCTTCGCTAATACCTGTCAATCCAATTATGTCAGCGTTTTTTATCACAGGAACAATTAGTCCGTTATCTAGCGAAACGGCCATTCCTACATTCACATAATCGTGATAAACAATATTTGTACCGTCAACTGAGCAGTTAATAACAGGCATTTCTGACAATGCTTTTGCAGCACATCGGATAATGATGTCGTTATATGAAATCTTAATATCCATTTTTTTATATTGCTCTCGCAGTTTAACCGCTTCTGTCATATCCATTCTCATTCTAGAATGTGTTTGTGCATTAATTTCTAGAGAAGCTTTCATCCCAGTGCTTATAGCCTTTCTCATATTCGACATTTTCTCCACACGTGTGCCTCTAATTCCATATTTCACAGTTTGTTCAGTACTCATCTCTTCCGTAGCAACTTCTTCAATAACACTCTTTTGGGTATATGCACGAACATCTTTCTCTTTAATTCTTCCAGATGTACCCGATGGCTTAATCTTCTCTAGATTAATTCCTAGTTTTGCTGCCACTTTACGTGCCAAAGGCGTTGCTATTACACGCCTACATGATTTATCAGTTACTGATAGTCTTCGCATTTCCGTTTCAACCACATTCTCTCGAACATCATTTACTGAAGCATCTGCTATACTAGATTCATCTTCGATGGATTCACCAGCTTCACCCACAATTGCCATAACCCCTTGCACCGGTACATCATATCCTACTGGCGCCACTATTTTTAACATAAACCCATCTGTTGTACTAATGATGTCTTCTGTTAATTTTTCTGTTTCAATAGTTGCAACAATGTCACCCGCTTTAACCTGATCTCCAACTTTCTTAAACCATTTGAATATAGTACCAGATTCCATTGAAACACCAAGTTGGGGCATTCTAATTTCTGTAGTCATTTTATTTTCCCCCCCTATTCTTTCAAAAGTCTCTCAATAGAATTAACAATACCATTAGGATTTGGGTAAACCGCATCCTCTAAAATATCATTAAAAGGAATAGATGAATTTAAACTGGCAACTCTAACGATAGGCCCATCTAGTTCATCAAACAATTCTTCATTAATCAATGCAACAAGCTCTGCACCAAAACCTCCACGTTTTACATCTTCTTCAACAATTATGACAAGATGAGTTTTTTCAACTGATTTCTTTATTATATTAAAATCCAGAGGAACCAAAGTACGAAGATCGATTACTTCTACATCAACGCCTTTTTCTGCCAATATTTCAGCTGCTTCAAGCGAGAAATTTACCTGTCTACTCCAAGTCAGAATTGTTATATCCTTTCCTTCGCGTTTACAAGCCGCTAATCCCAATGGTATCAATTCAACCCCATCATCAATTTCAACTTTCTTCGGGTATAAGAGTTTATGTTCAAGAAAGATGACTGGGTCATTATCTCTAATTGCAGATTTTAATAATCCCTTTGCATCTGTAGGATTAGACGGACAAATAACTTTTAACCCTGGAATATGCGTAAATAACGCTTCCATGTTTTGTGAATGCTGAGCCGCACCTCTTTTCCCTGTGCCCATTGGAGCTCTCAAAACCATCGGCACACTAACTTGCCCACCTGTCATATAATGCATTTTCGCGGCCTGATTCATAATTGGATCAAGACAGACGGAAATAAAGTCATTATACATCAATTCAACAATTGGACGTTTGCCTCTAATTGCAGCTCCAACAGCAATACCTGTGAAACCCCATTCACTAATCGGTGTTTCAATAATTCTGTTGGCACCATATTTCCCCAAAAGACCTCTAGAAGATCCAAAAGGTCCTCCAAATTCTCCAATATCTTCACCCAACATAATGACATTTTCATCTCGAAGCATTTCTTCATCAATTGCTTCTTGTATAGCACCAATCATCGTAACTTTTCGGCTCATCGAAGCACACACCTTTCATTATCATCAGCATAGTTATACATTAACACATCTTCCTTTTGGGGATTTGGAGAATCTAATGCAAATCGCATTGCTGTTGCAATCTTCTCAGATATTGATTGCTCCAATACTTCTATTTCATCAACTGTCACAATTTTTTCTTTTAATATATATTCCTTAAACTTCTTAATAACATCTTTTTCATGTGATTCAGCCTTATATTCCTCTGTCTTGTATTTTGCAGAATCCCCAATATAATGACCCGTAAATCTATACACATTACACTCTACCAACATTGGTCCTTTATTCTCTCTTGCGTGCTTTAATGCTTTCAAAGTTGCTTCGTAAACGGCTAAAACATCAGTTCCATCAACTACTATCGAAGGAATATTATAAGCTTTTGATCGTTCTGCCAATGTATTTGTATTAATCACATTGTTAATATTAACAGATACAGCGTATTGATTATTCTCTATAAAGTAAACAACAGGCAGTTTCCAAGTAGCAGCCATATTTAAACATTCATGAAAGCTGCCGGTATTTGATGCTCCATCTCCAAAGAAGCAAACTGTTACGGCTCCATCTCCATTGATCTTTGATGCCAATGCAGATCCAGTTGCTATTGATATTCCCCCGCCGACAATACCGTTTGCTCCTAAAAGACCGCTCTTAATATCTGTGACATGCATGGAACCACCCCTTCCTTTACAGAAGCCTGTGGTTCTTCCAAATATTTCAGCCATTGTATGCTCTACATCCTTACTTTTTAAAATACAATGTCCATGACCACGATGGCTTAACGTGGTAAAATCTGTTGGCTTTATCGCCATATTTGCACCAGCAACAAGTCCTTCTTCTCCAAGACAAACATGGACATTCCCTTTGATTTCCCCTTTAAGCGCACTTTCTTTAATCGCTTCTTCAAACATTCTTACGGTCAACATATCTTCCAATAATTTCACTAACAATTCTTTCTCATATTTTTTCAATTACTTTCCCCCTTATCTATTTGCTAACCTAAACTTTTTCCTCTCATCCTTCTTTTAGACTCATATATTATGAAAGCCTTCTACTCCTAAAGTAGGATATCAAAGGCTTTCATTGTTTTCTTACTATTATTGTTTTCTTACTATTATTGCAAAAGTTCCAGCAATTCTTTACCTTCTGGATACTCATCATATAACTTGTCGGATAAAGCCTTAAACTTTGCAACATTTTCCGCACTCATTTCACACACTTGAATATCGTATTCATTAATCCACTTTTCTAACAATTCTTCATTCTGCCTTCGCGTCAACTGCACTTGATATGCACAAGCTTCTTTACCTGCTTCATCCACGATAGCTTTTAATTCATCACTTAAACCGTCATATACATCTCCATTCATGGTCATATACAGAGCAGTATAGTGAGCGGTCCATTTAGTCATGTATTTTTGAACTTCTTGAATTGAAGAGGCATCAGCAACTGCAACTGGGTTTTCTTGTCCATCATAAAGTTTAGTCTGCAGGCCTGTGTAAACTTCAGCCCATGGTGCTACCGTATAGTCAGCTCCCCATGCTTCATATGAACCTGTAAGCATTGCATTGCCTGCCACTCTAAGCTTCAACCCTTTCAGGTCTTCCGGCGATTGAACTTCATGCTTGCTGTTTGTGATAAACCTGAATCCGTTTTCACCAATTCCTAAAGCTTTGACTTTAAATTTATCTTCAAGAATATTTGTTAAGTATACTCCAGCCTCACCGTTAATAAGTTTATTATCAACATCTTCAAAAGTTGTAAAAAAGAACGGCAAAGTTATTATTGAGAATCGATTGTCGAAGTTGCCCCAAATACCGCCATCTTGGAATGCCATATCGATTGTACCGTCCATTACACCCTGCAAACTATCTGCTTGATTACCGTTTGTCAATTGATCCGAAGTATATATATCGACAGTAACAGCTCCATTTGTTTTTTCGCCCACGATCTCAGCAAATTTTTCAAGACCAGCAGCAAAGTTTGATCCTTCTGCACCTGATGTGGCAGCAGACCAAGTCATTTTTTCAAATGAAGCTTCCACATTATTGTCATCTGATGCAACAGGTTCCTCTGTTTTTGCTGCAGTACAAGCTCCTAATGATAAAGCTAACAAACAAACCACCAATAGCATACTTAATTTTCTCGATTTCATAAATAAGCCTCCTCTTTTATATAATATTTTAAATAAAACACATCAACTCTTTGCAACTTCATGAACCATAATAAGCCCCCTTTTTTATTAACATTTTAGATTAAAGACATTACCTCTTTACTCCTACATGAACCATGTTGTAAAAAATGGAATATATGTAACTGCTAATAACACTAGTAATCCCATTATTAACATCGGTATAACAGCCTTTGAAACTTGCTCAACTGAAACTACATATCCCTTGAGTCTTAAGCCTGCTGCAACAAACAAATTCATACCAACCGGTGGCGTACATTGTCCAATAGCTAAATTGACAGTTGCAATGACGCCAAAGTGAATCAAACTAATTCCATATGCCTGTGCAACTGGCGCCATAATCGGTATAAAAATAAACATTGCCGAGTTGGCATCTACAAAACAACCAGCAACCAATAATACCAGATTAGTAATTAGTAAGAATGTATACTTGTTTCCTTCCAAAAGCATGGTCTGAACACCTGAAGATATACCATACCTTGTACAGGCATATGAAAAAATTGTTGCTGCTCCAACTATAAACATTAACCCGCCCGAACTCTTTGCGGTATCCGCAAATATTCCCAGCAAATCTTTTATTTTCAAGGTTCGATAGATTACTAAGCCTACAAATAGACCGTAAGCAACCGCTACTCCCGCAGCTTCTGTAGGAGTAAATACCCCACCATAAATGCCTCCAAGAATTATAACTGGCATCAACAATCCCCAAAAAGCATCTTTAAATGTCCTCCAAACTTCGCCAATTCCCAAACGTTCATGTGCAGGAACCAGTTTATCTTTTTTTGCTTTCCATTCGACCACTACAACAAATGCAATGCCCATCAAAATGCCTGGCAAAATACCAGCAATAAACATATTCCCAACCGATACACCTGTGATTGATGCATATACTACATAAGATATACTGGGAGGAATAATAATTGCTATGGATGAAGCCGATGCTACAATCCCTGTTGCAAAAGGCGTATCAAAATTTTCTCGGTCAACCATAGCAGGTATCAAAATAACGCCTAATGCAGCAACGGTTGCGGCACCCGAACCCGAAATAGCTCCGAAAAAGCATGCAACAACAACACATACAACTGCAATACCACCACGCAAATGACCAAAAAGTGCATCAGCAAAAGCAATGAGCCTTTTTGAAATTCCCGCTTGTGCCATTATATTCCCTGATAAAATAAAAAACGGAATTGAAAGCAATAAATATTTTGCAATACCCGAATACATACTTGAGGCTACTATTGTCAAACTTGTCCCATTATATATTAATGCTAGTAATGATGAGAGTCCCAATGATAGTGCAATTGGGGCTCCTAAAACTAACAATATGAAAAATACTAGAAACATAATTACGTATGTCATATACTTTCACCTCTCTCAGGCTCCTTGAGTTCTAAAACATCATAGATAATTCTCTCTAATGAATGAATGAAAATTAAAAATGCTCCAAGCGGAACAAATATGTTATAATACCACTCTGGAATCTCAAGGGTTGCTGTACGTCTACCTGTCATATATTGCATCACGCATCGATCGATACCATACTTAAACATGACTGCTACGAAACCAATCAGCATTATAGTTATAATAATCTCAATAATTATTTGAGTACGAGTTCTGAGCTTGTTTGTGAATAATGTTAAATTTATCAAGCCACCTCTCTCTCTTTCACACAGAGCCGCTCCCATTAGCGACATAAGAACAAATGAAGCTACAACAACTTCTTCCGTAAATGACCAACTTTTATGTATTACATACCTTGAAAACACATTGGCTACGGTAATTGAAATATTCATTACTAATAGAAGCCCAATAGTTATTCGTTCAATCGAGGTTACCTTGCTCATAAAACGCTTATATCTTCTTAATTTCATATTCTCATCCACTCCTTACTTTCCTACGTTTCATAAAATTCTCCCAATTTTTCTTATCAATTTATCAACTTCCAACATTCTAAATTAATGCCAATATCCGATTTACTAACATGGTCTGATATTAACACATAGTTTTTCACATCCACAATTAACCATTTTGTGTACAAGTATCAAAATTGTCATTTTTTTTCGAATTTATCAACAATTCTTCATAAAAACAATTTTTATTTGCTTGAATTGTATTAATATTTAGTAACAATTCAATTTCTTAAGCAATCCGAAAGTATATCAAGACAAGATTTAAAAAGATAAGAATTAAATAGAGAAGTATAAAAAAGAATATAGAAACAATGTAAGCGTAAATCATAGCACACATTGACAAATAATAAAGCCAGCGCTTGATACTCTCGCTGGCGGCAATCAATCTTTACTTATGTTTTTTCTGACGCTTTCGGGTAATGAATCTGACCATGGCAAACAAGCCTCAAGAGCACTCGAATCAGTCAGATTGATGTTTGAAAGCATTTCAAACAGGTGAGTCAAATACTGAAATGGCAATAAGTTGTTTGCCTTTGCCGTTTCGATGATGCTGTAGGCAATTCCGCTTGCAGTAGCTCCAAGGGGTGACTTGGAAAAGAGGAAATTCTTTCTACCGATAACAAACGGTTTTATGGCTCTTTCGGCCAGATTGTTGTCGATTGAGAGTCTGCCGTCTTCAATATAAATTATGAGTTTATCCCAAAGTTTCAATGTATAGCTGATTGCTTGCCCAAGCTTGCTCTTGGGAAGAGTCTTCCTGGATTCTTCAATCAGCCAGGCATGAAACTTATCAAGGACAGGCTTTGATGCTTCTTGACGTTTTTGATGTCGCTCTTCATTACTTAGGTTTGAGGCTTGTTTTTCAACAGCATATAATCTTCGAAACATCTTCAGTGCTTCAGATGATTTGGTACTTCCAAGAGCCGCACTGTCAGGAGCTGCATCAAGAGCTTCCTTGAATTTTCTTCTGGCATGCGCCATGCAGGCCATATGCCTGACTTCATCAAGACCACCATATGCGGCATATCCGTCAGTTTGAAGATAGCCATTGTAGCCTTTAAGAAAGTTTTTTGCGTGTCTTGCTGCCCTGGACTTCTGGTAATCATAGAGAATGATTCGTTTTGAGCTTCTATCTCCGGATGCGTACAACCACATGTAATTCTTCTTATTTTCTTTTTCATCAAGAACATTAAGAACCGTTTCATCGGCATGAATGATATCTTCTTTCAGAAGATGAGTCCTCATCCTTTCATAAAGCGGAGCAAGCCAGGTTCCCGTTCCCTTTATGACCCAAGAGGCCATGTTTTGACGAGAAATGTCTATTCCAAGATTCTCAAAGCCTTTTTCCTGCCGGTATAGAGGCATTGCCTCGGAATACTTCTTGTTCATGATAAAGGCAAGCAGTGATGGGCTTACCATAGAACCCGGTAGTACAGGATGAGGCATAGGAGCTGTCATAATGTTGGATTCGCCTTCCTCATCGCATACCCTGCAGGCATAACATTGCCGGGTATGCTGGACAACAATTACCTTTGCAGGTATGACCTTGAGTTCTTTCCGTACCTCTGTTTTCATTTTGTGCATAGCGCTTCCGCATTTTGCGCAGGTTTTTTCTTCCTCTGTAAGGTCATAGAATATTTCTTCAACAGGAAGGTCGTCATAAGTCTTGCGGGTCTTGCTTTTACCTTTCTTTCGGGAATAGGCAATCTGCTCGATATCCGGCTCGTCGTTTTTCTTGACGGATTCAATCTCCGCTTCGTTGAAGAGGGACATCTGTTCATCAGACATCTTTTCGCTCGATTGACCATACTGTTTCTTGGCACCGAGCTTGAGCTGCTCTTCGTACCACTTAATTTTGGCTTCTTGCTGCTCAACGGTTTGCCTGAGAATATGATTTTCAGTCTCTAATTCTTCACTCTTTTGCTTGAAGAAACCGAGCGGATTTTCAGTTGTGTTTTCGGCTGTAAGCCTTGATTTATCAATGTTTTTCATGTTTCCATTATACCATGGACGGGGCAACAAAAAAAGCCCTAAATGCTTCAAAACTCAACATTTAAAGCTATAGAATCTGTCGTTCGGTAACTGCCCTGTGGGCTTGTCTTTCTTTAATCGTCAAACCATCAAGCAACCATCTGAAAGACCTTTCGTCTACCTCAAGATGAGTTCCGCTGATGGATTCAGGCCAACTGAAATGATCTTTTTCAAGACGCTTGTAGTGGAGCCAGAATCCACTGCCATCCCATTCCAAAATCTTGATTTTGTCTCTTTTCCTATTGCAAAAGACCGGTGTTTGTCAAGTAAGTTGTCATAAAACAAGTAATAATTCTTCAGCACTTACGATATTGATTTTTTGACTAAGCCATTTAACTCATCATGCTTTTCCGGGTTCAGCCAAACACGGTCTTCTAGTGACCAGGTTCTGATTTCCTTAGTCCATCGTTCTGGATTTTTGGCTCTTGCTGCTTCGTAGACTGCAGTGCGGTTCATAAGGATTTCTTGTCCCCGTCCATCATGCCGCTGATTGGGCGTCAGGAAATTCAGTCTACTGTGGTGGTGATGAATGTTGTACCATTTGGCAAATTCATTTACCCATATCCTGGCGGCTTCAATGTTTTCAAATCCTTTGTAAGGATATTTAGGTCTATATTTAAGTGTTTTGAATATAGATTCTGCATAAGCATTGTCGTTGCTGACTCTCGGCCTGGAATGTGAATGCACAACGCCAAGCTGATAGAGTGTTTCCAATAGGGATGCTCCCTTCATTGGGCTGCCATTGTCTGAATGCAATATGAGAGGTTTATTGCTGTGTGTTCGCTTTTCTGACATCATCGCTTTACGAACGACGATACTGGCATATTCCGCGCTTTCTTTTTCCCAAACTTCCCATCCTACGATTTTTCTGCTAAAGAGGTCGATGATGAGATAGAGATAGAAGTACAATCCCTTTACTCCTGCACTTAAATAGGTGATGTCCCACATCCATACTTGATTGGGTCCATCCGCACAGTGTGTTGAAATAGGGC
>CAZFYP010000081.1:0-11723 GCA_964523535.1 uncultured Clostridia bacterium
CTCATCCAATATATACTTTATATATTGGATGAGGTGAAGGAATGAAGAAAAAGCTAATATATATAGTGGATGATGAAAAAAATATAAGGGATTTGGTAAAGGCTTACCTTAACAAGGAAGGCTATGAAAGCAGAACTTTTTCAAACGGTAGAAGAGCCCTTGATGAATTCAATAAGGAAGTACCGGATATGGTCATACTGGACATAATGATGCCTGAAATGAACGGTTACGACCTTTGCAGGGAAATAAGAAAAAAGCATGACATACCCTTGATAATGCTTTCGGCAAAGGATGAGGAATTCGACCGCATACTTGGTCTGGAGCTTGGAAGTGATGACTATCTGACAAAACCATTCAGTCCAAGAGAACTGACTGTAAGGGTCAAGAATATTTTCAAGAGAATATCATCATATGAATCCAAAGAAATAAAAGGGCTTGAAACAATAAGGATTAAGGATATAACCATAAAACCCAGGGAAAGGTCCGTATACAAGGACAAGATCCCTATCGACATTACAAGCAAGGAATATGAGCTCCTTCTCTTACTCTGCAAAAGAAAAAACCAGGCTTTTTCAAGGGACATGATAATCGATTCCATATGGGGATATGAATATATAGGCGACACCAGACCAGTAGATGACCTGGTAAAGCGTCTAAGGAAGAAACTTAAGACGGCCGAATCCACTTTGGAAATAAAATCCGTATGGGGATATGGATATAAGGTAATGGAATGAGAAATACTATTAAAGGAAAGATAATTGGAACAAACATATTAATTGTCACAGTAGCTTTACTTATATTCACATTCGTTATGAACTATGCCGTTACAGGATTATTGGAGCGGGAAATCAAGTCCAATCTCGAAAGTGAAAGAAAGATAATGGCGACCATAGTCGTCAACCAACTGAAAGCGATTCGAAATACCGACAATCTAAGCGCCAAGACCCTCATACGGACTGAAGCCATGGCAAACAGGACACCCCTGGAAAGCCAATTCGAAATATATGTAAGACGCAAAAATGAAAATATCTCAATTGTAGGAGAAAACGAGTTCCTTGACGAAGAATTGAATGGAGAAATACTTTCAAGAATAGAAAGTAAGAATTTCAATGACCTATTCACATATGTTGTCAACAACAGGACCTACTATTTTACAGTTTCACGCTTATTGCAAAACAATAATAGTAGTGATACATCATTTGCATGGGTAGTGCAATATACTCAAGCATCATTAGTGCAGAATGCAAGTCAGACACTTCGCCGGATTTCATTCCTCCTGCTTCTGCTGCTAGTAGCCATAGCCTCTCTTTTAGGATACAGACGGGGCAAGAGTATAGCAGACCCAATCAACAAACTGAAATCACGGGCAGAACAGATAGCAAAAAGAAACTATCACGACAAGCTGTCGATTTCTACAGGTGATGAAATAGAGGATCTTGCTCAATCAATGGAAGTCATGGCTGACCAGCTTGATAGTTATGACACAAGCCAGAAGCAATTCATACAAAACATAACCCATGAACTCAAGACCCCTTTGACATCTATACAGGGGTATGCAGAAGGAATCAAGGATGGCGTCTTCCATGACGAATCAAAGTCACTGGATATAATAATCGATGAAAGCAAGAGGCTGAAAAACCTGGTCAACCAAATCATATTTCTCTCAAAGCTTGAATCCTTCAATGACTTTTATGACTATTCATGGGAAAGCATTGAAGACCTTGCCAAGACATCAATTGAAAAGGTTCAGGGCTACGCAATGAAAAAGAAGGTCACTATCAAGATAGACATGAAAGATGACCTGGACCTGGAATGCGACAAAGACAAGATTGTTCAGGCTCTATTGAACATACTGTCCAACTCGGTAAAATTTGCAAAATCCACAGTATTCGTAGAAGGTCAAAAGGACCATGCTTCCTACACACTTAGGATATTCGATGACGGGGAAGGTTTTTCTGAAAAGGACCTGCTCAATGCCTTCCAGAGATTCTACAAGGGGGGCAAGGGTGATACTGGTCTGGGACTCACAATAACCAATACTATAATAAACAAGACAGGTGGCACCCTTTCTATAAGGAACAAAGAGGGATACGGAGGAGAATACATAATAAAGTTCGAATCTTAAACAAACTGACAACAACAAGACTAATCATGTTGCAAAAACAGACTCCTTGCATGAACACATGGATGTTAAGCAGGGAGTTTTCAACTATTGCAATAAATGTATATATACTTGCCGGCAAATATTAAGAAATTTTAGGAATATTGTCTTACCGATAGAATGTTCAAAAATGATATAATGAAGGATAAGTCATATATAAAGGAGTAGTGACTCAATTTATGTCACGTACATGTTATGATAAAGATAATGGCTGATTCCACCTGTGATTTATCAGAGGAATTCATAAAAAAATACGATATAGGCATAGCACCACTTACTATAACTATTGAAGGAAAAACTTTTGAGGACAGGGTGGATATACAACCGGACGATTTCTACAAGATAATGGAGGAACTTGACGAATACCCAACCACCTCCATGCCTGCCCCTACCAAGTATATAGATATAATAGAGAAAGGAATTGAAAAAGGATATGACGAGTTCCTATGCATATGCATGTCAAGCGGCACCAGCGGTTCCTATCAGTCTGCCGAAATAGCCAAGGAAAAGTATCTGTCCGATAATCCCGATACAAAAATAAAGATTCATGTAGTGGACTCCAAGTCAATGTCCCACGGAAGTGGTTGGCTTATAATCAAAAGCTGTCAGTTGAAAGAGAAGGGGGCATCATTTGAGGAACTGATAGAATTCAATGAAACCTATAAAAGAAATGTAAAGCACTTCCTTTCGGTTGATGACCTGGATCACCTCATAAAGAGCGGCCGCCTGTCAAATGCAAGTGCCATAATAGGAAAACTCCTCAAGATCAAACCTATAATGACAATGAAGGACGGCAAGGGAGCCATAACAGCCAAAGAAAGAGGCAGAAAAAAAGTCCTTAAGCATTATATTGATGAATTCAATATAAGAAACAATCCCGACATTACAAATTTCATAATAATCGGCTATACATCTGATAAGATATTTGCAGAAAATTTGGAGAACATCATAAGAAAAAATACAAACTTCACGGGTGATATCTATATCATGCAGATGGGAGTAGCCGTAGGTACCCATGTTGGCCTAGGTGGACTTTCCATGTACTTCATTGAAAAGAACAAAATCAAGGATAATATACTAGTAAACGAAGTTAAGGAAATGAGAGAAGCAAGAGATGCTCTTCTCAAAAAAATCAAAAGCTATACAAACATGTAATTCTATCCCCCTTTCCAAGACAGGCAAGGGGTTTTTTTTATATCCGTTTTTGTATATTTTACCATTTTCATTATATTTATTCACTGTTGTTTTTCCATTTTATTTTCTCTTTTCTTCCTCTAGATTTGTATGGTATTCTTGAATAGTATAGAGATTGTACTTCAAATTCATGTATTGCACTAATTTTGTTACAATTATGTAACATCTATCTTCAGTACGTCTCGGTCACCATAACGTCCTTTTGTGCACTCCGGTTCGTGTACGTAATTTAAATACATAAATCGTTTTCACAAGGGCATTTTGTTTACAAGTTGTAATTTTATTGCTTTTTATAATAAAAACGACTTGAATAATTATTAGTTTTGCGTTAAAATAGAATATGTATTTTCATTAAATCTTGGGGAGGACAAAAACAAAATGAAAAAAAGAATTTTAGCGTTTATGCTGATTACCCTATTGGTATTATCAGCAGTACTTACAGGTTGCGGCGGAAGCGAGCCTGCAGAATCAGAAGCAGAAGTTATCAAACTTGGTTTCATCGGACCTTTGACTGGCGACTACAGTCTTTACGGAGTATCAAATGACGAAGGTGTTAGACTTGCAGTTGAGGAAATCAATGCAGCAGGTGGAGTAAACGGAAAGATGCTTGAAGTTGTATCTTACGACTCAAAGGGAGACAAGACTGAAGGTGTCAATGCATACAACAGACTTAGAGACCAGGATGGCATCACAGCACTTCTTGGTGGAACATTCAGTGGTGTTACTCTTTCAGTAAAAGAGATTGCAGTTGAAGACGGAATGCCTGTACTTACACCAACAGCAACTCACGCTGATGTAACTATTGATGCACCAAATGTGTTCAGAGCATGTTACACAGATGCATATCAGGGAATTACAGCGGCAGTATTTGCAGCAGAAAATCTTGATGCTACTAAAGCAGCTATCCTTTACAACACTGAAGATGCTTACTCAGAAGGGCTTGCAGTTTCTTTCAACGATAAATTCGCTGAAAACGGTACTGTAACAAGCTACGAAGGATACACTAAGAATGATGCGGACTTCAAAACTGTTCTTACAAAGATTAAGGCTGAAGATCCAGATGTATTATTCCTGCCAGATTATATAGCTAAAGTTGGAACAATCCTTGCTCAAATCGAGGAAGTTGGACTTGACGTTGTATGTATCGGTGTTGACGGATGGGACGGAATCGAAGAAGACTATGCAGCAGTTGCAGAAGGTCACTACTTCGTAAACCACTACGCTAAGACTGATGAAGCTGAAATCGTTCAAAACTTCATAGTAGCTTACGAAGAGATGTGGGATGCTACTCCAAACGCTCTTGCAGCACTTGGATATGACGCAGCATACATCATGAAAGACGCTCTTGAAGCAGCAGGTTCTGAAGATGCCGAAGCTATTATAGCAGCACTTGCAGAAACTGATATGGATGGAGTTACAGGTCATATCGTATTCGACGAAAACGGAGACCCACAAAAGAGTATTTCAGTTATCCAGATCGTAGACGGAGCACACGTTCTGGCTGCAAAGGTTAGCGGAAACTAAGATCAACATATCAGACATCGACAATTTATTACAGAGATGCAAATAAAACCCTGTAGGAGAGATTATGTCTCTCCTACACTTTTATTTAACATCCAAAGGAGGAACAAAAATTGATTTTATTCTTACAGCAATTGATAAACGGTTTGTCCGTAGGTAGTATATATGCTGTAATAGCCCTTGGTTACACCATGGTTTACGGTATAATCAAGCTGATTAACTTTGCCCACGGTGAAGTAATGATGATGGGTGCATATTTTGCGTTCATTACAGTTATTGCAACAGGAATGCCCTTTATGGCAGTACTTGTGGTATCAATGGTACTGGCGGCACTACTGGGTGTTACCATAGAAACACTTGCATACAAGCCTCTAAGAAAGGCACCAAGAATATCCGCACTAATAACTGCAATAGGTATGAGTTTATTTTTGCAGAATCTAGCCCTGGTAATCTTCAAGGCAGATCCAAAAGTTATGCCCCCTGATGTTATAGTAAAAAAACCTATCATGATAGGAGAACTTCAAATAGGTACCGTTACCATAATCACCATAGCACTTTCTATATTCTTTATGGTATTGCTGGATTTCTTTATTAAAAGAACAAAACCGGGAAAAGCTATGAGAGCAGTTGCCGAGGACAAGGAAGCTTCCATACTCATGGGGATAAATGTAAACAGGACAATCAGTATCACCTTTGCCATCGGTTCAGCACTGGGTGCACTAGGTGGAGTACTATATGCCATCGCATATACACAGGTATATCCTACAATGGGAGTAATGCCGGGACTTAAGGCTTTTGTAGCTGCCGTTCTTGGAGGCATAGGTCTCATTCCGGGAGCCATGCTTGGAGGATTTGTAATTGGAATGGTGGAAACAATCACCAAGGCATACATATCCAGTCAATGGTCTGATGCCATAGTTTTCGGAATCCTAATAGTAGTTCTTATATTCAAACCTACAGGCATACTTGGTAAAAACGAAAGAGAGAAGGTGTAGAATATGAAGACAAACATAAAAAGAAGTTATGCATTCAATATCATATCAATCATACTGCTCTTCATAGTTATGAAGGTTTTAATGTCGGCAAATATATTGACTAGATACTATACAGGTATAGTCATTTTCATTTGTATAAATGTAGTTCTTGCAACAAGCCTCAACCTGGCAACAGGATATCTGGGTCAGCTGGCACTTGGTCATGCCGGTTTTATGGCTGTTGGTTCATATGCTTCTGCAATAACTGCAATAGCACTGAAAACTGCAGGTCTTCCGGACATAGTAATGCTGATTATCAGTCTTACAGTTGCAGGAATCGTAGCAGGATTGGTTGGAATAGCAATAGGTATACCTGCCCTTAGACTAAGGGGAGACTATCTTGGTATAATCACCCTGGGATTCGGAGAAGTTATTAGAGTTGTTATAAATAACATGGGCGGCTTAACTGGTGGGGCACAGGGACTTACAGGAATTCCAAGGATAGTTAGCTTTGACAGTGTATTCTGGATCACCGTATTGGTTGTTGGAATACTATATACGCTGACTCATTCAAGACAGGGGCGTGCAATAATCTCCATTAGAGAAGATGAAATAGCTGCCGAAGCTGTTGGTATACAAACAACAAGGTACAAGGTTATGGGATTTGCAATAGCTGCATTCTTTGCAGGTATTGGTGGTGGACTCTACGCCCACTATATAGCATTCCTCGATCCAAACACATTCAACTTCATGAGATCAGTTGAAATCCTTGTTATAGTTGTTCTTGGTGGAATGGGTTCTTTAACCGGTTCAATCGTTGCAGCCATAATCCTTACCATCCTTCCAGAGGCACTGAGGGATTTCGCGGAATACAGACTTCTGATATATTCCGGACTTCTCGTTGTCATGATGATATTCAGACCTCAGGGAATATTCGGTACTCACGAATTCTCAATGTCTCAATTCATACACAAGTTGAGACATAATCAAATTATCTCACCAAGAAAAGAAGTAAAGGAAGGTGAATAATATGGCATTACTGGAAACTAAAGGAGTTGCTATGCAGTTCGGTGGTCTTAGAGCCGTAGACAACTTTGAAATAGCAATTAACGAACATGAACTGGTTGGTTTGATTGGACCAAACGGTGCCGGAAAAACCACTGTATTCAATATGCTTACAGGAGTATATGAACCTACAGAAGGAACAATTTCACTTGACGGCAAAAATATAACAGGCAAGAAACCTTACGAAATTGTAAAACAGGGAGCTGCAAGAACATTCCAAAATATTAGACTCTTCAAGGACCTTACCGTTATAGACAACATTAAGATCGCCTACCACAATGAAATGAAATATTCAACTCTGGAAGGAATATTCAGAGGAAAAAGATACTGGGCTGAAGAAAAGAAAGCCCACCAGGAATGCCTTGACTTCCTGAAAATATTCGAAATGGAAGACTATGCTGAAACACTTGCAAAGAACCTTCCATACGGAAAACAGAGGAAGCTTGAAATTGCAAGGGCGTTGGCAACAAATCCAAAGATTCTAATGCTTGACGAACCTGCAGCTGGAATGAATCCTCAGGAAACACATGAACTCATGGATACAATCCATTTCATAAGAGACAAGTTCGACATAACAATATTGCTCATCGAGCATGATATGAACCTTGTAATGGGTATCTGCGAAAGAATTGTAGTCCTTGACTACGGCAAAATAATTGCAAAGGGTACACCTGATGAAATCAAGAATAATCCCGATGTAATCAGAGTATATTTGGGAGAGTAGGTGACTATATGTTAAAGATTGAAGATATAAATGTATTTTACGGCAAGATTCACGCCATTCATGATCTAAGCTTCCACGTAAAGGAAGGGGAAATAGTAACACTTATAGGCGCCAACGGTGCCGGTAAAACTACTATCCTGAAGTCAATATCAAGAATACTGACTCCCGAAAGCGGAATTATCAAATTCAGAGATGAAGACATGGCAAAATATCCTCCACATCAAATAATTGATATGGGTATGGCTCACGTTCCTGAAGGAAGAAGAGTATTCTCAAAAATGAGTGTACGTGAAAACCTGGAAATGGGAGCATATATAAGAAAAGACTTGAGAGAAATCCAAGATGACCTTGAAATGGTCTTCACCAGATTCCCAAGACTCAAGGAAAGAATGAAGCAGACTGCAGGAACATTAAGCGGTGGAGAACAGCAGATGCTAGCAATGGGAAGAGCTCTTATGTCAAGACCTAAGATCATCCTTATGGACGAACCTTCAATGGGTCTGGCTCCAATCCTTGTTGATGAGATATTCAGCATCATAAGAGACGTAAATGATGCAGGAACTACGGTCCTTCTCGTTGAACAGAATGCAAACAAGGCTCTCAAGATAGCAGACAGAGGCTATGTTCTTGAAACAGGAAGAGTCATTGCCGAAGGAAAGGCAAGCGACCTTCTTGAAGACCAGGCTGTCAAGGAAGCTTATCTTGGCGGTTAATTCATGATTATATTCAATATAAACAGCTGTAAAACATAATCAAAATAAAAGAACACATGGTGATATGTCAATAAGACACTTCCATGTGTTTTTCTATTACTTTATCTTACTTATTATTGCAACTCTTCTCTCTATTTATTATAAGCCATATAGATTATTTGCATTATAATATTCATTTCTGATCTTTGTGACCTTCCCTTATGACCCTGTATTGGCCTGTCTCTATATTGACTTCATAAATATTGAAATTGGTCCTGATATCGAATCCATCATAGTGGCTTGCAAGGTTTATGGAAGCAGAACCCTGGCTGCCGCTTGTAATTCTATGGAAAACTCCCGGAGGCCACACCACCACTGCATTGCCGTCACAAATCTTGACTCCGTTATGTTCTATCCTGTCCGGAGTAATGAGAAATCTTTCTACTTTGCCGTGCTTTGGAGTATAAATCTCAACATGCCTCTCTCCAGCCAGTACGAAGAGGTTGTCCGCCTGATGGGGATGCATGTACCATGTCTTTTCCACATGACCAACAGGTCCAGGAGATATGGCACTGCCCTTGTGGATGACCCTGTCAACAGCATCAATCTTGGGAACCATTGACTTGACCATTACATCAAAATCCACTCCTGGTGTCCGTCTGAACTCCTTCAACATTATTACTCTATATAGTCCTTCAATTTCTTCCAAGATATAATCCATAAAATCCTCCATGAATTTTTGTTCTAAACCCAGTTCTATTTTACATTATATCATATAAATGAACCGGCAACCATCAAAGGCTGCCGGTTCAATGTTTTTATCTGTTTATTTCAGGTTGAGTAAATTCATATCCGTTAAGGTCAACCCTTACGCTTTCCATGATTACATCAACCTTGGGCTTGTCACCACTTGCCGTTTCAACCCTTGCAAGCCTGTCCACCTCTTCAAATCCATATATGACCTTTCCAAATCCTGCATAGTCTCCGTCAAGGAAGGTGGCATCACCATGAACAATGAAGAACTGACTTCCGGCAGAATTGTAATCCCTGCTTCTAGCCATTGATATTACTCCAGGCTCATGGCTTATTGCATTGTCAAAACCATTCTTTGAAAACTCTCCATCTATTGAATATCCAGGATTACCACCACCTGTTCCTAGGGGATCTCCACCCTGAATCATGAAGTCCACTATTATTCTGTGGAAAATAAGGCCATCGTAGAATCCGGACCTTGAAAGGGCAAGGAAGTTATTTACAGTATTTGGTGCATTATCAGGGTAAAGTTCAAGTACAATAGGACTTCCGTCCTTAATTTCTATCTTCACTATTGGCAGTCCCTCTGCTGGTCTGTAGTCACTTGCAATACTCTTCCCTATACAATATTCATCATAGTCAAAATCCTCTACCTGACCTTGCCAAAAACCTTCAGTATTCGATGATTCCTCAACTGCAACCTCTGCATTATCTGCACCCTGGGAACACCCAACAACTGCAAACATCAGGATAAACATCACTGCAGCAAGTATCATTTTATTTAAATCCTTATTTTTCATATGTCCTCCAATTTTATTTAATCCATACCAGCAGACATTATATTCCACTTATAATGACTCAATATATAATTAAATACACATGTGTAATTTAATAGAGACGGACGCAAGTCCATCTCCATATACAATCATATTATTGTATGAAATTCTTCTATTCTTTCTCTTCAACACCGCCGAAGATTTCTTCGAATACACTTCCAACCTTTTCGAATTCCTCGTCAGACTCTATTGCAAGAAGCTCAACACTTTCTTCATCTTCCTTGTATCCATAGATAAAGTATTCTTCCTGTCCTTCCGGAAGAAGTGCAATATATTCCTTCTCGTCAATTTCAACAACAGCAAGTACAAGGCATTCCTTCTCTTCACCGTCATCAAATGTAACCATCATTGTATCTTCTCCTACTTCGTGAGAATGGTCATGGTCATGTCCACAGCTACAGCCTTCTCCACAACTTCCTTGTTGGTCTGTACAACAAGTATCTTTTTCTAAATTATCATCGCCGCAAGAGCAGTTATGTTCTTTACTCATATTAAATCTCCTAAGATTATTAATCACCTGATTCTCTTTAATCAATATGAATTATTGTCTTTGACATCCTCTTCATATGATATAGATGATTTATACTACATAATAACATAAACAATCCTATAAAATCAACGATTTAGTTTCATCAAAAGATTAAATTAATTTCATAAACCTTGTATTCACTTTTTCATAACTCCCCTTATCTGTTTTCCCAATACACTTACAACCTTTATGAGTTACAGTGTATTTATACTTACTTATTTATTGACAAAGAACCCATTGTATATGTCCTCCATTCCAAGCTCCTGGAATTTTTCCTTTGTGGGGATGGCCTTGTCCTTGTCATAGGAACACGCTTCATAGTATTTGTCAAGTGCACTTTCCATATCTACTTTTCTACCCTTTGGCGGTCCTGCAAATGCTTCTTCAGTCATAAATCGTTTAGGAAGCTTGTCGTCTTCCCTTCTGAAACCACGCTCATAGTTCAATGCCCTTTCAAGAGCTATTGTCCTCTCAGCCTTTCTCAGAAGTTCTTCCTTGTCTGTCTCTATTCCCGTTAGGGCTGTGTAGAGTGCTGCCAAAGTTGTGGCATGAAGTTCACAGTTGATTACATTGAAGTCACAGATTCCTATAAGGTTTGTAACTACGAAAAACTCTTTTACAGACTTAAGCCATTCCTTTGATTCGCTGTCATTGAAAGGATCTTTTGGCTCTTCCACACCAAGATCAGGATAAAGGTATCCAAAGGCATCTATAGTAGCTGCATAAGGTCTCATATGACAGGCTCCCCTTTCAGAGGTTCCGAATGAAATTGTCATTGCCGAAGATCCCCTGGGGTCAGTTGCAGATATTTCCATACCCTTTACGGTCATTGTATAGTCAAGAGCCCTGCCTCCAATTTTTTTAGCTGCAACCTGGGACCCGTCTGCAAACAAGTCTCCACAACCTTCCCTTAATCCCATCTTCCTTATTAGTTCAACCATGGCCTTTCCATTGCCGAAATTTAGTTCAAGACCATCAAGGTCGTCTTTTGTTATAATACCTTCTTCAAACCATTCCATGGCTGCAGAAATTGTTGCTCCTCCTGAAATTGTATCCAGGCCGTAGATTGTAAGGTAGTAGTTGGCCATTGAAATATCTTCATAGGAATCAACTCCACATCTTGGTCCAAGGGCTGCAATTGTTTCATATTCAAGTTCTCCAACCTCTATTCCCTCTCCAAAGTCTGAATTCTTCATAACAACATACTTGTGACATCCAAGCTGGCATGAATAACAGGCTCTTCTTCTGACTTCAAACTTGTCCCTGTTGTTCCA
>CAZFYP010000082.1:0-4907 GCA_964523535.1 uncultured Clostridia bacterium
TCCATGGGATTGGCCTGGTCGTTCCAAAAATTAAAAGTGCCCACCAAAGAAACACCTAGGGCGTTGGGAGCCCATACTGTAAAGTATACACCTTTGCCGTCCTCATGTTTCTTCAAGTGAGCTCCAAAATATTCATAGCTGTTGTACAGCTTTCCTGTATGATAATTTGTGAATCCATTGATATCTATTTTATTATTCATTTAATTCCCCCCTATACCGTAATATTATACAATAAATCATAACTTTTGTATATGAGCTTACTGAATATTGTGTCAAGTTCGTAACAAATATACATGAATGCGTATTCTTGTGAACAATATAAAATTGAAACTGTTTTCTTCTTTAATAAAATAAGGCCCGCCATGGGCGATATTGGTCCTATCGAGCAGAACTTTAATATAATTATACCGTATATAATTTCTTAATCATTAATATTCAAACAATAGCAAATATGAATTCTAAATATTTATTAATAAACCCTTGACAATCCACTTAATTTTTGTTAAATTATTAACAAGATAATTATGGACGAGGACACCTTTTCCATGAATATTCAAGCGACAAAGTCGCAAAAACAATAATATCTTACAGACAAGAAATAAATGCGAAATAAATGCAAAGCATTTATTCAGTTTCTTTTCTGGTAGAGGCCCTTAACAAAGCTGCAATACAGCTATGTCTAATTTTGATACGATTATATCGGCTTCCTATCCAGGAAGCCGTTTTTTATTACTTGGTTAATACATAACTTTTTAGCTTACGATTCGATATGATTATACAAAAGATAATAATTGAATTTGTGAGGTCTCGACTTCGAAATATGACAATCAACCTTATAAATCAAAGATTGTCGTGTTGAGGGAGTAGGGAACATATTCAATTATTATCTGACCCTTTTAGAAACGAGGAGGTAAAAAATGCTAAGAATTGCAATAATCGGAGCCGTTCTGGATGAACCGGAAACAGCCACATACAAATTCAACGAAATCGTTGCTCACCACAAGAGCATAGTCATAGGAAGGATGGGCATACCCCTCAACGAAGAGGGAATCTCTGTAATATCAATCACTGTAAAGGGAAGCCTTGATGAAATTAACTCCTTTACAGGACTTCTTGGAAGAATCCAGGGAGTTACAGTTAAGACGTCAATATCCAAGAAGGAGCTTAAATGAGAGAAATCGCCTATATAGATTCCCTATACAACGATGGTAATCTTGAGGATGTGAAGCTGAAATCGATTATAGAATCCAATGATTCAAGAGTTTTAGACCATTTGTACAATAGGTCTATGGAAAAGAAAACCCGCTATTACGACAAGAGTGTATACATGAGAGGGCTTATCGAATTCACCAATATCTGCAAACAAAACTGCAACTACTGCGGTCTCAGAAGGGACAACAAAAATGTTGACAGATACAGGCTGACAATGGAACAAATCATGGACTGCTGCCATACCGGATACAAACTTGGATACAGGACCTTCGTCCTTCAAGGAGGAGAGGATTCATACTTCACAGACGAGAAGTTGGTTAAATTAATAACAAACATCAAGTCGAATCATCCTGAAGCTGCAATCACACTTTCAATTGGTGAAAAATCATATGAAAGTTATGAAAAGTACTTCCATGCAGGTGCCGACAGATTCCTTTTGAGACACGAAACTGCAGACAAAGACCTATACGAAAGTCTTCACCCAGGCATGAGCTTTAATAACAGAATACGATGTCTCAATGACATGAAGAAAATTGGATACCAGATAGGAGCAGGCTTCATGACCGGTCTTCCAGGACAGACAGCCGAACACCTAGTGAAGGACCTTAGATTTCTGAAAACCCTTGATCCACAAATGATCGGAATAGGACCATTCATACCTCATTCCGAGACACCTCTTGGAAATTTTACTGGCGGCACGGTGAACTTGACCCTCAAGATGGTTGCTCTTACCAGGCTCATGATTCCCAAAGCACTCCTTCCTTCGACAACAGCCCTTGGCACCCTTGACAGTCTTGGTAGGGAAAAAGCCATAAAGGCAGGAGCAAATGTGGTAATGCCAAATCTTTCTCCTATAAATGTAAGAGAAAAGTATGAAATATATGAAAACAAGATCTGCACCGGCGACGAAGCAGCCCACTGCAGGCAATGCATAGAAAAAAGAATAAACTCAACCGGATCATATGTAGATATGGGAAGGGGAGACTACTATAAGTGGAGGATGAAAAATGTTTATTAATCACGAATATATCAACGAGGTGCTGACAAAAGCTAAATCTGCAACAAATGAAGAAATACTGGACATATTGAAAAAAGCCGAAGACCTCAAGGGTCTTGACCATATTGAAATAGCAAAGTTGCTGAATACTAATGATAGCGATCTTCTTAAGAAGGTTTTTGAAACAGCCGGAAGGATAAAGAAAAAAATCTACGGCAAGAGAGTGGTTATCTTCGCACCTCTCTATATCTCCAACTACTGCGTCAACAACTGCACCTACTGCGGATATCAGTGTAAGAATAAGTTCACAAGAAAGAAACTTACACAGGCTGAAATAAGACAGGAAGTGAAGATACTTGAGGACCTCGGACACAAGAGGCTTGCCCTTGAAGTAGGAGAGGACGACTACAACTGTCCCATTGAATACATACTGGAATCAATAGATACAATCTATTCAACAGAAAACAAAAACGGCAACATAAGAAGAATTAATGTAAACATAGCTGCAACCACTGTGGATAACTACAAGAAGCTTAAGGATAAGGAAATAGGGACATATATTCTCTTCCAGGAGACCTACCACAAACCCACTTATGAGGAAGTTCATCCAAATTCAATAAAGGGAAACTACGACTACCACCTGACAGCCTTTGACAGGGCAATGGAGGCTGGTATTGACGATGTAGGTGGGGGAGTACTTTTCGGTCTAGCAGACTACAAGTTCGAGGTCATGGCCCTCATGCTCCACAACGAGCATCTTGAGAAGGAATTCAATGTAGGCTTCCATACAATTTCTGTTCCCAGACTAAAGAAAGCTGAAGGAATGGACCTATCCCAATATCCCAATGCTATCAGCGATGATGAATTCAAGAAACTTACTGCAATCATACGACTGGCAGTTCCTTTTACTGGTATGATACTTTCCACAAGAGAGACTCCTGAAATCAGGGAAGAGTTAATAAATTATGGAATAAGTCAGATTAGCGCCGGTTCATGCACCGGAGTCGGTGGATACAAGGAAAAGGAAGAGGGCAAGGATATAGGGCAATTCCAGCTTTCAGATGAAAGATCGCCTCTTGAGATTGTAAAATCACTGGTTGCAAGCGGATTCATTCCATCCTACTGCACGGCATGCTACCGGCTGGGAAGGACTGGAGATGTTATGATGGACCTTGCCAAGCAAGGAAAAATAAGCACTTCATGTACACCAAACGCACTCATGACCCTTATGGAATATGTATTGGATTACGGTGATGAGGAACTTAAATCAATGGGAGAGAGACTTGTGACGGACGAGGTAGCCTTCATGGCCGATGGAAAACACAAGAATTTTGTTCAGGAAAAATTAGGAAAGATTGTAGAAGGCAAAAGGGACTTCTATATATAGGAGGAATTTATGGACAGTACATTAAACTCAACACCAAGCGCCAACAGGCTCCACATAGGAATATACGGACAAACCAATGCAGGGAAGTCATCCCTCTTGAACGCAATTACAGAACAGGACGTCTCCCTTGTTTCTCAAATAAGGGGAACAACAACGGATCCGGTGTCAAAGGTCATGGAGTTAATACCCTTCGGACCCGTTGTATTCATTGACACAGCAGGCTTAAAGGACTCAAGTATCCTAGGTGAGAAAAGGATGGAGAAGAGTAAAAAGATACTCCATAGAACTGATCTGGCAATCTATGTAGTTGACGGTACAGAAGAAGCAGACAGTGAGTATGAAAAGACCCTTGCAGACTTCAAGAAGTTCAAGATACCTCATATGACTGTAGTAAATAAGACTGACATGATATCTGAAGACAGGCTTCACCAACTTAAAACCACCTATCCTCAGGCATCCTTCCTGTCGACCATGGACAGGAAAAGCATATTATTCTTCAAGGACAGACTCATTGAAAGCCTCCAGGCAAGTGAGAAGGAAGCTGCAATAATAGGAGATGTCCTTCCATACAACAGCAAGGTTGTCATGGTGGTTCCCATAGATTCAGAAGCTCCAAAAGGTAGGATAATACTTCCCCAGGTACAGCTAATCAGGGACTGCCTTGATCACGGCATAAAATCATATGTTGTAAGGGATACCGAGCTTGAAGAAGCACTGAAAGACATGAACTACCATGTGGATCTTGTGGTCACAGACTCCCAGGCTTTCAAGGAAGTATCAAAGATTGTGCCTGATGACATCATGCTTACATCATTCTCCATAATATTTGCAAGGAATAAGGGAGATCTTACTTCATTTACAGAGGGAATAAAAGCCATGGAAAAGCTGAGAGAGAACTCAAAGGTTCTCATAGCGGAGAGCTGCACCCATAACACCTCCCACGAGGACATAGGAAGGGTTAAGATTCCAAAACTCCTTCAAAAGAAACTTGGACTTAACCTTGACTTCACCTTCAGCTCAGGACACGATTTCACCAATGACGTTTCAGAATACGACCTTATCATCCACTGCGGCTCCTGCATGCTCAACAAGAAGACTATGATGACAAGGATAGGCCTCTGCCATGAAGCAGGAGTGCCAATCACAAACTACGGCATAGTACTGGCCTATGTAAACGACATACTGGACAGGAGCATGGAGATATTCAGCAAAAACTAGTTCTACTTGGTGAAGATTGCACTCTTCACTGCAAATATCAAAAGAGGCAAGACCACTTCATCAAAGGTCCTGCCTTTTTCCAATTACTTGACC
>CAZFYP010000082.1:4917-11354 GCA_964523535.1 uncultured Clostridia bacterium
GATAATTTCAACGAACAAATAATCAAACGAATTCCAATGATTTGAAATCCAAAATAAAAGACGACATATACCAGCTTAGCCGGTAAATGTCGTCCTTGAGCCTACTCAATTAGTCTTCAAAAGCCTCTTCAACTTTCCATGCTTCCCATACCTTGCCTACAAGGTCTGGGCCTGGATTGAGAACTTTCTTACCCGGCTTCCATCCTGATGGAGTAGCCTGACTACCCTTAGATTCTCTTACAAGCTGGAATGCCTGTACCTGTCTTATAGTCTCACTTACATTTCTTCCAACTGGAGGAGATAATACTTCAAATCCCTGTACATTTCCATCAGGATCTATCAAAAATCTTCCCCTTGTTTCAACTCCACCGGCTTCGTCATAGATACCATACATTGTACCTATTTTTCCGCCTCCGTCTGATAACATTGGGAAAGGAATATCCTTATTTACCATCTTTTTAAGTTCATTGTCATTCCACATCTTGTGTACGAATACACTGTCAACGCTCATAGATAATACCTGTACTCCGAGTTTCTTAAATTCATCATTTTTTTCAGCAACTGCTGAAACTTCAGTAGCTCAGACGAATGTAAAATCTCCTGGATAAAAACATAATACTACCCATTGTCCCAAGTAATCAGATAACTTGAAATTCGCAAACTTTCCTTCAAAAAATCCTGGCGCTGTAAAATCCGGTGCCGGTTTTCCAACTTTAATCATGTTTACTTCCTCCTTGACAATTTCTTCAATTTTTTCCTCTGCCTCAACCTTGTCTTCAACTTCAGATTCAGGTCTTGTGCAACCTACTTTGAACTCCTCAGGCATTTCATCACCTCTCAGGTTATTTAAGTAATACAAATTTATTATACACCTTGAGAGGCATATGTTCAATAGGCTTCCTTGAACTTAATCATTTTTTTATTCATTACAACTATGTAATTATTGCATTACGCTTTTTTTATCCCTTAAATCCATATGCCTGTTGAAATCAATTGGTCTGTAAAGTATAATTAAAACATTAAATCAAATACGAATCCGAGACTTTAAGCCTAAGGTTACTACGGCTTTAAGTCCAGGGTATGTCTGGAAACGAACATGCCTTCCAGTGTGAAAAGGATTAATCAAACCCGACTCTCACATTGTAGCGGGTTTTTTATTTAAAATTTTGGAGGATTAGACATGAAAAAGACCCTTGTACTTGTAATTGCACTAACACTATTGACTTCACTTTTCACCCTGGTTCAAGCTACAGAAGGAAACAAACCTCTCTTCCTGGATACAGCAAGCCCTGAAGACGGTTCAAGTGAAATTCCCGTCAGTCAGGAAATTAAGCTTGTATTCTCAAAGAATGTAGTCAATGTATCCATAAAGGATATAAATATGACATGCTTCACAATGGAAGATTCAGAGGGCAATGATGTTCCAATAGACATTGTCATGGGAGACGACCAGATACATCCTGACGAAAAAAGAGATATAACAATAAAACCTATAGAAGGACTGAAGGAAGACATGACTTATACAATAAGGATAAGTCCCGAAATGGTTGCAAAAAATGGAAACACACTGGGTGAGGAAGTAAGCCTATCCTTCTCAACAATAACAACAGTTGCCACAGATCCTGCTTCTCCATCTTATGGACCCAAAATAGCTATGATGTCAGCATTCCTAGCAGCACTGGTTACAACATTCATCAAGAAAAGAAAATCAAAATGATTAAGAAGAAGAAACCATTTTATATCATTCTGCTAGTGCTGCCTATACTCAGCGTCATAGCATCCCTATTCATAGGAAGATACAACGTTGCGCCATCAAGGGTACCGGACATAATAATATACAAGATACTAACAGGCTTAAGGGAAACAGCTATATTCTCTAGAATAATACCCCAAGTAACAACCCTGTCAACCCCTATAGAGCAGTCTGTAGTCTGGGATATAAGACTTCCAAGAGCAATCGGCGGAATAATAGTGGGAGGAGCACTGGCCGTCAGCGGAGCCTCACTTCAGGGTATGTTTAAGAATCCACTGGTAGATGCAGGAATACTGGGAGTAAGCTCGGGAGCAGGCTTCGGTGCCATACTTGCCATTATAGTCTTCAACGAGGTCAATATCTATACTGTACTTTTTGCCTTCATATTCGGCATGATAGCCGTAGGTCTCAGCACTCTCATTGCAGGTATATACAAGTCAAATCCTACAATAATGCTGGTCCTCGGTGGAGTAATAGTTTCCTCTGTGTTTTCATCTCTGATTTCACTTGGAAAGTTCGTCGCAGACCCCTTCAATGAACTGCCTGCAATCACTTTCTGGCTAATGGGAAGCCTTGCAAGCTGCAACTTCAAGGACATTGCCATATCCTTCATACCCATTGTCATAGGGGTGGGAGGAATGACCCTCATGAAATGGAGGATAAACGTACTATCAATGGGCGAACGTGATGCACGTACCCTTGGAATAAACACGAAACTTAACAGGGGACTTGTGGTGACCTTTGCAAGTCTATCAACTGCTGGTGCTGTATCAATTGCAGGTACCATAGGATGGGTAGGCCTTGTAATACCTCACCTGGGGAGAATGATGGTGGGAACAGACAACAGAAAACTCATACCCGTCAGCCTTGCCCTTGGTAGCTTTTATCTTGTTATAATTGACATTCTCAGCCGTACACTTACTGGAAGCGAAATTCCCCTTGGAATTCTGACATCACTTCTTGGAGCACCCTTCTATGTATATGTGCTTAAAATAACCAAGGGAAGCGGGTGGTAGTATGCTAATAATTGACAATATCAGCTTTTCATACGAAGACAAGGAAGTCCTGGACAATATAAGCTTTGCAGTGAAAAAGGGACAGCTTCTTTCCATAATAGGTCCAAACGGCTGCGGTAAGACAACACTCATAAATTGCATACTTGGTGTTAACAAGATTACAAGTGGAACCATGTCATTCAGAGGAAGGGAACTTAATAAGATGTCCGTCAGGGAAAGAGCAAAGCTTTTCAGCTATGTACCCCAGGAGAAGGGACATATCTTTCCATATACAGTACTTGAAATTGTACTTATGGGAAGGACTCCCTACCATACAATATTTTCATCCCCCAACCATAGGGACACCGAAATAGCCATTGAAGCACTTGAAATGGTTGGGATGGAAGGATTCAGGGACAAGCTTTTCACCAAATTAAGCGGTGGTGAGAGACAGCTTGTAATCCTTGCAAGGTCCCTGGCCCAGGAATCAGACATAATACTCATGGACGAACCAACAGCATCTCTTGATTATAAGAATGAAATAATGTTCCTTGAAATGATGAGAGCCCTGTGCATCAAGAAGAACAAGACAATAATAATGTCAACACACTTTCCAAACCACAGCTTCTATTTCGAGAACCATAAACTGGACACAAGCGTAATAATGCTGATGGACAGAAGGATAAAATACAAGGGCCTACCAAGTACAGTCCTCACTGAGGAACATGTATACCATATATATGGAGTGAAATCAAAAATACTCACATACGATGACAACAAAAAACATATAGTACCAATTGGAGGAAGAGAAGATGAAAAGGAATGAGACAATAAAACTGATACTGGTAACCATGATCATACTGTCTCTGACATTGACAGCATGCAGCCCCAGCCAACCGACACAGGCTCAAACACCTGATCAACCCATAAATCCCAATCTTGAAACGGTAACAGACTCTGCAGGAAGGACTGTATACATTCCCGAAGAAATCGACAGTATCTCTGCCCTCTACACAGTTGCAGGCCATATAATCATAATGCTTGATGAAGGAGACATTATAAGCTCATGCAGCAACGGCCTTAAAAGGGACAAGCTCATACTTAGTATGGAGCCCTCAATTAAAGACATCTATCTTCCAAAGGTTGGAGGAATTGTGAACATTGAAGAGCTTCTAAACTCGGATCCTGACATAATACTCCTAGATGCACCTCTATTCTGGAACAAGGGGGAGCTTGAGAAGATAGAAAATTTGAACATACCCTATTATGTTGTGGAGTTCAATTCCATGGATGAGGAAAAGAAGCTGGTTCAGGATATAGGAAAGATTATTGGAAGGGAAGAAGCAGCTCAAGAATATGTAGACTTCTATGATGAAGTCCTGGCTCTGGTTGACCAAACAGTAGCTGACATACCGGAAGATAAAAAAAGACAAGTATATCATGCTATAAACGAAGCAGTAAGGACATCTGCAACAAACACCATAACTGCAGAGTGGGTTGAAAGGACAGGACTGATAAACGTAGCTGCAGACAAGTCTCTTACAAAGGACGAAGACAAGTACTATACCACCCTTGAAGACATACTCATGTGGAATCCAGAGGTAATAATGGCGAATGACCCTGGAGCCTATGGATATATTAAGGAACAGGTGGCATGGAAGAACATAGAAGCAGTCCTAAACGATGATGTCTATCTTCTACCAACAGGAATTTCAAGATGGGGTCACTCCACATCACTGGAAACACCTCTTGCAATGCTTTGGGCACTCCAAACACTATACCCAGAATATTCGGGATCTGTAGATCTTAAAGCCTATACAAAAAGATTTTATGAAGAACTTTTCGAATATGACCTCACCGATGAAGAGCTAGAAGCCATTCTTGCAGGTGTAGATATGAGAAAAGCAAAGGACCTGGAGGATTAAATGGATTACTTTATTTCTATAGATGATACCGACAACCTTACAAGCATAGGAACTGGAGAAGTTGCTGAAAACCTTGGTAGTTTACTGAACAAATTGGGATTTGGTGATCCAACACCTGTTACACGACACCAGCTCTTCTTCAATGATGCAATAGCCTATACCTCCCACAACAGTGCCATGTGCTTCGAACTGAAAAACTGCAAAAAAGAACAGAAGGAACTCATATGCATTTGTTCTTCCTACCTGAAAAACAACAGCGCAGAAGGCTCTGATCCTGGACTCTACATAGTCAAAAAAGACTTTCACGAAAGGGCTGCGCTTATCTTGTTCGGACAAGATGCCAAATGCAAAGTTCTGACTAAAGCTGATGCCTACAATCATGCCCAAACTAAAAACATCCACCCGTCAGAACACGGCCGACTTGGTAAAAGAGTAATCGAAGCACTTGCTGGAATAGGCCTGCGAATGAGCGGCAACGATGGCCGCTACAAGGGACAATTCAAGCTGGCTGTTAACCAGGACAACATGCTGGTGAAGGACATACTTGTAAACGACCGAATAGACCTGATTCAAGACAAAAAGGGATATAGACTGGGTGAAGACGAGGAAGTCTTCGTAACAGAAAGAGTCAAAACAGTTCGTCTCAATGGACAGTCCGTTCTACTTGTGGAAAAAATAGACCATGATAATGGTTTTGTGTGGAAGAACATAGACAAGAAAAAACTTAAAGAATACTAAATCATTTCTACAACAAAAGGCAGGTTGGGAACGCAACCTGCCTTTTGTTATATATATTCATGTCTAAAAACTTTCTACTTTACTTGGTATATTGTATATTCAACACCGTCATCGATGTTTTTAACTTCCAGTTCAAAATTATAAAGTTTAAGTATATTGCTGACAATAGTCAAACCCAGTCCGCTTCGACCGCTCTTTCCCTTGACGAAGGGTTTCTTTATCTTGGATAAAATATGGTCTTCAATATTTGGTCCGTCATTTTTTATGGTGATTCTATCTCCCAGGTCAATTATTATTGACTTTTCAGCATATCTAAGATTGTTTGACATCAGATTCTCAACAACTCTTTGCCACGAATCCACATCCCCTGTAATTGTCCTTTCTCCATTAACCTCAATCTCTATGGACTTTTCAATATTCATCCTTTCTGCTGACTCAAGAAACATATACCCTAAGGAAATCTCCTTCATTTCAACTTTATTTTTGGACAAATAATCCAGTTTATTAAGAATAATAATATCCTGAGTAAGGTTTTCCAACTTTACTAGTTCTTCATTCAACACACCCAGAGAAGCCTCTTTTGTTCCATATGGATACTGATCATGCAAAAGAGCATCCACATATCCCTGCATTACCATTATGGGAGTCTTCAACTCATGACTTATCATCTGATAGCTTTCGGCCTCTTCCTCCTGATTCAACTGCAATTGAGCACTCATGCGGTTCATGGCATCACCCAATCTTCCAATTTCATCATTGGGTTCAACACCAAGTCTTGTAGTAAAATCACCTTTTCCTATGGCAGCTGCTCCTTTTTCCAAGGAAGTCAACCTCTTCGTCACATGCTTGAATACATTGAAGAGAATGATTGCAACTAACAGAAGAAAAATAGTAAGCCCAGCCAAAAAGATTTTAATAACAACCCGGGACAATTCCCCACTGTATGTTTCAGAAATATAAGCAATATAGTAGAGTTCATTGGAATCGTGTAGTCTAAGTACCTGAATATCATCCAGGTTTTCAACC
>CAZFYP010000082.1:11395-11633 GCA_964523535.1 uncultured Clostridia bacterium
AGAATATGGTTTCGGATTCCAGTTCCGTCAGACCCTGAAGGGGCCATGTATCATTATCAATAATCTGATCTAATTCAAAGTAGTCAATAGAAGCATTAGGTCCTATAGCCTTAAACTGATTGTCCTTCACCCGTATTATCAAGCTGGTTTGGACAGACTTCATAGGTACAAGGGAAGGACTCCACTTTGAAGCCCTGATGTCTCCTTTTGAAGGTCTTGATGGAAGCTCATCCACTTC
>CAZFYP010000083.1:0-11623 GCA_964523535.1 uncultured Clostridia bacterium
TTATGCAAAGTCAGTGTTTCATTATAGTTCTTATACCCAAAATCGAAAAAGAACCTTAAATCTAGACGGCTTTTTCATGTTTATTCTATTGATATAAGCTTTACAGACATTACTCCGTCTATACTCTTTAAAAAGTCTATCATCTCTTCAAGACTCGTATCTATTCCAGAAATATCCAATGATAATGTTACATTGGCTTGACCGTTTACGGGAATATTCTGATTGATTGTCAGTATATTGGCGTTGTGGTCAGATATGGAGTTGAGAACCGCCGAAAGGACTCCTTTCTTATGGGAAAGCATAATTCCAAATATGGCCATTCTTCCTACAGAATCCTCTGAAGGAGCAAAGACAAAGTCCTTATACTTATAATAAGTACTTCTGCTTATGCCCACCTTCTTAACAGCTTCACTGATTCCTTTCACCTTGTTTTCATTGATCATGTTTCTCGCTTCGATTACTTTTTCATATACATCAGGCAGTATTTTTTTATTTACGATTAGATACTTTTTAATCAAAAAATCAACTCCTTTTTATTTGTATTCCTTCTTTGTCTATCTTCAATTCCCTGACTTTCCAAATATTTCTAAATTCAGCTGTATTGTTTTCCAAAGAATCCCTATTTCCAGCTTCATCGGATATGCACATTATTGTAGGTCCTGCACCACTGAGATAGACTGCATGGCCCTTGCAGTCATTACATACTTTTACAACATCCTCATATTCATCAATTAGACTTTTCCTATATGGCTGATGAAGAACATCCTCTATTGAAACCTTTATCAATTCCTTGTCATTGTTTTCAAAAGCTCTTAAAAGAAGAGGTATTCTGGATACATTGAAGGTCGCATCATTGAATTTCACATTTTTGGGCAAGGCTTTTCTTGAATCAGATGTTGCCAGTGAGAAATCAGGTATGAATGCATAAAACACTATCTTTTTATTTACTTCATATATCTCTGTAAAAACTTTTTCTCCATACTTAAGGGAAGCCGTCAATCCACCATAAATAGCAGGCGAAACATTGTCAGGATGGCCTTCTATCATAGTCGATATATCAAGAAGATTGTCTTTCTTGATTTCTTTTCCCATCATATGCAAGGCACCTGCAACTCCACCAATTACACAGGCAGCTGAGCTTCCAAGTCCTCTTGAAGGAGGTATATCCGAATTTATCCCAATCATTACATTTTTGACTTTTTTTCCATATATTTCAAATGTTTTGACATATGAGGTATATATGAGATTATGCTTGTTTTTATATTTCTTAGGACAGCCTGTTATTTCCAGCTCCTTGTCGCATTCCTGGAATGTCAGTGTCGCATACATTGTAAGGGCCGCTCCCAGAGAGTCAAATCCAGGTCCTAGATTTGCAGTTGTTGCCGGTATTCTTATTTCAAACATTACATTTCCTCACTTAAAATATCAAGTATTTCCTGGTCCATTGATGCAGGTGTACACAGCCTCTTGTGAAGGACTTTTCTTTGGCCCAGTCCATCTATCTGTGACGGTACCTTCAAACCTGTCTTTTCCGACAACTCTTTAATAAGATCAAGTTCCTTCATGTCCGTAGAACCAAAAAGAGACTGGTAAACACTACCGGTAAACTTGAAAGGACTTGCAGTGGAGAGTATTACAGTTATTGAATCATCCTTGTTTTCCTTCAGATAATCTTCGTAAACCTTGTAGGCAACTGCAGTATGGGTATCCATAACATATCCATAATCGTCATATACTTTCTTGACTGTATCTGTAGTATCTTCTTCCGAACAGTATGAGCTCCAAAACTGGTCTTTGATCTTAGCCTTTATTTGGTCATTAGCTTCATATCTCTTTTCGCTTTTAAGCTGGTTCATAAGTTCTGCTATATATTCATTATCCTTGTTGGACATATAATATAGAAGCCTTTCAAGATTGCTTGAAATCAATATATCCATTGAAGGAGACATTGTCTTCTTGAATTCCCTGTTTATATCATAGACTCCTGTAGTCAGGAAGTCATAAAGTACATTATTTTCATTTGCAGCACATATAAGTTTGTTTACAGGAAGTCCCAAGAGCTTGGCAAAGAATCCTGCAAGTATGTTTCCAAAGTTTCCAGTAGGTACTACGAAATTAATCTTATCCCCTATCTCTATCTCATTCTTCTTGACAAGGTCTGCATAAGTAGTGAAATAATATGAAATCTGAGGTACAAGCCTTCCTATGTTTATTGAATTAGCAGAAGAGAACTTCATTCCCATATTGCCAAGCTTTTCCCTCAAGTCAAGGTCATTGAATATTTCCTTAACGGCAGACTGTGCATCGTCAAAGTTTCCCTCTACTGCAACTACATAGGTATTGTCACCTTCAGTAGTAACCATTTGCATTTCCTGAACTGGACTTACGCCGTCATTTGGATAGAATATTATTATTTTTGTTCCCTCTACATCCTTAAATCCTTCAAGAGCCGCTTTTCCAGTATCTCCTGATGTTGCTGTTAGAATTACTATGTCTTCCTTCATTTTACAGTTTGATTGTGCCTTTTTCATCAAATATGGCAATATTGAAAGAGCTATGTCCTTGAAGGCAATTGTACTTCCGTGGAAGAGCTCCATTATGAATCTGTCCCCTACCTTTTCAACAGGTACTATGTCTGTACTATCAAATTTACTGTCATATGCATTCATGACTGAATCATTGATTTGGTCTTCTGAAAAGTCCGCGAAAAAGAGACTCAGAATTTTCTTTGCAGTATCGTGAAATCCAAGACTGCACATCTCTTGAAGATCAAGTCCAAGCTCATCGATCCCTCTGGGTACAAATAATCCTCCATCATCTGAAAGGCCTTTAACCACTGCCTCTGAAGGGTTAGCTTTTATATTTTTATTCCTAGTACTTTCGTATTTTAATAGCATTATTTCCTCCGAATAATATGTTAATTTAAACATTGATATATACTCTTATCTATGATATACTGTTCAACATATAATTACAAGTGTTTTTTTTACAGAAACAGAGGAGGACTCAATGAAAATAGGTTTACTTGGATGCGGAACTGTAGGTTCAGGCGTCTACGAAATAATATCACAGGGTGAAAACAAGAAATTTCTAAAGGATCTGGAAGTTGTCAAGATTCTTGTAAAGGACCAGTCAGAAGTGACTATGGACCTTATGACAACAAATCCTGCAGATGTACTTGAAAATGATGAAATAGATTTGATAGTAGAAGTAATGGGTGGAATAAACCCCGCCTTCGATTTTATCAGCAAGGCTTTATCATCAGGAAAACATGTAGTAACTGCCAACAAGGCTGTTGTTGCCAAACATCTTAAGGATTTCAACAAGCTGGCAGAAGAAAACAATGCAGTACTTCTTTACGAAGCAAGTGTCGGTGGTGGAATACCAATTATCAAGTCTCTCAAGCAAGCTATGAGAATTGATGATGTTACAGAGCTTGATGGAATCCTTAATGGAACAACAAACTTCATACTATATAATATGTATGAGAATAACTATGAATTCGACAATATACTAAGACTTGCACAAAGCAAGGGATATGCAGAAGCAGATCCATCGGCAGATATAGACGGTGGAGACATAAAGAACAAGATAGATATCCTGTCATCAATTGCATACGAAGCCATCATTCCCCTTGATGACATCTACACGTTCGGAATAAGAAATGTTTCAAAGCACGACATAGACTACTTCAAGAAGCAAAATCTAACACTTAAGATGCTGGCAAATTCTGTGAAAAAAGACGGCAACTACTGTGCAAGTGTCCAGCCTGTACTATACACTCAGAGTGAACTCACAGGAAGTGTAACTTCAAACTTCAATATAGCTGGTTTGTTTGGGGAAACAATTGGAGATCTAAAGTTTTACGGACAGGGAGCAGGAAAATTCCCTACAGCCAATGCAGTTGTACAGGACATAATAGACGTAGCCTCAGGCAGTCATACAAGCTATCCTGCTGAATTCAACAAGACTGTTGAGTATGATGGAAACCTGTTGACAGGTAAGTACTACGCAAGAATTCATTCGGAAGACAAGGAAATCGTAAAGAAAATCGAAGGAATCTTCAAAAATGTAATTGAAGATAAAATTCATTTCAGAGAGTATTATATACTGAACACTAAGGAAATAGACCAAAACCAATTCAAGAAGCTTGCTGAAGCTGCACTGGAAATCGATGAACAGTTCTTTATGGCAAGATATAACTAAAAACAAGGATTGCAAATCTAATATTCAACCTTATAGTCAAGATTAATCAACAGCCGAAATCCACTGGATTTACGGCTGTTTTTTATGGCTTGAAGCACAACTATATGCATTGGTATTATAAGCTTAAGTTTTCCTTTCACCATAAAGAAAGAAATGCTTCAGAGTTATTAACCCTGAAGCATTTCCGTGTCATTATATAATCAAAAGATTTTATTCAATTTATTCATATTCCCTTCTATGGCTTATTCTGATGTCATAGTTTTTTCTGTTTCATCATCCATTTTAACAATTGTTAATCCAAGCTGAGCATAAACCACTGCAACTATAGGATTAATGAAGTTAAGAAAACAGAATGGAATGTATGCAAAAGGACTTACTCCAAGTGCACCTGTCATGAAGGCCGCATCCGTACTCCATGGTACCATAGGTGCAACCAGTGTACCTGTATCTTCCAGTGCCCTTGAAAGATTCTTTGGATGAAGCTTCCTTTCCTTGTATACGTCTCTGTACATTCTTCCAGGTATGATTAAAGCTACATACTGTACTCCTGTCGCAAAGTTTGTGAATACAGTTGTAAGAAGTGTCGCTGTAACCAAAGATCTGTCTGTTTTTGCATAGGTAAGTATCTTTTCTACTATTACCTGGATCATTCCTGATTTTTCAACTATACCAGCAAAGGACAATGATATTAGTATCAGTGATATTGTCCACATCATGCTGTTGATTCCACCTCTATTTAGAAGGTTGTTTATGACCTCTACACCTGTATCAATTGAGAATCCATAATGTGCCGATGCTATCATCTGAGATATGCCTGCACCCTGGAATACTCCTGCGAAAACACATCCAAGAAGTGAACTTCCGACTAGAGCAGGAAGTGCCGGAACTTTCTTGATTACCATGAATATAACAAGCACTGGAGGTATGAACATTACAGGATTAATATTGAAATTGCTACCAAGTGTATCCAGATACAGTGAAATCGTACTGGCATCTATAGCCTTGTCTGCATAACCCCTTCCTAGAATTCCAAATATTACTATAGCTATTAGATAACTTGGTCCAGTTGTGTATATCATATGCTTAATATGATCAAAAAGGTCCGCTCCAGCCATTGCCGGAGCAAGGTTTGTTGTATCCGATAAGGGTGACATCTTGTCTCCAAAATATGATCCTGATATTATTGCACCGGCAGTCATTCCAGGTGAAATTCCAAGACCTGTTCCGACTCCCATTAGGGCAACACCAATTGTTCCTGCCGTAGACCACGAACTACCAGTTGCTACTGATACTATTGAACATATGATACATGTGGCTATGAGGAATATCCCCGGAGAAAGAACCTTAAGTCCATAGTAAATCATTGTTGGTACTACTCCTCCAAGAATCCATGTACCTATTATTGCACCTATTGCAAGCATGATTATAATTGCTTGAGAAGACATTTTGATTGTTTCCTTGATTCCTTCTTCAATAAAACTCCATTCAAATCCAGACTGTACCGCTAGTATTCCAGCAACTATTGCAGCCATTGCAAGTGGAATATGAGGTGACCCACCAAAAACCTTAATGGTCAACAGCAATGAAGCAAATAAAAATATAAATACAAATACCGCTTTTCCTAATCCTACTTTAGCTTCCTTATTTTCCATTTTTTCTCCTTTTAATTTTAAATATATATTCTCTTAATTCTACTTCCCAATCTTGATATTGTTTCATAAGAGTTTGTATAGGATTTTTCAGCAATGTCATCCAATGTGATTTCCTCTTGACCCTGTCTGCCAATTACAACAAATTCATCCCCTATTTTTACATCTTCTACTTCACTTACATCTACCATAAATTGATCCATGCAAATACCGCCAAGTATTTTACATCTTTTTCCTCCAACAAGAATAGAGCCCTGCTTCTCATAAATCTTTGGTATTCCGTCTACATATCCCATTGGGATTACAGCCACCTTGCTTCTTTTATCTGTAACATATGAGCTTCCATAACCTATTGGATACATTTCAGGAAGACATTTAACACTGGCTATCTTCCCCTTAATTGAAAAGGTTTTCACAAGTTCAAGTGACAGTGTACTGTCTTCAACGGGATAAACACCGTATAAAATAATTCCTATCCTTACCATGTCTAGATATGTATCCTTAAAATTAAGTATGGCTCCACTATTTGCAGCATGTTTGATTGAAAAATTGATATTTTCAGAGTCAAGCTTCTTGAGAAATTCGCTAAATAATTCAAATTGAATACTTGTATAATCGTTGTTCTTGTTGTCAGCACATGCAAAATGTGTAAATATTCCTTCGACAAAAAGATTTCCAAGAGACTTAATACTCTTTATCTTGTTTATTGATTCATGATCAGGAAAAAAACCAAGTCTACCAAGTCCTGTTTCAATCTTTACATGGACTTTTGCTGTCTTATTCATCTTACCAGCACACTCATTCAGTAGTCTTGCCTGTTCCACATCATATACAGTCTGTGTTATATTATATTTTATGAGTATATCAAAGTCTTCATCTGCTGTATATCCAAGAATCATTATTGGTGTATTAATCTTGTTGACCCTTAATTCAACGGCCTCCGAAAGTGTTGCAACTGCAAAATAGTCTGCACCGCTTCCCGCAAATAACTTGGCTGTTTCAACAGCACCTAATCCATAACCATTGGCTTTTATTACACAGAGTTTCTTAACATTGCTGTCATCAATATAGTCCACTATGTTGTTGTAGTTCCTTTTTAATCTGTCCTTGTTTATTTCGATGTAAGCTTTTGTCATGGTATCCCCCATTTTTATATAGAGACGGCACCCAATGGGTATGTGAGATGCCGTCTGATATAAGACTTAATCCATTCCTTGAGATTGCTGCTTAAAATAAATCTCCTACAATGCCTTCAACAAGTCTCAGTATAGATCTGTCTTCTACTGCCTTGATTGCAGGAGCTGACTGTGCTGGCATGTATGAATCGTCATTTGTGAAAGGTATTTGCTCTCTCAAGAATTCATATGTTGGTTTTGTTGCCAAGCCAAGTTCAAACTGTCCAAGATACTTTTCAGTTATATAAATTCCTCTAGCTGCAAGAAGGAATTCTATTCCTAAAATCCTATTAAGGTTTCCAATTATCTGCTGAAGTTTTCTACAAGCCCATGGAGCCATGCTTACATGGTCTTCCTGGTTACTCTTTGTTGGTATTGTATCAACACTTGCAGGGAAACAAAGACCCTTGTTTTCAGATGCAATAGCTGCTGCTGCACAAGAGATTATAGGATATCCACAGTTAAGTCCTACTGGCTCTCCAACTAGCATTGGAGGTAAACCATAACTTAATGTATTGTCACAAAGACTAAATATTCTTCTTTCTGAAATATTTCCAATCTCTGCCAATGACATTGCTATTATATCCATTGCAAAGGCAATAGGTTCTCCATGAAAGTTTCCACCACTTATGAAATCCAAATCTTTTTTGTCTTCATTCCAAAACACTAATGGATTGTCAGTAGCTGCATTGATTTCTCTTTCAATTAAATCTTTTGCAAAATTGAAATTATCTCTACATGATCCTTGAACCTGAGAAAGACATCTCAATGAATATAAATCCTGAACTCTTGGCTGGTATTCTGGATGAACAACATCATCCTTAAGATGTATCATTCTGGCTTCATCAGTAGTTCTTTGACTTCCTTCAACTAGTTTTCTTATAGTAGCAGCAACTTTAACCTGTCCAACCTGCTTTCTTGCTATATGAACTCTTTCATCAAATGCTGCAAGTTCACCTCTAACAGCCTCAAGACTAAGTGCTGCAGAAATTTCTGCAATTGCAAGTTGCTCTTCAGCATCTGCTACATTAAGTGCAGCCATTCCTGCAAACATTGTAGTTCCATTTATCAGCGCAAGACAATCCTTTGCCTGAAGTTCAAAACCCTTTGCCAGTCCCGCTTTTTTCAAAGCATCGGGAGCACTCATTCTTTCACCCTGGTAATATGCTTCAGCTTCTTCATATCCTATCATTACAGATACCATGTGGGCTAATGGTGCAAGATCTCCACAAGCTCCAACTGATCCCTGTACTGGAATAACAGGATGAACTCCACTGTTTAGTAGGTCTACCAATCTGTCTACCGTCTCTATTCTTAGTCCAGATACACCTACGCAGAATGCATTAAGTCTTACAAGCATAGTTGCTCTTACAACTTCTTCAGAAGCAGGTTCACCAACTCCACCACAGTGTGACATTACTATGTTCATCTGGAACTTATTGTTGTCTTCTGCTGATATATTGTAGTCTTTGAGTTTTCCAACACCTGTATTGAATCCATATACCGGCGGCGCCTCATCACAGATCCATTTATCTTCGATGTGCTTTCTCATTTTTATTATTTCATCTCTGCTCTCTTGGCTTATTTCAACTTTGTAATTGTTTCTGCTTACATTTACAACATCCTGTATAGTAAGGCTATCTCCTGTTAATATAACGTTATTCATATTGTTCCTCCACTAAATTTTATCTTTAATTGCATTATACTCAGGACTTATCAAATAAATATAAAATAAAACATAAAAACCGTTTAAATTTTTATGTTTTATTTTATATTTATTCTATATGAATTTTATGTAGTGGATTAAATCAATGACATAAGCCCTTTCAAGTCTTTCTTATCACCATCTTTCATTTCTTCAATTTTATTTTTTATATAACTTCTGCTGTCCTTGCAAATACCAGACTCATAACTGCTTTTAAGCTTGTCAGAATATTCAATGCATTTTTTTATATCCTGTTTACTTTTATCATATTCCATTCTGTCAAAATAAATCCTGGCCCTGTATGAGTAGGGTAATGACTTGCCCCATAGTGAGTCAGTCATCTTGTAAAGCTCAATTGACTTATGAATTGCATCCATGGATTTTTCAACTTCTCCCATTTCATAAAGACATTGACCATAGTTGGCATAAAATATTGGAGTTCCTCCCAGCATATCACTGTCTTCACACAGGGAGATGGCTTTGGTATAATGCTTGATGGCTTTGTCATATTCTTCTTGCAATCTGAAAGTTTCACCTAGCCAGTTGTATGATGCTGCCAGGTTTACCATATACTTGTTTATTTCATTAGAAGCTTCAAATACTCTTATTGAATCAAGAAGATACTCCCTTGCTTTAACAATATCTCCTGTCATTATTCTATGATATCCTTTAAGCCTGTACCATATTGCTCTTTCTTCTTCACTATCATTTTTAGTAAGCTCAATGGATTCTTCTATTATCCTGCCAAGGTCGTATTCATCATATCTGTTCATAAATATACAAACAAGCTGTCTATTTGCCCTTATTATATTTTGCTTGTTGATATTGTCAAATCCGCCACTGTTGAGCATCTTTAGCTTTTCTATAAATACCTTGCCCCTGTCGTAGTCCCCTCCACGGATATAATATCTACCTATCATATGGTAAAACATGGATATTTGGTTTTGCGTCTCCACATCTAATGAGCTGGTATCAATTTTGTTTACCCAATCGGAAATCCTTGAAAAGTGGTGTTCAATATTATCACTTTCAAACTCCATCTTTATATTGAAGCTTCTATCATATACAGGAAAAAACTCATGGGCTACACACAAATGGTTGTATAAATACTTTATTGTGTATTCTATAAACTTGTTGATATTACCTGCTTTTTCATAATGATAAATGATTTTTGAATAATAAAATGATTCTTTTATGGTTCCATTAAGCCTGTCTTCAAATATCGAAGCAGACTTGCTGTGCAATATCTTCTTCTTTGCATAGGACATTTCCATATATACATATTCCTGAATCTTCATATGAGTGAACTGATAGATTATGTTCTCATTCTCATATCTTTCAACAATGAACTTTTTCTCCATTAGCTTCTCAATTATATTAACAAGTTTTATCTCATCCAAAAGCGAAATATTCATCAAAAAATCAAGACGCACTCCATCAAAATGTATTGATATTATTTCAAGTATTTTTTGTTCATCTTTATCCAGGACACTGATTCTCTGATGTAGTAGATTTTTAATGTTTGATGTCATTCCATTCAAAACACCGTTTTCGATGAAACTACCCAGCACTTCCCTGATATAAAAAGCATTTCCTTCAGTTTCATAATAAAACTGGTCTGCTTGTGCCTTTGTCAGGTTTATATCAGGAGCTATGTAGCTGATTGCCTCAGCTGTTTCCTCCTTGTTGAACCTTTCAAGTTCAATAGTCTTAAGTTTGTCTGATCTAATCATATCAAAAATCAAGTTTTCTATTTTTTCCGGTACCGGTGTTCTAGCCGTCATTAAAAACAGTACCGATCGATTGTTGTTGATTTTTAATATGTTTCTTATTAATGAAAGGCTTACATCATCAATCCATTGTATATCTTCTAAAACTATTACAATCTTTTGATTTTCAAGTATTTTAATAAGCAGATGGACAACTTCCCTTTCTATAACTTCATAATTTGTAAATATGATATTGTCAACTTCCATGTCATTCATTATCTCATCAGTTCTTAAAAATGGGAATACTGATACGAGTGGTGTTATCATATTGACAGGAAAACTCCTAATGATATTTTCATAATCTTTTGCTATGCTTTGAAACACCGAATACCAGGGTCTCAATATAAAATTCTTTTCAGCCCTATAGCACTGTGTCCTGTATATCTTTATGTTTTCGAAGGACTCTTTTGTTGACATATTGACAAGGCTTGTTTTTCCTATACCTTCCTCACCTGTAACTAAAATGGAACTGGTATTTTTATTTCTTGAAAATCCAACAATATTATTTCTTATTACATCTATTTGCCTGTCTCTTCCAAAAATCTCCGATTTAAAAGATTCAACATTCTCATCGTTATCTGATGATATATTCTTCGACTTGTTCCTGTTGCCCCTAGCTTCTTCTACCATGTCCTTTATTTCCTTGCTTGGTGCTATTGCAAGTTCCTTCCTGAACAGTTTTTCAAGATTATTGTAAAGACTTGTAATCTTGTTGAACTGGCCTTTTTCATCATATACTTCTATAAGATAGGTGTAGGTCCTTTCATCGAATTCATCCAGATCTATGATTTTAAGTGCCGTTTTTTCAGCAAGATCAAGATTCCCACCTTTAATTGCCTCTTCTACAATGCTTATTGATTCTTCTATGAGAATTGTCTTTATTTCATTTCTCTTATCATCAAGCCATTCGTTAAAAAGACTGCTTTCCTTCAAATAGTAGGATTTCATGAAGTCAGTATCTACAATATCAGAAATAGGTATTTTGCCTGAAATTACATCATCATAATCGCTTGATATTTCATAGTCTTCGTTTAAAGAAATTATCCCACCTGATTGCTTGCTGAATACATCTTTTCCAAGGATTTTCCTTATAGTATAAAGACCATTTCTGTAATTTTG
>CAZFYP010000084.1:0-11516 GCA_964523535.1 uncultured Clostridia bacterium
TATTTGAAACTTTATCTTTATTGAAGTATTATATTCATTGTAAGTGTTAGCACTCAAGTCGGGTGAGTGCTAACAAAAAGAAAAAATAAGATTATACGGAGGTAATCATGAATATTAAACCTTTAGGTGACAGAGTTGTAATAAAAATGCTTGAAGCGGAAGAAAAAACGCAAAGCGGAATAGTATTGCCGGGAAGTGCAAAGGAAAAACCTTCAATAGCTGAAGTTGTAGCTGTTGGTTCGGGAATACTTAATGATGAAGAGAAAAAAGAAGAAATCAAGGTTGGCGACAAGGTAATAATTGCCAAGTATGTTGGAACTGAAATAAAGGTGGATGGAAATGAGTTCACAGTATTGGCGCTAAAAGATGTTTTGGCAATAGTTGAATAAGGAAGAGGTGTAGAAGATGGCTAAACAGATTAAATTTGATGAAAAAGCAAGAAGAGCTATGGAATCAGGTATCAACCAACTGGCTGATACAGTAAAGGTTACTTTGGGACCAAAGGGAAGAAATGTTGTTCTTCAAAAATCATTTGGTTCACCATTGATTACAAATGACGGTGTTACAATAGCTAGGGAAATAGAGCTTAGTGATGCTTATGAAAACCTTGGAGCACAGCTTGTAAAGGAAGTTGCTACCAAGACTAATGATGTGGCAGGAGACGGTACTACTACAGCTACATTGCTTGCACAGGCTATAATCAGAGAAGGAATGAGAAACGTTGCTGCCGGTGCAAACCCAATGATCCTTAAAAGAGGTATTCAAAAGGCTGTTGATGCAGCGGTTAAGGAACTTAAAGGATTCTCAAAGCAGGTTGAAACAAGTGAAGATGTTGCTCAGGTTGCATCAATTTCTGCTGCAGACGAGTTCATAGGAAAACTTATTTCAGAAGCTATGGACAAGGTTGGAAAAGAAGGCGTTATCACTGTTGAGGAATCAAGAACTATGGATACAGATCTTGATGTAGTTGAAGGTATGCAGTTTGACAGAGGATACCTTTCTCCCTATATGGTATCTGATGCCGAGAAGATGGAAGCGAATCTTAATGATGCATTCCTTCTTTTAACTGATAAGAAAATAACAAATATCCAGGATATCTTACCAGTACTTGAGAAGATAGTACAACAGGGAAGACCACTTCTTATAATAGCTGAAGACATAGAAGGAGAAGCTCTTGCTACACTTGTTGTTAACAAGTTGAGAGGAACATTCAACTGTGTTGCTGTTAAGGCGCCAGGATTTGGAGACAGAAGAAAGGAAATGCTGAGAGACATAGCTATCCTTACAGGCGCTCAGGTAGTTTCTGAAGAACTTGGCTATGACATAAAGGAAACTACAGTTGACATGCTTGGAACAGCTAAATCAGTAAAAGTAGACAAGGAAAACACAACAATTGTTGGTGGAGCTGGAACTGAAGAAGCAATTGAAGAAAGAGTAAATCAAATCAAGGCTCAGTTTGAAGAATCTACTTCGGAGTTTGACAAAGAGAAACTTCAGGAAAGACTTGCCAAGCTTTCAGGTGGAGTTGCAGTAATTAATGTTGGTGCAGCTACAGAAACTGAAATGAAGGAAAAGAAACTGAGAATAGAAGATGCCTTGAATGCTACTAGAGCGGCTGTAGAAGAAGGAATCGTATCAGGTGGTGGAGTTGCATTGCTTAACACTGTTAAAGCTGTTGAAGATGCTGCTGCTGACCTAGAAGGAGATGCAAGAACAGGTGCTATGATAATCATGAGAGCCTTGGAAGAGCCAGTTAGACAAATCGCTATAAATGCAGGACTTGAAGGATCTGTAATTGTAGATAAAATCAAAAACAGTGAACTTGGAATAGGATTTGACGCATTGAATGAAGAATATGTAAACATGATCAGTGCAGGTATAGTTGACCCTACCAAAGTTACAAGAACTGCACTTCAAAATGCAGCATCAGTATCAGCTATGGTCCTTACTACGGAAGCGGCTGTAGTGGATGAGCCAAAAGACGACGAGCCAATGGGTGGAATGCCAGGCGGAATGCCGGGTGGAATGCCGGGAATGATGTAATCAATCCCTGAGGCACTGTGATTACATTGCCCTGAAAGGTGGTTGGGTTCATTTGCTAACCATTTGCTAACATAGATGATGAAAAAAATTAGAGGTTGTTCATTAAGTCATTGGACTTTTGATCAGCCTCTTCTTTTCAATATATTTTTCTTGTAGCTTAGCAAAGTAAAATTTACTTATTGCAGGCTGGCTACAGCAAATCATGGTGTAAAAGGGGAGTGCTGATTACGAAAAAAGGATGACCGGCTGGCCATCCTTTTCTTGCTTTTATTGGGTTTTTGTTTTAATAATATAATTTTGTTCCCCTTAATAAATAATTCCTAATACGTTTCTTAATTGTTAATATACAAGGTTGTTTGATATAGCAGCTATAAATACATTTTCGGAAGCAGCATTGCTGCTTTTTCAAACCCCAGTATATTTATCTTGAATTCCCTTTTTCTTTCCCTCTTTAGAGTCTAACGCTCTTTTTTTATTTTTGTTTTATTGTACGGTTTATTTATTTCTTGTTATTTATTTCTTGTTTGTTATTGCATCAGCTCCAGATTCACCTGTTCTTATTCTGAAGATATTTTCCACTGGATAAACAAAGATTTTACCATCTCCAATTTCTCCAGTCCTGCAAACCTCGTATACCTTGTCAACTACGTCTTGAACGGGTGTTGTGGCTATGACTACTTCAACCTTTATCTTAGGTAGAAGCTGAGCAGTATAGTCAGCTCCTCTGTATTTTGTAGTCATTCCTTTTTGTGTTCCTGCGCCCATAACATTTGATACGGACATTCCTTCTACACCTATATCGACTAAGGCGTTTTTTAATTCTTCAAATTTATCTGGTCTTGTTATTATATCCAGTTTTGTATAAACATCTGACATGATGGAACCTCCCTATTTAATTGATAATGCTCTTGGAGCAAAGTCAGCATAACTTTCAATTCCATGTTCTTCGATATCGAGTCCTGCTTTTTCTTCTTCTTTAGAAACTCTAAGTCCCATTGTAGCATCAATTGTTTTAAAGAGTACAAATGCAGTTCCAAGAGTCCATGCAGCTACAGCAACTACGCCTATAGCTTGAACGGCCAACATTCCTGTTCCACCACCAAAGAATAATCCTCCGTCAGTTGCAAAAAGTCCTACACAGAGGGTGCCGAATGCACCACTCAATCCGTGTACACCAACAGCTCCAACTGGATCATCTACCTTAAGAACTCTTTCAACAAATTCGATTCCGAAGATAAGTACGAAACTTGTAAGCAGTCCTGTTATCACTGCACCACCCATTCCTATAACATCACATCCAGCAGTTATGGCAACGAGTCCACCAAGGGCACCGTTTAAAGTCATACTTACATCAGGTTTTCCATATTTAAACCATGTAATAATCATTGTTGCAACAGCACATGCTGCGGCTGATAGATTAGTAGTCATGAATATGTGAGCAATATCATCTACTGCCATTCCTGAAATTGTTGAACCAGGGTTGAAACCAAACCATCCAAACCAAAGGATGAATACTCCCAAAGCACCCAAAGTCAAACTGTGACCTGGAATTGCAAGAGGTTTTCCTTCTTTGTCATATTTTCCAACTCTAGGGCCTAAAACGGAGGCTCCTATCAAAGCTGCCCATCCACCAAGAGAATGAACTGCAGTCGAACCGGCAAAATCATGAAATCCAAGGTTTGCCAACCAACCGCCGCCCCAAATCCAGTGACCTGAAACAGGGTAGATAACCAAACAGATGAAAAAGCTGTAAACCAGGTAAGATTTAAATTTTGTTCTTTCTGCCATGGCGCCAGATACGATAGTGGCAGCTGTAGCACAAAAAACAGTTTGAAAAATTAAAAATGCAGATTTTGGAATGGTCAATCCAAGATGTTCATAGGCTCCTGTAGCCATGAAATCCACTTTACCTATTAACCCTCCAACATCACTTCCGAACATAATTCCGAATCCGATAAACCAAAATACTAAAGAACCAACTGAAAAGTCCATCAAGTTTTTCATAATGATATTTCCAGCGTTCTTAGCTCTTGTAAATCCTGTCTCCACCATTGCAAATCCCGCTTGCATGAAGAAAACAAATGCTGCAGCAATCAAAACCCAAATTGTATCAATAGCAATACTATAATCCATAATAATCACTCCTAAATATATTTTGTTTTGCTGCTTCCGATTAAATGCATTAACCTCCTTTCTTTTTAAACGTTTGGATAATATCAGTTTTTAGCTAATATTTATGCGAATCCAGTGACGTTTGTTAAATCATGACACAATTTTAACATATGGAGAATAGTTTGTAAATAGGGAAATTCAAATTCGATATCGAGAAAACGTTACCAATTTTTGAAACGCTGTAAACCTTGACAATATAGCGTTTTCCCGTTAAAACAACCATAGGTAGGAAATAATGGGAAACTTTCGAAAATGCAAAATAGCGAACAATAGAACCTAAAAAAAATTATAAGTTTGTAAAAACACAAGTTGAAATATAGGTTTAAATATGCAACTATGTGTATATATGCTGTTTGTATTCTTAATAATTATTAAATAGAAGATATGTAAGAACTGTGATATAATATTTTGAATATAAATAGAGGTAAGGATTTTGGATAATATATTAGAAAACATAAACGATATAAAAGATATAAAGAAACTAAAAGTTAATGAACTTGAAAAGCTGTCAAGTGAAATAAGAGAGTTCCTCATAAATTCTGTTTCAAAAACAGGAGGACATCTTGCATCAAACCTTGGTGTGGTGGAACTAACTCTTGCTTTACATTATGTATTTAACTCACCAGAGGACAAGTTGATATGGGATGTAGGTCATCAAAGCTATATTCATAAGATTCTGACAGGAAGAAAAGATAAGATGGATACAATAAGGCAGTTTGAAGGTCTAAGTGGGTTTCCAAAAAGATCAGAAAGTGAGCATGATGTTTTTGAAACCGGGCATAGTAGTACTTCAATTTCGGCAGCCTTGGGTTTTGTCAATGCAAGAGACATAAAGGGAGATGACTACAGTGTTGTTTCTATTATAGGAGATGGAGCTTTGACAGGTGGTATGGCTCTCGAGGCTATAAATAATGCAGGAAGAAAGAAGAGCAATATGATAGTCATACTTAACGACAATGAAATGTCAATATCAAAGAATGTAGGAAGTATTTCTTCATATTTAAACAGGGTAAGAACAGGAACAGCATATTATACTGCAAAACGGGGTATTGAAACTGCAATATCTAAAATACCTGGTATAGGAAATGGTGCAGTTAGATTTATCCGGAAAACAAAGGAATCATTGAAGTTGTTTCTGGTTAACGGTGGTATGCTGTTTGAAGAATTTGGATTTAGATATATAGGTCCAATTGACGGACATGATATTGACGACTTGATAGATGTGCTGAAGAGGGTAAAGAAAATTAATGCTCCTGTAATGGTTCATGTGCATACTAAGAAAGGGAAGGGGTATGCCCCGGCAGAAGAGAAACCTGACGTTTTTCACGGCGTAGGCAAGTTTGATGTAGAGACGGGTAAAAGTCTTGAGAAGTCTTCAATTTCCTTTTCCAAGGTTTTTGGAAGTAAAATGGTGGAACTTGGTCAAAAGAACATGAATCTTGTAGCCATAACTGCAGCCATGGCAGGAGGGACTGGACTTGGTGAATTTGAAAAGAGATTTCCTGATAGATTTATCGATGTAGGCATAGCCGAGCAGCACGGAGTTACTCTGGCGGCAGGAATGGCAAGCAGTGGTATGCTTCCTGTTTTTGCTCTTTATTCATCCTTTCTACAGAGAGCTTATGATCAGCTTGTACATGATGTTGCTCTTCAAAATCTCCATGTTGTAATTTGTGTAGACAGGGCAGGTATAGTTGGTAGAGATGGAGAAACACATCAAGGTGTGTTTGATTCAGCCTTTCTTTATCATATACCTAATGTAACAGTTTTAGCTCCGGTAGATGCTGCAGATATGGAAAATATGCTTGAATGGGCGGTTAATGAAGGAACTGGTCCTATAGTTATTAGATACCCCAGAGGATATGTGGATTCTACATTGCCTGAAAATAGGATTGAATTCAATAATACCGAGATTCTCAAGGAAGGTAAGGATATTACCATAGTAACATTTGGAAGAATTGTTCACGAAGCTTTGAAAGCATCGGAAGTGCTTAAGAATGATGGTATAGAGGCAGGTGTTGTGGTCCTTAAGAGTATAAAGCCTTTAGACAATGAACTTATTATTAAGGAAGGCAGAAAAACAGGCAAGGTGTTGTTTGTTGATGAAACAGTTGGTTTTGGAAGTGTAGGAAGACTTCTTTGTGATTTTCTTCCTGAAAATGTTGAATTGAAACTCCATACTCTTCCTGATGATTTTATAGAACACGGAAGTGTAGATGAACTTTTTGAGAAATATGAAATGGATGGAGATGGCATAAGAAAAAACATTCTTCATTGGTTTAATGACGAAAAATAGCTGAAAACCTTGCAAAATAAACACTTTTTTGAATGCAAATCAGGAATTGAAATTTCTTCCGAATTTTGTTAAAAAAGTGTTTATTTTTTTTAATATTTAGTGTATAGTATATACTATCAGTTTAGAAAATGAATACAAGTGTGTTCGAGGAGGATACAAAATGTTGAGAGTAGCAAAGTTTGGTGGATCATCGTCGGCAAGCGGCGAGCAGTTGAAAAAAGTAGCAGATATTATAAAATCTGATTTAGATAAAAAATACATTGTAGTGTCGGCGCCTGGAAAGAGGTTCGGAGAAGACAACAAGATTACAGACCTTCTTTATCTATGTCATGCACATATAACATATTCAGTGCCATTCGACCAGGTGTACAAGATGATAGTTGACAGATATTCAGAAATTGTAAAGGATTTGGAAATTGAGTTTGATTTGGAAGTTGAACTGGCAGAAATCAAAGGAAAGCTTGATAAAAATATATCAGTCGATTATCTTGTAAGTAGGGGAGAGTATCTAAATGCAAAGATTCTTGCCAAATATCTTGGTTATGAATTTGTTGATGCAAAGGATATTGTATTCTTCAAGATGGATGGAAGCCTGGATGAGGAAAAAACAAGTGTAGTTATGAGAAAGGTGCTGAATAAGGCAGGAAGTGCTGTAATTCCTGGATTTTATGGTACCGGTGCATTGGGAGACATAAAAACTTTCTCAAGAGGAGGCTCGGACATTACAGGAGCAATAGTATCGAAGATAATGGATGCTGATGTTTATGAAAACTGGACAGATGTATCAGGATTCATGATGGCAGATCCTAGAATAGTTGAAAATCCAAAGAGAATCAGAAGTATTACATACAGAGAACTAAGAGAACTGTCCTACATGGGTGCAAAAGTTCTTCATGATGAAGCCATTTATCCTGTAAGAAATGCTAATATTCCTATAAATATTAAAAATACTAATGAGCCTGAAGATCCAGGTACAATGATAATTAATGCAAGAGAAAAGCAGGATACCGACCTGCCTATTACAGGAATAGCAGGGAGAAAGGATTTTACTGTAATAGGTCTTCAGAAATTCTACATGAATTCAGAAGTTGGATTTGTAAGAAAACTGTTATCCACTCTTGAAATGTTCGACATAACATTTGAGCATATTCCATCAGGCATAGATACGGTATCAATTGTAATAGACAATGAAAACCTTAATGGAAAGCTTGAAAAACTAATGGCTGAAATTGAAAGAGCATGCAAGCCTGATACATTGAATGTATATAAGAACATAGCATTGCTGGCAGTTGTAGGCCAGAATATGGCCTTTACAACAGGTGTATCTGCCAAGATATTCAATGCCCTTGGAGACAATGAAGTGAATATCAGAATGATTGACCAGGGATCCAGTGAGATGAACATAATCGTTGGTGTAGCAGAGAAGGATTTCGAAAAGGCCATAAGGTCAATTTATGTAGCATTCAATAGTTAAAACTTCATAATACAAACAGCTTAAAAGTTGAAATAAACTGTCTGATGAATGGATGATATCCAGTTGCAGGCAGTTTTTGTTTTCTTTAATATCTGCTTTGCTAATAATAGGATGGGCTCTTTGATTAATTGAAGAAAAAAGAGATGGATATTATCCACCTCTAAATCAAGTTATGATATTGTTAGTTGAACCATATTAGTTTTTTGAATTTATTGTTGAGAATAGAATTCCTTAACCAGTGCAACTGCCGCCAGTGCATCCTTGCCATAAAAATCGGCATTGATTTCCCTGGAATATTCTTCAGTCAATACTGCACCGCCAACCATGATTTTCACATCGGGAATTTCCTTTGATATTGCTTCTATGGTTTTTTTCATGTTTGCCACCGTTGTTGTCATCAAGGCGCTAAGTCCTACCAGTTTAATGTTTTCTTCCTTGGCGGCTTTCACAACATCACCTATGGCAACATCTTTGCCCAGGTCCACAACATCGAAGCCGTAATTGTCAAGAAGCATCTTTACAATACTCTTTCCTATGTCGTGTACATCTCCTTGGACAGTTGCCAGGAGGACTCTTTTATCGTTGTCTATGGCAGCATTGCTTTTACTGTTTTCCTTGATTATCTTGAATATTCCTTGTACGGTTTCAGCTGAAAGAAGCAATTGAGGAAGGAATATTTCTCCTGTTTCATATTTGATTCCAACTTCATCAAGAGCAGGGGCTATATATTCGTTGATTATTTCTATACTTGTCTTTTCTTTAAGCAATTCTGCAGTGAGTTCCGAAGCTTTGACTTTCATGGCACTTACTATTGCTTGCTTCAATGTTACATCGGACTCATAAAGCTGTTTTGCAGCTGTCTTGTTATCGGTTTTGGACTTATCATTGTAGAATTCGATGTAGTCTGCAGAGTCGCGGTCTATATTTTTTAGAACCTTGTATGCTCTTATTGCATCCATGGAGCTTTCAGATGCAGGGTTCATGATAGGGGCATCAAGTCCCATAGTCAGGGCACTTGTCAAGAAAGCAGTAGTGAGAAGATCTCTTTTGGGAAGACCATAGGATACATTGCTTACACCGAGACATGTTTTTGTTCCTAGTTCATTTTTTACTCTTGATAGGGCAATCAGTGTGTCGAAAACATCTTCTTGCTGGGCAGATGCAGTCAGAGTAAGGCAGTCTATAAAGATATCCTTTCTACAGATTCCATATTTTTCAGCTTCTTCTACGATGTTTTGGGCTATCTTGAATCTTTCACTGCTTTTGCCCGGAATGCCGCTGTCATCCATGGTGAGTCCCACAAGACAAGATCCGTATTTCTGAATAAGGGGGAGTATGTTTTCCAGAGACTCCTTCTTGCCATTAACAGAGTTCACCATGGCCTTTCCATTGTATTTTCTAAGAGCATTATCTATTGCTTCATAGTCGGAACTGTCTATCTGAAGGGGAAGACTGGAATGTTTGGATACTTCCATAATGACGTCTTCCATAGTTTGGATTTCATCTATGCCTGGAACTCCCACATTTATATCGAGTATGTCTGCTCCCTCTTTTTCCTGTTTTTTTGCCAGACCTGCAATGTACTCAAGGTCATAGTTCTTTATTGCTTCTCTAAGCTTTTTCTTGCCTGTAGGATTTATTCTTTCTCCAATGATTTTGACTCCGTCAACTATAACTGTCTTAGTTGAAGAGGAAACAAAGGTTAAGTTTTTGGTTGTGATTTCAGTTGGAGAAGTATTATCTATACTTTCAGTAAAGACTTTAATATGTTCCGGTGTTGTACCACAGCATCCGCCAAGAATATTGACTCCGATATTTTTTATTTTATTCATGGTAGAGGCATATTCTTTTGGCTCTAAATCAAATACAGTTACTCCATCTACCATTTTGGGCAGGCCTGCATTTGGTTGTATAATAATGTTTGTCGAAGAATATTTTGCCATTTCCTCTATGAATGGAATCATTTCATCAGGACCGAATGAACAGTTAAGACCTATGACATCGGTTCCCAGAGATTCGAGAATTGATACTATGGTAATTATATCCGTACCTGTAAGTGTTCTTCCGTTTTCCTGCAGTGTCATGCTGCATATTACAGGAAGGTCTGAATTTTCTTTTGCGGCAAGTACGGCAGCTTTTGCCTCGTAAATGTCGGTCATTGTTTCAATAAGTATAAGATCACATCCTGCATCCCTGCCAGCTATTATTTGTTCCTTGAAAATGTTGTAGGCAAAATCAAAATCATATTCCGTGTCATTGTTTATGAGGACTCCGATTGGACCGATATCAAGTGCGCAATATGCATTTGTTGAAGATTTTACAAGTTGGATTCCTTTCTTTATAATCTCTTCAACAGCATAACCTGATTTTTTAAGTTTGTAGCCGTTGGCTCCAAATGTGTTTGAAGTTATAATATTGGAACCTGCTTTTTCATAATCGTTGTGTATTGACATTATGGTATCAGGGTGACTAATGTTAAGTAATTCAGGATTGATGCCCGGGTTTTCAATTCTTTTCTGTATTTCTGTACCCATGGCTCCATCGAGAATAAGTATTTTTTTATTTAGATCTTTTAATAAAGTTGACATATATACCTACCAGTTCATATTTTTGAATATTTTTTTTGCTACTTCAGGTTTGTTCATAACGTAGAGATGGAATCCATCTACACCAAAATCATCAAGTTCTTCCATCTGTCTGCAGGCATATTCTATTCCTGCCTCCATCATTGATTTATTGTCATTTACATATTTTCCAAGTAATTTTTCAAGTTTTTCAGGAATGGAAGCACCGCTTAAAGAGGTAATCCTTTTTATCTGTTTTGCATTTGTAACAGGCAATATACCCATTGTAATTGGTACTGCAATATTTTTCCTTACCACCTTGTTTTTAAAGTTATAATATTTTTCGTTATCAAAGAATAATTGAGTTATGAGAAAGTCTGCTCCCATTTTCACTTTGTGGTTCAGGTTGTCAATGTCCTTGTCAAGAGATTCGCAATTCATGTGTCCTTCGGGATAACATGCAGCCGCTGCAGAGATATCATATTTGCTTGATTCTATATGCTTGATAAGGTCAGATGCATACTGAAAATGAAGGGGATCCGGAAATTCGAAATTGGGATCCGTTGGAAGGTCTCCTCTTAAAGCTAATACATTTCTAAGCTTTTTCTCTACTATTGTTTTTAAAATATTATCTATCCTGTCTTTTGTTGAAGTTATGCAGGTCAGGTGAGGCATGGCTTCAATTGTATATTTTTCCTTGATATATTGAGCAATATCTATTGTGTAGTTGCTGTTGGAATTTCCTGAAGCTCCGTAAGTTACAGAAATAAAATCGGGTCTGAATAGAGCTAGCTCATCTATAACATCAAGAAGCTGCTTCAGAGTCATGGTTTTATTGGGAGGGAAAATTTCAAAGGATATGACTTTGTCTTTTTTGTTGAATTTTTCTATAATGTTCATTTTTACCACCTTTAAAATATTTATATTATATTATAATCAATAATTACATTAATTTAAAGAAAATTAA
>CAZFYP010000085.1:0-11350 GCA_964523535.1 uncultured Clostridia bacterium
ATGCTCCGCAGCCTATGCATTTTGATTCGTCTTTTATGAGTCTTCTCATTTTTACCATTTCTCCTCTATAAATTTATTCAAATCCTTCTATAAATTTCACTTAATCGAGAAAAAAAGCTGCATTTCTGCAGCTGAATTTTCATTAATCGATCTATGTACTTCAATTGATCGAGGATTTTTAATTGTTATTTCTATGCAACTTCTTCTATTCCGTTGTTGAATATCTCTATATCAAATTCACCTTCCTGTTTTGCAATTATTAGAGTACAAACTGTATCTCCAATGATGTTTACTGCAGTTCTACACATATCAAGAAGTCTGTCTATACCCATTATTATTGCTATTCCTTCAACAGGAATTCCTGCCTGTGTCAATACCATGGAAAGCATTATGAGTCCTGATCCTGGAATACCAGCTGTTCCTATGGAAGCAAGTGTAGCTGTCAATATTACAGTTACAAGAGTTGTGGCAGACAAGTCTATTCCATAAGCCTGTGCCAGGAATACTGTTGCAACTCCCTGCATGATTGCAGTTCCATCCATGTTTATTGTTGCTCCAAGAGGCAGTGTAAATGATGCTACTGAATTTGATACGCCAAGCTTCTTCTCAGCAGTTTCCAATGTTAAAGGTAATGTTGCCGATGAACTTGCTGTTGAAAATCCAAGCATTAATATTGGTGCTATGTTCTTGAAGAACCTTATTGGATTCAGTCTTGTAAATCCAACAAGCATAGCCTGATATGTCACCAATGCATGTATTATGAGACCAAGTACTACACAGAACATATATATTGCTATAGGCTTCATTGCCGAATAGCCCAAGGTTGCAAAAGTTTTTGTAACAAGGGCATAAACTCCATAAGGGGCCAATTCCATAACGGCAACAACAAGCTTCATTATAATTCCATTAAGTGATTCAAAACCCTTTCTTACAATTTCCCCTTCTTCTCCCACCATTGTTATTCCAACACCCAGCAACATGGCTGTTACAATTATCTGAAGCATGTTTCCCTCAGACAGGGAACCGAATGGATTTGTAGGAACCAATCCAATAAGTATTTCTGAAACCCTAGGTGCTTCAGATGCTACATATGAAGCTTCACTAGGAAGATTAAATCCAACACCAGGATTGATCAAAAGTGATATTGCAAGTGCAAGTGTTACAGCTATTGCTGTAGTTGTAAGATAGAAACCCAATGTTTTCGATCCTATCTTTCCTAGTTTCTTCAAGTCTCCTACAGAAGCCGATCCTACTGTCAACGATACAAATACAAAAGGTACTACAAGCATCTTTATTAAATTGATAAATACCTTTCCAACCAGAAAATACAGTGTTCCAATAATGTAATCACTTACGAAAGTATTGTCCCTCATAGAATATAGAATCAGACCTGAAATAATACCTAATATCAATCCAATAAATATCCTGGAAGTAAGTCCCATTTTCTTTTTCATATAAATTCTCCCTTCAATCAGCTGTCTCTGCAGCTATATATATTTTCCTCAAATTTCCACACTAAATAAGTTATATACCTTAAAATTCAATATTTTACAAAGCCAATATAAAAACTAGTATTTTTTCTTATGACATACTCTTTCTCTTTTATTAGGGAAATCTATTATGTCAATGGTCTCAGTATCAGGCCCTCTTTTCCTGATAAATGTACGCATTTTGTCGAGAATATTATTATATCATAATACAAGTCTTGTCTCTTATATTGACTAAATATTGATTTTTCAAGGATCTACACGCCTATAGGTTATTGGAAAATCGAGTTCTTGCCAATAACTCAAATTTACTTTTGTTCCAACAACTGATCTTCACGACAGGCATCAGACAAAGCTTCTATACTGATTGGAACTGCCGGTATACGAAAAGCAGGCAACATAACTTCCTCTATAGGAATTCCATAGGCCATGCTTATTTCTTTTGCAATGAGCATTCTGCATGTTCGACCCTGACAAGGTCCCATTCCAGCCCTTGTGACATGCTTTATTTCATCAATTGTACGACAGCCATCAGCTATACACTGACGTACCTGTCCTAGAGTAACATCTTCACAACGACATATTATTTCATCATTTCTATTTTTCATTTCTATACCCTCCATCACGAATATTTCTTACTTCCATAGATAATTCATGTGGAACTTCCAAACTGATGACATTGGTCATATTCTTCTTACCGCCGCTTGTAACCCTGTTGACTCTGAACCATCCCATCTCTTGACCTGCCCTGTTGAGTCCACAGGCATATTGTCCAACCTGGGGAACAGGCAGATATTCGAATGGAAGTTTTACAAGAGCCTTATCCTGGCTGAATGTTTCATCTATGATAAATATTGCAAGACCGGGACATCTTGTTACACATAGACCACAGCCTGTACATTTGTCAAAATCCACTACCGGAAGAGAATTTATATCCTCAGCCATTGTAATTGCACCCTGCCTGCATGAAGCCACACAGGGATTGCACGGAATATTTTGAAAACATTCGATCATTACGGAAGGACCTTTTTTTAATCTTTGGCTACTAGGTTTTACTTTTTCAATATCTTCCTTACTAGGAATACCTGTTGAGATTAACATGAACCTTCCCTCCTTTGTTTTCCACTCTTTCTATACCCTTACGTATCTTGCCACCCATAGGACCTGCTCTAAGCTCCTTAAGCTCTTCTTCAGCTGCTTCTCTAAGTTCATTTACACTGTCCTGACCATAACCCAGGCTTTCTGCTACCGAATATCCTGCAATCCTTCCTTCAACCATGGCAGAAGAAGCTTCTTCAATACCTGTAACATCACCGGCTGCATAAATACCTTTCCTGGTGGTTTCCAGATATTGGTCAACTATAGGCACATGTCCTGACAATTCCTTTACAAACAGCATTTCACATTCAGACTGCCAGCAAAGTTCAGTCAAGGGACTAAGTCCAACAGCAAGACAGATGGCATCGCATTCAATATCTTCTTCAGTGCCTGGAATAGGCTGCCACTTGTCGTCAAGACGGCAAATTCTGGCACCTTCAACCTGTTCATCTCCATAAGCTTCCAGTATTGTATATCCAGTAAGTATGGGAATATCCGCACGTCTAATCTTTGAAGCATGTACCAGATATCCTCCGATATTAGGTGCCGCCTCAATTATTGCAGCCACATCAACCCCAGCCTGCTTAAGCTGATAGGAAACTATGAGTCCTATGTTTCCTGATCCAACCATGAGTACACGTTGAGCCGGTTTTACACCTGCAACATTCATCAATGTCTGCACTGCACCTGCTCCATAAACTCCAGGTAAATAATTGCCTGGAAAAACAAGGAATTTCTCAGCTGCACCTGTAGCAATTATTACCTTATCCGGCTTATATTTCATAAACTTGTTGTTTTTCAATATTCCAACTGAATCATCTTCATAGAAGCTGACTACAGTTGCTTTTGTCATCATCTCTATATTTTTATGATCATTAACTTCCTGAAGCAAGTTCTGACCTATATGAATACCTCTTTGACCGGCATCCTGCTTTTCAGATCCAAAAAACTTATGTGTCTGTTTTACAAGCTGGCCGCCTGGAAATTCATCTCTTTCACATATCAATACCTTTGCACCCAGAGAAGCTACCGCTTTAGCCGCCGACAAACCTGCCGGTCCTCCACCTATTACTAATATTTCAACATTATTCATCCCAGATTACCCCCTTGCCATCCTGCTCCTTAACTATCATTCCCTCTTTGGCCAAGGTAACACATATTCTTACATTTGGTTCGCCATCAACATTCATAAAGCAGGATGAACAATTTCCTATAGCACAGAAAAGGCCACGGGGATTATGAAGTTTTTCGCTGTGTCCGAATTTTCTTATTCCTGCAGCATGTAATGCAGCAGCAACTGTTTCACTAGGATAAGCTTCAACTTCCTGTCCGTTATATACAAATGTTATTTTTTCTTGTCTGTCAAATTTTAATACTGGATGTTCCTGGATTCTCATCAGAGATACCTCCTTGTCTGATAATTATTCCACACTCATAAATTTCAATTTTTCTTCATCTATCTCGACACCCAAACCAGGTCCGTCTGGAACCTTGATTTTTCCATCGGCTACCTGCAATGACTCCGTCAAAACATCCTCTTGATATTTAAACTGGCCATACATGTAGCAAGGATATTTCAAGTTTGGAATTGCTGCCGCCAGGTGGGCAGTTGCTGCTGTTCCAACACCAAGTTCAATATATGATCCCATGAAACAATCCATACCCATGGCATTTGCAAGAACTGTAGCTTCATGTCCTCTCAATATTCCACCAGGTTTCATGGCATAAACCGTTATGATGTCAACCGCCCTGTTGAGAGCCAGCTGGGAAATATCCTGGATAGAAAACACTGCTTCATCTGCAGCAATTGGAGTAGTTACAGATTCCTTTACAAGACGCATACCTTCAAGATCCCATTTGGGAGTAGGCTGCTCTACATATAAGATACGCTCTTCCTCAAGTCTTCTAATGGCATTAATGGCAGTTTTTGTAGACCATTGCTGATTTACATCAAGAAATACTCTGGCTCGGTCCCCTATTCCCTTGATTACTTCCTTAAGTTTCTTTACATCCTGATCCATATCTTCACGGCCGCAGTAGAGCTTGAGATAACGTGCTCCGGATTCTTCCATCTGTTCCTCGGCTATTTCAATCATTTCCTTGGCAGATCCAATACCTACAGAACCGTTGATATCCACATAGTCCCTATGCTTGCCGCCTAGTAATGTATATACAGGAACATTCAATATTTTGCCGGCCAAATCATAAAGTGCAACATTGATTCCGGCCTTTGCAACTGTGTTTCAACTATTTACTTTTTCAAGCTGATGAGTTATAACTGCATAATCCAATGGGTTCTTTCCGACAAGTATAGGTGTAAAATAATCCCTTATTACCGTACAGATGGAAACAGCAGTTTCTCCCGACATGCCTGGAATTGGCAAGGCTTCACCTATACCTGTAATTCCTTCAGATGTAGTTATTTTGATGATGATATTATTAGAGCTTTCTCTCTTGATACCTGAAAAACTGAAAGGTTTCTTGAATTTTGCCAATAAGGGATAAACTTCGATGCCTGTAATCTTAATCATGTTTATGATTCCTCCTAATATATTTTTAAACTTTTTTTCATTTTAATCTCTTTATGTTGAATGCCTCAAACCATTCTGGCAAGGATTCTCCCAGACTATAATTTACTATAGCCTTGCCTACTGCAGGTGCCAGCATCATACCATGTCCATTGAATCCAACTGCCATGGCATAACCTTTCAGACCTTCAATGCCTCCTATTAATGGTTTTCCATCAGGAGTAGTTTCATAGTATCCTGACCATTGTCTAAGGATTTTTAATTTTCCCAGTGCAGGAACTATACGTCTTACAGCATCTGCAGTTTCCTGTGAAAATCTCCATGTATTCTTTAAATCATGTCTCTGTTTAATAGACATATTGGCACAACTCATGAGAAAATTACCGTTTTTTGTTTGATTGAAATGGACTGTATGCAATGGAGAATGACATAGGAATGGTTGAAAGAGCTTAACTGGCTCAGTAACAATCTTTTCCCTTGCAAGAGGAATGACAGGTATGTCGTAACCCAACATTTGACCAATCTTATCTGAATGGGCTCCTGTACAGTTGAAAAGCAAATCTGTACTTATATCGCCTTCATTGGTATGAACCGTATATCCCATATTAGCTTGTATTGTAATATCTTCTACATCGGTATGCTGCATTATGGATCCACCTAGTTTCTTAAAGGCATCGGCATATGCCATAGTCAACTTGAAAGGATTCAATATTCCATCTGACGGGCAAAATGAAGCCCCTATAAAACCTTCATCCTTGTTGAGCCATGGTGCCATTTCTACAATCTCATCAACTTCCATCCATCGAACGTCAATGCCCAATTCATTCTGCATGGCTATTTTTTTTCTTGCATCAGCCAACTGTTCTTCTGTATAGGCCAGTACCAGATATCCACCTTCGTTGTATTCGATATCACTATCAAGTTCTACTTCAAGTTTTTTTATCATATCTACACTTTCTTTGGCCATCTGACATTCAGGAACAGTAGGAAATTGCTGACGAAAACCTCCTGCACATCTTCCAGTTGAACCGCTGCAAACAATATTTCGCTCCAAGAGCACAACATTCTTTAGACCTGCTTTTTCCAGGTAATATGCAGTTGCACATCCCATGATTCCGCCGCCAATAACTACGGCATTAGCAGTTTTTGATAATGAACTCATAATATTTCCTCCACATCTTTTTTATTGCTTAATAAATGCTTATGCATTCATTCCAGTATGACTGTCTTCTTTCAGCTCAAGAAAGTTAAAAGTTCATAACCCTTAAGGGTGGTATTATACTTTTAAGGAAATTTTCTTTCATAACTGTTAAATGCTTCTACATTTAATGAAGACTAGCTGTTTTCTTGTTTAAAATACGTATTATCAATGCTTTATCTAATCTAATTCTATGTGCCATTGGTCTTATAGTCCAATATGTAATAAATATGGAGATATACCTTAAAGGTATATCTCTAAGTTTTTGTTGCAATACCAAGTATTGTGTTTTATTTATCAATCAAAAATTTCTTAATGTACTGATAGCAATACTTCCATTTATTTACGTTTTCATATGGAATTATCAATCTATGGTAACATCCATACTTTTTAAAAATATTAAGGCATAAAAAAAGACCGGTTAACCAATTTCATGGTTAAACAGTCTCACTTTCCTTGAATGACATCCCAAAATCTTCTCAATGTTTCTGATCTGCATTCTCCCTTTTTCTTGATTGCAGCATAACATGTAGTTATCTTAAGATCCTTGATATTCTTAGTTATATAATCATGACCCTGTATTATCTTCTTAATACTGCTTGGCACTATTGAAATACCCAACTCATTCTCTGCCATTATAACAGCTTTCTCCAATGCAAAATAATGACACAATACATCAGGGGGTCCGTCTCCAACTGTCAAAGCTTCAATCAAGGGCAGATATAGTGACTGCCGTGTAGGAACAATCAATGGATGTCCATAAAGTTGTTTGCGAGTAACTCCATCTTTCCAATCCTCAGGCATAGGATAATTTTCCGACATCAAGGCTACCCAACTTTCTATCTCCAGCTCGATAATATCAAATTTACCCATACTGGAAAATGGAACTCTAATAAAACCAATATCAATAGTACCATTCAAGATTCCATCCATAATCTCGACAGTAGGTCCATAATGGGATATTACCTCGGCATAATCGAATCTTTTGTTCAATAACTCGGTATATACAGGAACCTCCAAGTCTCTGCCACCATCATTTGCTCCAAAAATAATATTATTCTTGGAAGACACCTTCTTTAAATCAACCATTATATCTTCATAGTGGTCAATTAATTCTTCTCCACTTTCCTTGAGCACACGACCCGTTTCAGTTAAGACAAGACCTGACTTTTTTCGTATAAACAAGGGAACACCAATCTCTTTTTCAAGAGACTTGATATGTCTGCTCAAAGGAGGCTGGGAAATATGCAGCTTCTGGGCAGCCGAAGAAATACTCTTCTCCTTGGCCACAACTAAAAAATATCTTATCTTCCATAAATCCATACCATTTCCTCCAGACAAAGCAAAATCTCACTTTTACATACAAACATTATACCATAAGTATCTAACGAAGGTCCTTTATTACACTTAATTTATTAATTTCAATTAAACTAGAAAAAATCAGAATACATCGAGGTCTCGACTAATAGGTATCAACAATAACATTTATGTACATATAAATTGTTGTACCGGTGGCAAAACACCAATGTTTCAAGGTGTTTTGTATATGTTCATCAATATCAATAAAAGATTGTCGTGCCGACGGAGTAGGGAGCTGTGTTCTGATTTTTTCAGACTATTACAACACTTAATTTAATATAAAAAAGCACCGGAGTTCTCCAATGCTTGTCTTGCTTCCTAGCTAACTATAAAACCCTTATTCTTAAGCTGGGTTTTTATTTCCTCAAGAATTTCCTTAGAAGGAGCTTTTATCTTGTGAAGATGTATTCCATCATTCATTTTGGACAATGGTTCTGCATTGCTTTCCTCCATTTGTATAATGAAATTCTTAACATCAAGCCTTGATCTTATCATAAGCTTTCCATTAAATTCTCCATAGAAAGGATGGTCAACAGTTACATCAAGTACTTCTCCTCCGTTGTCTACAACTATGTTAAGCTCTTCCCTTATTTCATCTATGGTTTCATGTCTGCTTACAACTTCTTCAACGAAGCCTTCCAGATCCTTTCCAGTAATGATATAACCCTGGGGTGTAGCTGTTATTTCAAAACCCTCGGCTCTTAGTACAGCTATATCCTGCACTATAACCTGTCTACTTACATTAAAAACCTCGGCAAACTTGCTTCCCTTTGTAGCATCCTTTGCTTTAATGAGATAGTCAATTATTTTTTTTCTTCTGTCTGATGTGTTCACTATTGTCACCTTCTATTTTTTTACTTTCTTATACTCTAATGTTTAATACAAATAATTCAAGGTGTTAAATATTCATTATTTACTTAAGCAGCAGGAAATCATACCCTACTTTTATAATCAATAAGTTGTCTCTCGTATTCTTTTTCAATATATTCAGATGTAAACAGAAAATCCGCCGTCGACCTGTTCATTGCCACCGGTACATCGTACAATACTGAAATCCTCAATAGCGCCTTTACATCAGGATCATGAGGCTGTGAAGTCATGGGATCCCAGAAGAATATCATAAAGTCTATCTGGCCTTCTGCAATCTTCGCTCCTATCTGTTGGTCTCCACCTAATGGTCCGCTCTTGTATCCCTGGACTTTTAAACCTGTTTCACTTGAAATGATGTATGAAGTCGTTCCAGTACCGTAGAGATTGTGTTTTTCAAGCTTATCCCTGTTGGTTTTCACCCATGAAAGAAGGTCATTCTTCCTATTGTCATGGGCAACAAGTGCAATATTCTTAATTTTTTTCATATTCATCATAAAGGCCTCCATAATCAGCGGTAAATCCGCATACAAAGTTATTTTAAACTTTTGTTGTATTCAACCTTGAATTTCTCAAGCACCTTTTTTTCTATTCTTGAAACTGTAACCTGGGAGATATTGAATTCCCTAGACAGTTCCATCTGAGTTTTCTCCCCATGTATATATCTTTCATTGACTATTGCCTTTTCGAGAGTATTCAAGTTCACCATTACCTTGCTTATAAAATCCTTGTCTTCAAAATTCTTGAAATGAAAGTCTTCCTGCCCAACTACATCCAGAAGGCTTATGTCCTTTTCCTCGCTACCGTTTTCATACTTCATATCAAGTGATTTAGGTGTAAAGGTCTTGCTTGCCTCCATGGCCTCCAAAATTTCCTCTTCCGTGCTTTCAAGATATTCGGCAATATCTCTTATGGAAGGTGTCTTCTGCATGGTCTGAGTAAGATGAATCTTGGCATCGCTTATTTTCTTTGACAGTTCCTGGATTCTCCTTGGCATCTTAAGTGTCCAGCTCTTGTCTCTGAAGTATTTCTTTATTTCACCAAGTACCGTTGGTGTTGCAAAACTGGAAAATTCAAATCCTCTTTCAAGGTCGTATCTTTCAATGGCATACAAAAGTCCTATGCATGCAATCTGAAAAAGATCATCATAGTCTATACCTTTGTTAACATATTTTTTTGAAATTATTTCTGCAATATATTCATATTTTTTGAAGATTTCATTTCTCAGGACCTTGTTTGTCTTGTCTTTTCTGTATTCGAGAAACATTTCGTAATTTTTTACCCTTTTAAATTCACTCATACTTAACCCGCTTAAGAACATTTTTTTACTATAGTTACTCTCTTTTTTTCTTCATCTACCATGTAATCATCTGAAAGACTTTCTATTATCAGCATACTGAGATCATCATCATCTATCTTGAATAAACCTTGATTCATGTCTGTTACGTCAATTTTTATCAGGTCTTCATCCAATATAAATTCAAACATGAGATTCCTGTTGTCGTCTTTTATATATCTGATAAACATTACACTTATTTCCGAAACAAGAATCTTAAGGTCGTCTATTTCGTCTATGTTGAATTCAAGTTTGTTGACTATTGACGATGTAGTAAGCCTTATTATACTTATAAAATCTGATTTTTTTGGAATATCCAAAGTTATCTTATCACTCATATGCCCACCTATATTATTTCAAAGACGTTGTTCAATCCTGTAATGTCAAACAACTTGTAGATGTTTGGCTTAAGATTTGTGAGACTTATCTTTAAATTATTTGACTTAGTCTTCTTAAGAAGACTTATCAATACTCCAAGTCCGGTACTGTCCATATATTCAAGCTTTTCACCGTCAATAAGTATGTTGCTGTTATCAGTGAACATTTCCATTACCACTTCCTTGAAATCAGGCGATGTTACTATATCTATATCACCTACAGGCACAACTACTATCTTGTTCTCTTCCATTCTTTTCTCAATTATCAACGCCATGGATTACCTCCTAGTCTTCATCAAATTCAATTTTTGTCAAAGATACTACGCTGTCACCTTCGTTCATTTTCATAACCCTTACTCCCTGAGTTGCTCTACCCATTGTAGAAACTTCAGAAGCACTCATTCTGATAATTACTCCATCCTTGCTAATAAGCATTATCTCATCTTCCTTATTAAGAAGTTGAGAACCTACTATGTCACCTGTCTTCTTGGTGATCTTATAGGTTTTAACACCCTTTCCAGCTCTTGCCTGACATCTGTACAGGTCTGTTTTTGTCATCTTTCCATAACCATATTCAGTTATTACAAACATAAGTTTTTCTTCTTCAAGAATATCCATTGAAACTATTTCATCATTTCTTTCAAGAGATATGGATCTTACTCCTGAAGCAGTACGTCCCATGGACCTTACTTCTTCTTCATTGAATCTTATGGCTTTTCCTTTTTTTGTTACAATGAATATGTCTTCTCCACCTAAAATCTTGTTGACTCCGTTAAGCTCGTCATCTTCAGAAAGCTTTATGGCAATAATTCCTGATTTTCTGATATTGTTGAACTCATCTACTCTTGTCTTCTTGATCTTGCCCAGCTTTGTTGAGAATATAAGCTCTTCATTCACATATTCCTTGTCCTTCATAGGAATTACCTTTGTTACTTTTTCACCTGATTCAACAGGTATAATGTTTATTATAGCAGTTCCCTTAGCCTGTCGTCTAGCCTCAGGTATCTCATATGCCTTAATTTTATAGATTTTTCCTATATTTGTAAAGAATAAAAGATGGACATGAGTAGATGTTATGAGTATATCCTTGACATAATCTC
>CAZFYP010000086.1:0-11308 GCA_964523535.1 uncultured Clostridia bacterium
ATTTAGCCTGCATTATTTCTCCCTGTGCCGGAGATGTAGGCAGTCCGGTACTTGGACCTCCTCTTTGTACGTTTACTACTACACATGGTATTTCTGCGATACATGCGTAGCCAAAGTTTTCCTGTTTAAGTGAAAATCCAGGTCCACTTGTAGCCGTCATGGATTTCTTACCAGTAAGTGATCCACCAAGAGTTGCAGCCATTCCTGCAATTTCATCTTCCATCTGAATAAAGTGACCCCCAACTGTAGGTAGTTTTTCAGCCGAAAGTTCAGCAAGTTCTGTTGACGGGGTAATAGGATAACCAGCGAAGAATTTCATTCCTGCTGAAATAGCACCTTCAACACATGCTTCGTTACCTTGTAGTAATTTAATATTATTGCTCATGGGATACCTCCTCAAGGAATATTGCCAAATCAGGGCATCTCAGTTCACACATACCACATGATATACAATCATCTGGTCTTGCAATGTCAATGATTCCATTTTTAAGTTCCAAAACATTTTTAGGACAGAATTCAACGCAAATTCCGCAACCTTTACACCATTTTTTATTAGTAACTAATTTTTTGGGCGTGCCCATAAAGCTACCTCCTATTAATAAATTCTCCTAAATAATAGCATTGTAAAAAACGTTTTGCAAGAAAAATTTCACGGAAAATTCAAATTGCAAGAAAGGTGTCATTCGTTGCAAAAACTACAGCCAAACTACAGTATTCTACACTTAAAAACAAAAAAATGCATGCAACATTTAAAATATGTCATGCATTTTTTGAATTATAAATAACTCGGGTGGATAATTATTAATATTAATTAATCGATGGTTGGCAACCTTGTATTTTTTGCTGTCAAGCTTGCTCAAATAGTCAAAGAGACTGTTTCTTTCCTTTGAATTATCATGACCCAAATAAGCTGCAATGAAGATATAGCCTTTTTTTCTAAGGCTTTTGAGACATGCCTCAACGGATTTTAAAGTTGTATCAAAAGTGGTAGAAACTCTACTTTTACTGTTGGGAAGGTAGCCCAGATTGAAAAGTGCAAAGTCTATGTGACCGTCGATAAAATCACCTATTTTACTGTGACAATCATTGATTACTTCATAGTTGTCATATGGACACTTCGCCTCTAACAGTTCAGTCGTAGCCCTTACAGCTTCTTCCTGAACGTCGAATGCAAACACTTTCCCCCGCCCCTTCATGATATTGCATAAAAATAAAGTATCATTCCCATTGCCGGCGGTACAGTCTACTGCTACCATTGCATCATTAACTATATTTTCTATCATGAATTGATAGTATCCAACTATGTTGAAAAAGTTTATTTTCATTACAAATCCTTTAGATATTTGACTTCATCATCTCTCAAATATCTCCATTGTCCCGGTTCAAGTTCGCCCAGACTGATTTCGCCAACTGATATCCTTCGAAGTGAAACAACCCTGAAGTCGAACTTTTCAAACATCTTTCTTATCTGTCTGTTTCGTCCTTCAAGTATAGAAACTCTCAGAACGGATTTTCTGCCGTCGTCTTTCACATAAGATATCTTACAGGGACGGGTTCTGTAGTTGTCTATATACATTCCCTTTTGAAGCTTTTCTATTGTTTCATCATCTATAAGGCCGTTTATCCTTACTATGTAGGTCTTGTATATATTATGCTTGGGATGGGTGAGCCTGTAGGTTAGGTCGCCGTCATTTGTAAGTATAATCAGACCGCTTGAATCGAAGTCAAGTCTTCCTACCGGATATACCCTTTCTTCTACATCTACAAGATCAATAACCGATGGCCTGCTGAACTGATCCTTTACAGAGCTTATATACCTTACGGGCTTATTGAGCAGTATATATTTCAACTCCTCTTCAAGCCCTATGGTTTTTCCTTCTACCTCTACAACATCTTCAGAGATATCAACCTGGCTACCGGGTTCCTTTACAATTTCACCGTTGATTTTTACTTTTCCTTCAAATATTAATTCATCAGCCTTTCTTCTGGACGTATATCCCGAATTGCTGATGAATTTATTTAATCGCATTTTATTCATTTATTCACTCTCATTCATTATATTTTCTACATTTTCGATATTTTCTTCAAAACTTAGTTCAGGAAGATTATCAATGGATTCAAGGCCGAAATGCGCAAGAAAATGGTCTGTAGTACCATAAATACTCGGCTTACCCGGCTTATTCAGCTTGCCTTTTATGGCAATGAGTTTCTTATCAATAAGACTTTTCAGTATATAGTCCGACTTTATACCCCTGATCTGATCTATTTCTATTTTGGTTACAGGTTGCTTGTAGGCTATGATAGACAGCGCTTCCAAGGCGGAATTTGAAAGACTGTTTCTGCTATTGGGTTTGAAGAGCTGGTTTATGAAGGGAAAATTTTTATCCTTGGTCTTAAGCTGATACATTTCATTTGCCTTTTTGAGAACTATTCCCCTGTTTTCAGCTTCATATTCTTCAGCCATTTCAGCAAGGATTTTTTTTGCCATTGAAACTTTGATATTCAGTATCTTGCTGATTTCTCCTATTTTTATAGGCTCGCCCCAGGCAAACAATATGCTTTCAATTATGCTTTTCATCCTGTTTTTATCCATATAGCCACCTTGTATCCATCTCTATAGTTTTCATTATCAATATTTTTTTAGGCTATGCCCTTAATCAGATATATCTCTCCAAAAGTATAATCCTGAACAACTTTAAGATTCTTAAGTTTTGACATTTCAAGAATGCTTAGAAATACAGCCACTATAAACTTTCTTGACTTGTTGGAAGAGACAATTTCCCTTATGCTTATTTTTTTCAACAATCCAAGCTTTTCATTTATTATTTCCATGCAGTCTGTTATTGTGAATTCATCCTTTTGAATTTCAAAGATTAATTCTTCAGGTTCAGTGTCTTTGCAATTTTTCAGAAGTTCCTGGAAGCTATACATGAGATCATATACACTTATTTCTTCAAAGAGAAGCTGTTCATTAAGACTGGAATCATATTGGATTTCCTCAGCCGGTTTTTCGATGAATTCCATTTCTTTTTCTTCCCTTGTCTTAAGAGTTTCCGAAACCCCTTTGTATATTTTGTATTCCAGAAGCTGACTAACAAGATCCTCCCTTGGATCTTCGGATCCTTCCTTTCTTGGAAGCAGCATCTTAGACTTAATTTCAAGAAGGGTTGAAGCCATTAGAATGAATTCACTGGTTACATCCATGTCCAGTTCCTGAAGGGCATCTAGGTAGCCTATATATTGTTCTGTTATTTCAGATATGGGTATGTCGTATATATCCACTTCACTAGACTCAATTAGATAAAATAAGAGATCGAATGGACCGTGGAACTTATTCAAATGAACTATATATTTCAATTTTATCCCTTCTTTCTAAGGTCTGTAAAGCCGGATTCGTCTACAAGTCCTATGATTATTTCATTTGCTGAGACAGTATCATGGCTGAATTTGTATGCAGCCAGAAACATATCCCTTGTCTGATCTTCTATTCCATCCTTGTTGGTATGTATCGTACCAAGGAGTTCACCTTTCTTTACAGGGCTTCCTGTTTTCTTGCAAAGGAGAATGCCGGCGGAATAGTCAATGTCCGATTCTTTTGTTTCTCTTCCGGCACCTGACATCAAGGAACAAATACCGATTTTCTCAGCATCTATTGTTTGAATGTAACCATCAGCCGGGCTGGTTATTTCATATGAATATTGGGAGGTTTCAAATTTTTCCATATTATCGATATATTCTATGTTGCCGCCCTGGGCCGATATGAATTCTTTGAATTTTTCAAATGCTTTCCCGGATTCAAGGGCCTCCCTTGTCTTTTCCCTTCCTTCTTCAAGCGTTGATACTATGCCTGTAAGTTTAAGCATAACTGAATTCAAGAAAATGCAAAGTTCTGTGAAATCTTCAGGACCGATGCCTTTAAGCGTATCCACCGCTTCCATTACTTCCAATGAATTTCCCACTGCCTTTCCTAAAGGTTCTTCCATATTTGTAAGTACAACCCCTACATTGCGATTGAATCCACTACCTATGCTAACCATGGTTTCGGCAAGCCTGACAGCATGTTCAATGTCCTTCATGAAGGCTCCGCTGCCTATCTTAACATCCAGTATTATATTGTCTGCTCCTGAGGCTATCTTTTTAGACATGATGGAACTAGCAATAAGTGACATATTGTCCACTGTAGCAGTAACATCCCTTAATGCATAAAGCTTCTTGTCAGCAGGCACAAGGTTTGCCGTTTGTCCTGCAATTGCAAAGCCCACACTATTGACTACAGAAGACATTTCTTCCTTTGACAGGTTTATATTGAATCCCGGTATGGATTCAAGCTTGTCGAGGGTGCCTCCCGTGTGTCCTAGTCCCCTTCCGGACATCTTTGATACCTTAAGTCCGCAGGATGCCATTAGGGGCAGGAGTGCAAGGGAAGTCTTGTCTCCCACACCTCCCGTACTGTGCTTATCGGCCTTTATCCCTTCAATATGGGAAAGGTCCACCACATCACCGGAGTTTATCATTGCCTCAGTAAGGTCAATGGTTTCTTCAAGGTCCATACCCTTGAAATATATTGCCATGAGCAGGGAGGATATTTGATAGTCCGGTATATCTCCTGAAACATATCCTTCTATTATATAGTTGATTTCTTCCTTTGAAAGTCTTTGGCCATGCTTCTTCTTGCTTATCAAATCATATACTCTCATCTCATCAGCTCCTGACCAAGTCTTTTAATATGCTTTGGCCTTCAAAATCATTGTCGATATCAAATATATCCATAACGGTACTTGCTATTGTATTGAATCCTTTCATAGTCTTCATATCAGAAGAAATAATATTCTTGCAGTAGCAAAGAAGTGGTACATACTCTCGTGAATGGTCCGTGCTGTCTGTTGAAGGGTCACAACCATGGTCGGCGGTTATCATAAGCAGATCATCATCTTTCATTGCTTCAATTATTTCTGGCAGTTTTGAATCAAAATACTTAAGTGCATCCCCGTATCCCTGAACATTGTTTCTGTGACCGTATAGCATGTCAAAATCTACAAGGTTGGTAAATATTAGACCTTTGGATTCATTATTTATTTCATCTATTGTAGCTTCTATACCGTCTCTGTTGTTTGTTGTATGAAGTGCCTTTGTAATACCAACATGGGCAAAGATATCTTCAATCTTTCCAATGGCAACTACATCAAGACCTCTTTCCTTTAGTAGGTCAAGCATTGTCTTGTCTGTAGGCGGAAGTGAATAGTCTCTTCTGTTTTCAGTTCTTTTAAAAGACCCTGGACTTCCTTCAAAAGGTCTTGCAATTACTCTTCCAACTCCATGTTTTCCCTGAAGCATTTTTCTGGCCTTGTCGCAAATGGCATAAAGCTCTTCAAGAGGAACAATATCCTCATGGGCCGCTATTTGAAAAACGCTGTCAGCCGAAGTATATACAATCAGTTTGCCTGTTTCCATATGGTCTTGTCCAAGTTCTTCAATTATGGCTGTGCCTGAAGCAGGTTTGTTTCCAAGATATTCTCTTCCTGATTCCCTTACAAATTCATCCATGACTTCATCTGGGAATCCATTTGGATATGTAGGAAGTGAGCTATCAGATACAATGCCTGCTATTTCCCAGTGACCTGTAGTAGTATCCTTTCCATTTGACAATTCCATCAATCTTCCGTACATTCCTGTAGTAATGATCTTATAGTCCTTGATTTTATCAAGTCCCTCTATATAGGTGAGTCCCATCTTTTCAAGATTTTCAAGATGGAAGTCTTCATTTCCTTCATATACATGAAGGATTGTATTGCTGTTTTCATCTCCGTAATCTGCAGCATCGGGCATTGCCCCCACACCTACACTATCTAAAACAATAAGAATAACTCTATTAAACATATGTAACCTCCTTAAGATCTTGGATGTGTCCTTTTGTAGATTTCAAAAGTCTTGTTCTGCCTGCTCTTTAAGTAAGACTGTATCATGCTTATATTATTCTGCCCGAAAAGTGAGTTAAGTGTTCCAATGTCGGCACCGTTTTGCAAGAGATGTACAACAAAGGAGTTTCTGATAATTTGAGGTGTAATATCTTTTTCGATATTTACCGATTTTGCATAGCTTTTTATTAGCTTCCAAAAGCCCTGTCTGGACATGGTTTTTCCATTTACATTAAGAAAAAGAGTATCCTCTCCTTCTTCAGGATTCAGTGACTGACGGTATTGGTTAATATACTTTTCAAGATGTGTCTTTGCTGTTTCTCCAACAGGGACATGCCTTGAGTTTTTCTTGTTCACTATTCTAAGGCTGTCACTGTATCTTGAGTAGGAGCTTATCTTAAGACTTAGAAGTTCGCTTACCTTTATGCCTGTGGAATACAAGAGTTCTAGCATTGCCTTGTCCCTGCAACCCTTGACAGTGTCAATATTTGGCTCATTGAGAAGCTTTTCGATTTCTTCAACTGTAAGGAATTGAGGCATTTTCTTTTCAATCCTTGGTGCCTGGATTCCATTTGAAGGATTTTTATTAATCTTTCTTTCCTTTTCAAGATATTTGTAAAAGGATTTAATGGACGAAAGGCTTCGTGACACTGTAGATGCATTTTTTGATTTTTTCTGCATATCAAGTACATAGGTCAGTATCATGGTCTTTGTTACTTCAGTCAATTCCCTTTTGTAGCTTTCTTCAATATATGTGTTGAAACTTGTCAGATCCCTTATATATGCTGAAGAAGTGTTTTTTGAAAAACTCCCTCTATTTTCAAGGTATTCTGCATATTTCCTTATATGTTCATTCATTTTTACCTCCGGTACCATATATAGTACCATCTATATAATACCACAACTACATAGGCGCAGGAAAGTTTAATATGCATAACTTTTGCCTGTAGTAAACACTGTGATGACTTTAATGCATCTATGCCCTTGTGATTCTTATGTTGCAATAAAAGCTATTGGCTTTAAGTTCGTAAAATTTAAAACCATATGGCAATTTACCTGCTATGGTTTACCTTGTAGTAAAGAAGTCCTGCAATGGTTTTTGAATCAGTTATTTCTCCCCTACTTATCATGTTTACAGCTTCATCGATATTCATTTTCACAACTTCTATGAACTCATCTTCATCACAGTCAAGATATGCTTCTTCCAAATCTTCTGCAATATACATATGAATTACCTCTGTACAGAATCCTGGAGAAGTGGAAAGATCAAACATTCTTGTGATTTTATTGGGCTTATAGCCTGTTTCTTCAATAAGCTCCCTTACTGCACACTGGTCAGGATCTTCATCCAGTTCAAGCTTACCGGCTGGAATTTCAATCATTACTTTCTCAACTGCCTTCCTGAACTGCTTCACCAAAATTACATCATTCTCATTGTTTACAGCAACCATTGCCACAGCACCATTGTGTTCTATGATTTCCCTTTTTGATGTTTTATTGTTTGGAAGGAGAACTTCATCCACTCTTAGATTAAGTATACTACCTTCATGTATTCTTTTTGTCGATATTGTTTTTTCTATCATTTTTTTCTCCGTTATTTTATAGTTTCAATGAGTTCTTCCGCATTCTTCACAGAAGACTCAGTAATGTCAAGACCGCTTAAGAGTCTTGCAACTTCATTTATTCTCTCTTCCCTGTTCAGTTTTTCTACAGATGACCAAGTCTTATTCATATCTGATTTCTTTTCAATCCTGAAATGAGTATCAGCTGCAGAGGATATTTGAGGAGAATGGGTGACACAGATTATCTGGTGGGTCTTTGAAAGTCTGCTTATTTTATTGCCAACAAGATGAGCAGTCCTCCCGCTTATTCCTGAATCTATCTCGTCAAATATCATTGTAGGGATGTCGTCAATTTCATTTATTATTGATTTTATGGCAAGCATAATCCTGGAAACTTCACCACCTGAAAGTATCTTTTCAAGCTCCATGAGTTCCATTCCAAGGTTTGTGGATATATAGAATGCAACACTATTCTTGCCGTATATGTTGAAATCTTCAGTATCTTCAACTGCCACCTTGAATCTGGCCTCCTTCATATTTAATGAATGAAGCTGGTTTTCAATAAGTTTCTCTATGGTTGCAGCCTTCTTATTCCTGGCTTTTTTCATATATAGAGAAAGTGCTTCCATTTCCTTGACAATGCCTTCAAGCTGAATATTCTTTTGAGAAATGATATTTTCAAGGTCAAGGAGTTCTGTAAGTTCTGACTTTGCCTTTTCCTTGAAAGAAAGTAATTCAGGAGTTTCCATGTTGTACTTTCTTTTAAGATTGTTTAAGAGGTCAAGTCTTTCAGTCAAAAATCCCAGTCTTTCTTCATCAACATCCTTCTGGTCCATATAGCTAATTATGTCATAAGCAAGCTCCTGACAGTTGTCCATTATTATTCCAAGAGTTTCATCAAACTCGATTATTTTTGAGTCAAACCTTGAAACCTTTCTCAAGAGACCGATGGACTTTGATAGACTGTCCATTATGGAGTTGCTTTCACCGTTTATGATATTAAGTGAATTATTCAGATTAACCTTTATTTCACTTATGTTTGACAATATGGAAAGTTCTTCAAGAAGGTCCTGATCTTCCCCTGCCTTTAGTGAGGCATCCTCTATTTCCTTTATCTGATACTTGAGATAGTCAATTTTCGCATACTTGTCCTTGTTGTTTTCTTCAAGGGATTTAAGTTCTGCCATAAGATTTCTGTATCCATAAAATCTTTCCTTGTACTTATCATGAAGTCCGGACAAGTCTTTACCGCACATCTTGTCAAGAATAAGAATATGTTCATCCTTGTTCAGTATGGACTGTTGTTCGTATTGCCCGTGAATATCCAGAAGATATTTGGATATCCTTTTCAAATATGATATGTTTATCATTATATCGTTGATTCTAGCAGTAGACCGCCCGTTGCTATGTACTTCCCTGCTAATGATAATTGTATTATCGTCCAAATCAATATTGTTTTCTTCTAGTATATGGACAAGAGGTGAATTTTTTTCAATAAAAAAGCTCCCCTGAACAACCGCCTTGGAGCTTCCCTTTCTTACAAAGTTTTTATTGGATTTGCCTCCCAAAAGCAGATTCAAGGAATCAATAATCATTGATTTGCCGGCACCTGTTTCACCGGTAAAGACGTTAAAACCTTCTGTGAAATCTATGAAAATTTTCTCAAATATGATGAAGTTCATTACACTAAGATTGAGAAGCATTGTTTCCTCCCTAGTTAATGAGACTGTAAAGGTTGTTTATTATTTCTTCTACAGACTCGAGACTCTTGCATGCTACAAATACAGTATCATCACCTGCTATTGATCCACCGATATCTGTAATCTGTAGAGAATCAATTGCAGAACCGCAAATTTGAGCTGCTCCCGGTATTGTCCTGATTATTACAATGTTCATTGCAGCATCGATGGAAACTATGGAATTCTTGAATATCCTCACAAGTCTGTCAGATATTGAATTTTGACTTTCTTCGATTGTTCCATACTTGTACTTTCCTGATTTTGCAGTAACCTTTATAAGTCTCAGTTCCTTTATGTCTCTTGAAATTGTTGCCTGTGTAACATCTATACCAATTGCTTTCAGTGATTCAGCCAGGTCCTCCTGAGTTTCAATTTCCTTTTCGTTTATCAGCTCAAGTATTTTGGACTGTCTTGCATATTTCTTCATTTAAATCTCCTTGTTTTCATAGTGTAAACGGTCAAATCCCGTCAAAAATTCTCTATAAATATAATATATCCTATTATTGCATATTTATACACATATTTCAATTATTTAATTCATTTAGAGCAAAATTTACAATTTCTTCAGGATTTATTTCAATATTTTCATCCTTGGTGGTGAAAAGTGCAAGATATTCAATATTGCCCTTTGCCCCCTTTATGGGAGAAAATGTTACTGCCTTGCAATACAGTTCATTATCCAGTGCATAATTAATCACCTTCTGAATAACCTCTATATGTACATTGCTGTCTCTGATTACACCATGTTTTCCAACTTTTTCCCTGCCTGCTTCAAACTGGGGCTTGATCAACGTTGCTATTTCAGACTTTTCATTGGACAGCTTCTTGATATTTGGGAATATATGCTTTAATGAAATAAAGGATACATCTACACTGAAGAAATCAATGGAGTCTTCAATGGTATCAGTATCAAGCCTTCTGAAATTAACCCTCTCCATTACAACAACCCTGTCATCACTTCTCAGCTTCCAGTCCAATTGTCCATATCCCACATCTACGGAGTATACCTTGACTGCACCATTTTGAAGCATGCAGTCTGTGAATCCACCAGTTGAAGAACCTATATCCATGCAAATTCTATCTTTAAGAACAAGACCGAATTCACCTATTGCCTTTTCAAGCTTGAATCCTCCCCTGCTTACATACCTGTCCTTCTTCTTTACCCTGATTTCAGAATCATCTTTTATCAAGGTTCCTGCCTTGTCTACTATTTGATTGTCTACAAGGACATTACCTGCCATAATGGCTCTTTTTGCCTTTTCCCTGCTGTCGAAGTATTTTCTTTCAGTTAAAAGAACATCAATTCTTATTTTTTTACCCATTTTTCACCTATACTTTAAATTTTATTATTTTATGGACCTGGCGTAAAATGCCTGCTGCACCCATTACTATTGTCTTTGACTTGTTTATGGCAAGATCCTTGCCAAGGGCCTTGCCTCCTACTGTAAGTCCTGCTATGATACTGCTCATGACTACACTCATCAAGGAACCGCTTACAAATCCGTAGTTTTCAATGAGACTAAGTACAATGATAGTACCGGCAGCACCGCTTACTATACCGGCAATATCTCCAATGACATCACTACAGAAGCTTGACACCTTGGAGGCGTTTCTCGTTATGAAAAGACAGTATTTTGCTATTTCCACCTTTTTGGCGGCCATGGCATGAAAAGCCTTCTCATCTGAAACGGCAGAGGCCACTCCTATAATATCAAAAATAACACCTATACTGATAATTGCTATAAGTGTTAGGAAGGCAACATATATATTCAGGTTTTTAAGAATGGATTCGGATGTGAAACTGAAAAAAGACGCCAGAATTATTGTCGATACAGTAACTATTAGAATCCAGTGATTTTTTGTTTCCTTGTTATTGCTCATTTATTTCCTCTTATTGACATATCAATGTTCTTATAATAAAAAATGGCGGTACAAACAGTAAATTTTACGGCTTAGGTTCAGTTGGCTTTCCCAAGCATCAACCCTTTGTCGCCAAAAGGCGGTTCCCCTTTAATGACACTTCTGTAAAGTTGCCTCTTACAGTACTGAATTACCACTTAGTCCGCACTACAATCCTTTTTATACCTTCTTG
>CAZFYP010000087.1:0-5802 GCA_964523535.1 uncultured Clostridia bacterium
TCTTCAGAAATATCCCTGAATACGTTTCCAACTATTGCTGCATTACAGTAGTCATTGAAAAATACTATAATTCCTAACAGCCATGCTCCAACAGATGCACCTTTTTTGGTCTTAATCTTTGTTCTTGCCCAATCTGTTAAAGCCTTGCTTCCATTCAGTCTCCATATGTATGCTATACCAGCACCCATTAGAAGGTTGAATATTAAAAGTCTTGCATTCCAATCATCTGTAACCTGCGCAACTATTGTTTCAAGTGAATATCCTGCTGCTGCCAGAGGATTTCCTCCTGAAATGATTATTGCACCTGTAAAAATACCTGCAAACAACGAAATTAGAACTCTTTTTGTCACGAAACACAAAATAATCGCTACCAGCGGTGGTAGAACCGCTAACCAACCATAATCCATACTATGTCGCCCCTTTCTTGTCTTTCTTTTGTTTTTTTGGTATGTTAAATAATGAACACGAAATAATTATACACCCTATGCATAAAAAAATCAAGGTTTAATAAATCCACCAGCCTCGACAAACCTTCAAAACATAAGCATTGCAATGGAGCCCACAATTCTGCAAAACCAATATTCAGAAAGATTTTATCTCGATTTCCATTCATTTAAATCAAAAGATAGTTTCACTCCATCCTTTTCACTATTATCCTATTATACTCCAAATTGTTTTTTTGGAACATCAAATAATAAATGCTTCATACAAGTCTCCAACTTTAATCATTGTAATAGCAAGTAACAAAAAAATACGTAAAAATACAAGAAAATACAAAATAAAAAACTATTCCTTTATTTTTCCCTTTATTGTTTTTTTTGTAAAAACATAGGAAAAACTGCCGCTGATTATATATGAAAAGAGAAGGGCCATGAATATGCCCCTGATTCCTATGAATCCGGACAATACAATTGCAGACGGTATGCAGATTACAAACATTTGAACAGATGAGAAAAGTGCTGCATAAAGAGGTTTGTTGACGGCATTCAATATGGATGCATTATTGAGAAACATTCCCTGGAATCCATATCCTATGGGAAGAATGGTCAGGTATAGGACTGTAATCTTGTTAACTTCGACATTATCATTGAAAAGTGGTGCAATCTTGTCCGCAAGTAAAACCATCATGACAAAAATGAAAATACTGTACTTGAACATGGTCTTTCTCACATAGGCCATTCCTTCAATTATCCTGGATTCTTTTTTTGCACCAAAATTCTGGCCGGCAAAAGGAACCATGACATTGGCCATGGCATTTACAAAGGCCAGGAGAAAATATTCAATTTTTGTAGCCACGCCGTAACCTGCAACAGCTTCATAACCATATGCCGATATGAGTCTTGTAATTACACCTGCACTAACAGGAGTTATTATCCTCACTATGGCCGCCGGCACTCCAACATAGAGTATAAGCTTCCATGACTCATAGGCATCACTTAAGTCTCTTATTCTGAATTTGACAACCTTGTCTCTCACTATAAGTATGTAAAGTGATACGCTGAAGGTTATCATCCTTCCCAAGACTGTTGCAAGGGCGGCTCCTTTTATACCCAGTTCAGGAAAAGGGCCGATTCCGAATATTAAGAGGGGATCAAATATTCCATTAGCAATAGCGGCTACAGTCATTATTATGGATGGAGTCTTTGTATCTCCAAGAGCCCTTATTATATAGTTTCCCACCATGGGGACAACAACAAAGGGCATGCCAAGATACCATATGGACATATATTCCCTGACATATCCAAGGACGTCATTTCCAGCACCAAGGGCTGTAAAGACATTGTCTATAGTATTGAGCCCTATGGCAGTCACTATTATGACAAAGCAAAATGCCAGGAAGACACCATCGGTGGCTGTTTTAATCACCATATTCTGACTTTTCCTTCCTGCCGCCCTGGATACTATGGAGGCTGTTCCTATACCCATTCCCAGTGCTACACTGTTGATTATCAATACTACGGGAAATGTGAATGATATGGCTGCCAGCTGGTCTGTACCAAGCTTTCCTATGAAATAGGTATCAGTTAGGTTGAAGACAACAAGACTTAGCATGCCGAATATCATGGGCAAAGTCAGTTTAAGGATTGTCTTGTCTACTCTATAATCCGTAAGGTTGTTCTTTTCCATGCTTCATCTCACCTCTCCCATTTCATAATTTATATAACATTTCATTCTGTCAATGAATCAATGTACCTTATTATTATAATACTAGAAAAACCCCCTGTCCACCAGGCAATGAAAGTCTTGAAACTGTATAATAAAAAGGGTAAAAAAATACGGCCCAAAAGGCCGTAATTTATTTTGTAATCTTTGCACACTTAATTATCTGTTGTATTTCTTCTTGAATTTATCAACACGTCCACCTGCATCGATAAACTTCTGCTTTCCAGTAAAGAAAGGATGGCACTCGGAACAAATTTCCACTCTGATCTCATCATCTACAGAACCAGCTTCAAATGTGTTTCCACAAGCACATGTTACTTTAACTACTTTGTATTCAGGTTGTATATCTTTTTTCATGCTTTTTCACCTCTTTCCAAATAAGCTTATATCTAAAATGATACATTAATCTCTTTTTTTAGCACCATAAAATTATAGCATATGAAGTATATCAAATCAATATCTTTTTTGCTTAATTTTTATTTCTGTCCAAATTCATTATCTTTTGTGCATTGTCTATGAACTCCAGATTATTCTTTGTCGATGTAAGACCGCTTAGGAATTTCTCCGTTACATAGTCCGTTGCATAACTGCTCAAGACCTTCCTCAAATACCATACTGTCTGAAGTTCATGCTGGTCGAGAAGCAGATCTTCCCTTCTAGTACTTGACTTGTTAATATCAAGAGCAGGGAATACCCTCTTTTCGGAAAGCTTCCTGTCAAGGTGTATCTCCATGTTACCAGTACCCTTGAATTCCTCGAATATTACATCATCCATTCTAGATCCCGTCTCTATAAGAGCAGTGGCAAGTATTGTAAGACTTCCACCGTTTTCTATATTCCTAGCTGCACCGAAAAATCTCTTGGGATTGTGGAGGGCTCCAGGATCAAGTCCACCGGACAAGGTCCTTCCAGTGGGAGGTATGGTGAGGTTATAGGCCCTTGCAAGCCTTGTAATGCTGTCTAGAAGTATTACTACGTCCTTACCATGCTCTACAAGTCTCTTTGCCCTTTCTAGTACCATTTCAGCCACCTTGATATGATGTCTTGGAAGCTCATCAAATGTTGAATATACAACATCTCCCTTTACGGACCTTTGCATGTCCGTTACCTCTTCAGGTCTCTCGTCTATAAGAAGAATTATCATCTCAAGGTCAGGATGGTTTTCAGCAATTGCATTTGCAACACTTTTCATAAGGGTTGTCTTTCCTGCCTTTGGAGGAGCAACTATCATTCCCCTCTGTCCCCTTCCTATTGGAGCTATTATGTCGATTATCCTCATTGAAAGTTTCATTTGACTGGTTTCAAGCTTTATTCTTTCCTCAGGATAGATTGGGACAAGCTTGTCAAAGTCAGACCTTTTCACTGCTGATTCCGGATTAAGGTCGTTTATCTTTTTAACATATAGAAGAGCCTTGTATTTCTCTCCCTGTTTTGCAGGTCTGGTGATTCCACTCACCTTGTCTCCGGTCTTCATCCTGAATCTTCTTATCTGAGAAGGTGAAACATAGACATCCTGGTCACTTGAAAGATAATTATGTCTTCTCAAAAATCCATATCCGTCAGTATGGAGCTCAAGTATGCCTGTGGCTTCAAGGATTTCCTCGCTTTTGTCCACTTCTTCATTGAGTCTGTCCGGGAGGCTGCTTTTATGCTTTTCCTTTTCATCCTTGATTTTGATTTTTTCCATATTCTTCTTGATTTCTTCAATCAATTCATTTTTCTTGTACTTGGATATATTCTGTATTCCCTTTTCCTTGGCCAAAACCTTAAGGTCTACCAGTTTCATATCCTTCAGTTCATTTATATTCAAAATTTCCTCCTAAACACACAAAAAATCCAATGGCATTTTTTAAATCCATCATTTGTCACTATTTCATTATTTATTGATGATTATACAAAAATTCATAATAATACTTACTGCCTTTATGGAATATTTTTTGCATGGAATGATTAATTAGATCTGTTAATTAAGTAAGTTTTTGGGAAAATCACCGATAGGTAAATGATAAGTAAATTAATATGTTCTATATTATCACTAGAATGGCTATACGTCAACATTTTAAACTTTTTTAAGTTAAATTAAGATGCGGACTTGAAACCGCATCAATAGTATTTACTTTTTTTCCTGAAGGAAGCCATAATCATGGCCCCGACAATAATGAAGGGCAGACCAAATATCAAGGCTGCATCAATATCATCAAAACCTCCTCCAATTATCATATATAAAGCATTGAACAGTCCTCCAGCCAAGATTATAAAGCCTCCCAGCTTTACATTTTTAAACGAAATGAACAATCCGATAAACATCACAAGAAAAGAAGCAATCATAATCATAAGTTTGACAGGCATGCCTGTTAAGGAAAATCCGTCTTCGCCTATTGATTCAAAAACAAAAAACGACATAAAGAATCCGAAGAGAAGAATAAAAAGAATTCTTCCTCCTATACCCATAAATTTTTTCAAAGCAACACCCCTTTTCATTTTTTCGGCCTGATTCAGCCTGTAATTATATTATTATACTACTTTTTCACTATAAATTCATTATAAATAATTCACAATTTCAAGCAAATAACCTTCAGGAAAGTAATGCAAAAAATCATTGAATGCAAAGAGGAATTACTCTTATAAGTCATTTTCGATAGTACCGGCGAAAAAAATACCGTCAACAATGCGAAAATTATTGAAATTAGTTGCTTTCAAGTGTATGATATATATAATAATCAAGTAAAATAAAAAAATGACATAAAAAAATAAAGAAAATATAAAAATAAAAAGAGGTATAATTATGTACAGCAGTCCAGTATACAGACCACCAAGTGAAGGAAGAAGTCTTATCATTCAGATAACGGAAGGATGTTCCCATAATAAATGTACGTTTTGCGGCATGTACAAAGGTAAGCAATTTAGAATAAGAACTGATGAAGAAGTAATGGAACATATCGAGTATATAAAAAGATATGATTCAAATCCAAGAAAAATTTTTATAGCGGATGGTGATTTCCTCTGTCTGGCTACAGACAAGATACTCCATTTCCTTGAAATTGTAAAATCCAACTTTCCAAATGTAGAAAGGATTTCATGCTATTCAGGCCCAAAGGATTTATTAAGAAAGACTCCCGAGGAACTGAAAACCATAAGGGAAGCAGGTCTTGCAATGCTTTATATGGGAGTTGAGACAGGAAGTGATGAAATACTTTCAAGGATAAAGAAGGGCGTAGATGGAAACCAGATGATCGAGGCGGGAAGAAAGGCTGTCGATGCAGGCTTCATCTTCTCATGCATGATAATATCAGGAATAGGCAGCATGGAACTTTCAAAGGAACATGCACTTGATTCTGCCAGAGTTATTTCTGCAATAAACCCTCATTATTTTGCACTACTGACCCTGAATATAGACGAAGGAACCGAACTGGCTTCAGATGTGAGAAGCGGCAAGTTCAAGCTTATGACTCCTGACGAGATAATGGATGAAACATATCTCATGCTTGACAAGATGAACCTTGACAATTGTGTCTTCAGAAGCAACCATGTTTCCAACTATGTAAATCTCAGCGGAGTACTTAACGAAGACAAGGAAAGGATGCTTGAAGAGATAAAGGAAGCAATGAAGGATAAGAATTATACGCCTGAACATTTCAG
>CAZFYP010000087.1:5902-11156 GCA_964523535.1 uncultured Clostridia bacterium
CTGCTTGTTACGAATTTCTCGTGTTCGAGAGCTTTTTCAAATATATCAAGAGGTGATGCGAACTCTTTTCCTACAAGATCAAGTGCTGTTAATTCAACATCTCCACCCATATCATAAACATAGTTGTAAAACTTGTCTGCATGGAATCTTTCTTCCTCTGCCTGAACCTTGAAGAAGTTGGCAAATCCGGGAAGGTCATTTGAATCGAAGTATGTCTGCATAGCATGGTAATAGTGAGCTGATTCAAGTTCATATTTAATTTGAAGATTTAGTTCGTCCAATAAATTCTTTGATAACATAGTATCCTCCTTTAATTATCCTAAAGTAACATTTTCAGCTACAATAGTGATATTGTTAAAACCTCTCATCAATACAATAATGAAAGTATACTTATATAATAAAGACTTTTTTGTCATTTGTCAATGGTAATTGTAATGATTTTAAATTGTAATCATTACAATCTAAATTTTATACATTTCCCGCTTTCTGTGCTTCAATAATGGAAGCTGTTCCCTTATTTGACCAATGAGATCCGTCTCAATTTCTGTAAGCATAACAGCCTCTTCCCCTTCCATTCTAGAAAGTATTTCACCCCATGGAGAAACCACCATGGAATTACCGTATGATACATAGAAATTATCAAGGTCCCTTGCAGGAGCAGTTCCCACTGTAAAGACCTGATTGTCAACTGCTCTTGTCCTGAATAGAATTTCCCAGTGGGCAGGTCCCGTAGTCATGTTGAATGCTCCCGGTACAATTATGATTCCCGCCCCTTGATTGACCATCATTCTTGCAAACTCTGGAAATCTTACATCGTAGCATATCATTACTCCTATTTTTCCGAATTCCGTATCTGCAACTGTAGGTCCGTCTCCAGCTGTCAAGGTGTCAGACTCCCTGAAAGACTGACCCCCTTTCACATCTATATCGAAAAGGTGAGTTTTCCTGTGTCTGCCAAGTTCATTACCTTCTCTATCGAATATAAAACATGTATTGAATATTCTTCCTTCCAAGTCCTTTTCAGGAATGGATCCTCCGAAGATATAAACACCCTTATCAAGAGCCTTCCCCTTTAGAAATGTGTATGTATCTCCACCCTGGATTTCAGCGTATTTGGGGAAGTATGAAGCCTTATATGGGCAATTGAACATTTCCGGCAATACCACAATGTCCGCTCCCCTATCGGCAGCTTCGTCTATGAATTCTCCCGCTCGCTTGATATTTTCATCCTTGTCCTCTCTTATATGCATTTGAATCTGACCTATCTTAACTTTCATTTGCAACCTCCCTCTCTTTTTCTATTTCACTTGTGATTTCTTCTATTTCCATATATTTTTCAAGACATTTTTCTTCCAGGGCTTCCTTTTGCTCTTGAAGCTTTTCAAGAAGTTCATAATCTGAAGGATTCTCATCCATTTCCATAGACAAGTTATCTATTTTTCCTTCCTTTTCCTGGACTTCATCTTCAAGTACCTTCTTCTTTTTTTCAAGGGATTTGAGTACTTTGCCAGATCTGTCCTTCCAGTCCTTTCCCGTCGAAAGTCTGACTTTTTTCCTTTCAAGAACTTCAGCTTCCTTTTCCACTTCCCTTTCCTTCATAGTCTTGAAATATTCATAGTCTCCGTTGTATATCCTGAGCCTTTTCTTTCTCAGTTCCCCCACCCGTGTTGCAAGCTTGTTTATGAAATATCTGTCGTGGGAAACGAATATTATTGTTCCTTGAAATTCAAGAAGGGTATCCTCAAGTATTTCCCTTGAATCGATGTCCAGATGGTTGGTAGGCTCATCCAGAAATAGAAGATTTGCCTTTTTATGAAGTATATGGCTAAGCTTCAGTCTGGACTTCTCTCCTCCTGAAAGCATGGAAATCTTCCTGAAAACATCCTCTCCATAGAAAAGTATCTTGGCCAGTTCTTTTCTGGCTTCCGAAACAGTTAATGCCAGACTTCCTGTAAAGTAGTCAAGTATGGACAGTCCCGGATTTTCAAATTCTATCTTCTGGGGAAGATATCCTGCTTCAACCCTTGAACCAAGTATTGACTCACCTTGATCAGCTTCCACTTCACCCTTTAGTATGCGCAGCAGGGTTGTCTTTCCTGTACCATTGTCTCCCAAAAGTGCCAGGCTGTCGCCGAATCGTGCCTCAAAGCCCGCTTGTGAAAAGAGTTCGACTCCATCATAGGATTTTGACAGATTCTTTGCCTCAAGGGCTATCTTACCTGTCCTGCCGCCTTTCAAACCTCCAAGGTTTATCTTTTTTCTGTCAAGGACTGGTCTGTCCATTTGATCCATCTTCTCAAGCCTTTTTTCGAGCTCCTTGGCCTTCTTGTACATCTTCTCAGAGTCCCGCATATCTCCCCAGACTCGGAATCTATGGATCTGCTCTTCCATCCTCTTGATTTTCTTCTGCTGGTTGTTGTACCATTTAAGGGCTTCGTAAAAACGTCTTTCCTTTTCAATAACATAATAGGAATAGTTGCCGTGAAAAAGGTCTGAGCCGTCCCTTCTCATTTCCACTATCCTGCTTACAGTATTGTCGAGGAAATATCTGTCGTGTGATATTATTATAGCCGCCCCACCATAGTCCCTCAGATATCCCTCCAGCCATTCAACAGACCTTAGGTCAAGATGGTTGGTAGGCTCGTCTAGAAGGAGTATGTCCGGTTCCATGAGAAGCATCCTTCCAAGGATGACCCTTGTCTGTTCTCCACCGCTTAAGGCATTGAAGTCCCTATTAAGAAGCTTCCTAATATTCATACCTTCTATTATACGGCTGGATTTTTCCTCCAGATCATATCCACCAAGGCTTTCATATTCCATCTGAAGCTTACCGTATTCTTCAAGAAGCCTTTCCTGGTCTTCATCAATATTGGTCATCCTGTTTTCACAGTAAGTCATTTTTTTCCTTAGGCCATTGATTTCCTCAAAGGCTTCCGCAAGAACATCCTCTCCTTTAATACCCTTACCATAAATGGGTATCTGTTCCAGGTAGCCTACTGCCGCCTCTTTTCTTTTGAACACTTCACCCTGACCGCTTTCAATACCCATAATTATCTTGAAAAGAGTTGTCTTTCCAGTGCCGTTTTTCCCTATTAGACCTATCTTCTCCCCTGTCTTTATATCAAATTCAATATTCTCAAAAATCAGGTCGGCTCCAAAGGATTTTTTCAGTTTTTTCACTGCCATTTCTATCATATGCTACCTCTATCTGCATCAGTCTTTTTAAACTTCTGTTTCTTCTCTAATAAATACACTCTCAAGGAATATTCTATCACAATACCATCGCCATAAAAATAAAATCTTCAGACCAACAAAAAGAAAATCCAAGGTTGGAAACCCCGGATTTTCATATTATTTCAAATATTCATTTATTGGCTTTGTTTTTTCTTGCCTGCTCTGTTTGCTATTGTAAAACACACTGCAAGGCCTCCGTAAAGGAATACAGCTCCAAATATCAGCATTACTATTGCACTCGTATTCATGGTTATGCCTCCTCGATATTATTTTTACTGTTCCTTGACTTCAAGTATGCAAATACTACACTTACTGCCAGTACAGCAATAAGCATTACTAGACCCCCAAGCACCAGTGCATTGGTTGGATAGTCACCATAATAGTTTGTCTTGTTGATGAAATCCTGGACCTCATTGTATACTGTCATGATAAGCACTATGCCAAGAACTACTGGAGATACGAATCCAAGAAGTATGGTATACCATTTACCAAGCTTTATATCACTTACTTCGTTGATATAATCCAGTACATCATCAACCTTCATCAACCTGGCGATTACTGCAATCTCAATAAAACCAACTACCAGTATTCCGAAGTTGTTTATATATCTGTCTACTATATCAAGCCAGTACAGTCCGCCCTTGGTGGCATAAATAAGGCTGAATACAGCTCCTGCCAATATGACTCCCACTGTAGTCTTTCTTCTGTCGAATCCGAACTTGTCGGCTACTGCAGTTGACGTTCCTTCAACAAGGGAGAAAGCTGAATCTATTCCCAGTGTAAGAAGGGCTATGAAGAATGCCAGGGCAAATATAGTCTGTCCTATGGCTCCGAATGGAAGCATACTTATAGCTTCAGGATATACTACAAAGGCAAGACCTACACCTGCAGTAGCAACGTCTGCAACTGAAGAACCTGTTGATTGTGCCATGTATCCAAGTGTTGAGAATATTGCAAATCCCGCAAGGAATGATACTCCACTGTTTGCCAGTGCTGTCATGAAGGCATTGATTGTAATATCTGATTTTTCATCAAGATAACTTGAATATGCTATCATAACTGCAAAACCAACACTCAGGGAGAAGAAAATCTGACCGAATGCAGCCGTCCAAACCTTGAAATCAAGAAGCTTGGAAAAATCAGGAGTCAAATAATAATTGATTCCATCTATTGCTCCGTCAAGAGTAAGTCCACTGATTGCAAGTATGAAAAGAAGCAATACTGGTAATCCAACTGTCCACTTGACAATCTTACCTACAGTATGGACTCCGTCCTTGATGGAAAAATAAATTGAAACCCAGGTAAATACAAGACCAATCAGAACAGGAATACTGAAACTTCCAAGTTCCCATGGACCATCTGATATCTGCAGTATCTTGCTGAAGAAGAATCCTCCGGAATCTCCCGCCCAGGCTATGCTGAAGGAATACCATAGATAATCGAATACCCATGCCATGATTACCGAATAATATGCTACAATGACAAAACTTATCATGGTGGCAAACCATCCAAGTATTTCTCCTGCTTTCCCGAAATTTGCCAGGGCTGTAGGTGCGCCGCTCTGGTATTTATGTCCAAGTACGAATTCTAGTATGAGTACGGGTATTCCTGCTGAAATCAAAGCTACAAAATAAGGAATAAGAAAAGCACCACCACCATTTGTGGCACATACATATGGGAAACGCCAAGCATTTCCAAGCCCAGCAGCCGATCCTACAGCCGCCAAAACAAAAACTAGTCTGTTGTTCCATCTGTCTCTACTCATTAATGTCCCTCCTATTAATTTATTCAAAAAAACTGCTATGCTCCGTAAAATGCACAAGCAATTTTTAAGAGGTCCAGGAAAGTTTCCATGAAGTGAAATGCAAGACTTCAATGCATTTCACATATTTGACTTTCTTGGACTATTAAAGAGAATAATCTCTTCATGGTCAAAATAAAGGAGAATCTTATACCAAGTATTTATACTCTAGTAGACAAGGATGCTTGCGCATCCAAGCCCCTAAACAGAACCGTACGT
>CAZFYP010000088.1:0-11156 GCA_964523535.1 uncultured Clostridia bacterium
ATATTCAAAAGCTTCTTCTCCGGTCTGGCAATGATAAGAGTCATTACAAGTATCATGACCACACCAAGTACCTTGTTGAAGACATCGTCTTCCAGGCTCACTGCAACATTGGATCCTATTATTGACCCTATTACTGCAGGTATTGCAAGCATAATTGCTATCTTTGGATAAAAGAATCCCTTCCTTTTAAAATTAGCTGTGGCGGCAATATTCTGTGCCACCAGGGCTATCCTGTTTGTTCCATTTGCAGTTGCCGATGGCAAACCCATGAAAATCAACAAAGGCATGGTAATGAGAGATCCTCCACCACCCAAGGTGTTTATAAATCCTGCAAGGGTTCCTGCTATAAATACAAGTAAAAATTCCATATCATTCTCCTGTCAATTTATTTATGTAACTTATCAAATTATCCATATAAATCCAATAATATCAATTCGAAATAATAATAACATAAAAAAGGCCTTGAATACAAAAAAACTGCATCAAGACCTTTAAATTCGTGAATATTGCTACATGTTTTATGTTTTACTAGAGACTTACTCTACTACATATATCCATCCTTCAGGAGCTTCAACATCTCCCAACTGAATTCCAGTCAAGGTATTGTATAGTTCTGTAGTCACAGGACCAACTTCGCTTTCCGAATGGAAAACATGCATTTGATCCTTATGGCTTATACCACCTATTGGAGTTATTACGGCAGCAGTACCACAGGCTCCTGCTTCCTTGAACTCCTCTATGTTGTCTATAAGAACATCCCTTTCCTCAACCTTCATATTCATATAATTCTCTGCAAGATAGAGTAGAGAGAATTTTGTAATACTTGGAAGTATTGAAGGTGACTTTGGCGTTACAAATACATTATCTTTTGTTATTCCAAAGAAGTTGGCAGCTCCAACTTCTTCAATCTTTGTATGAGTTGCAGCGTCAAGATAGATACAGTCGGCAAAACCTGCTTCCACAGCGTCCTTGTGAGGCTGAAGACTTGCAGCATAGTTTCCTCCAACCTTTGCAGCTCCTGTACCCATTGGCGCAGCCCTGTCAAATTCTGTAGTCACAAAGTTTACAGGAGTCATTCCCCCCTTGAAGTATGCTCCAACAGGCATGCAGAATACACAGAATATATATTCAGGTGCTGGTCTAACTCCAATTGTGTGTCCTGTACCGAACATGAATGGTCTGATATATAGAGAGGCACCTGTTCCGTAAGGAGGTACAAAATCAGCATTTGCCTTTACTACCTGCATACATGCGTCAACAAACTTGTCGACAGGTACTTCAGGCATCATTATCTTCTCATTTGTTTTCTGCATTCTCTTTGCATTTTCATCAGGTCTGAAAAGCTGGATCTTTCCATCCTTAGTTCTGTATGCCTTAAGGCCTTCAAAACATTGCTGTCCATAGTGAAGTCCAGTTGAAGCTTCGCTGACTCTTAGATAGTTGTCATCAACAAGCTTTCCTTCATCCCAGGCTCCGTCTTTCCAAACAGAAATATATCTCTTGTCCGTCTTGATGTATTCGAATCCCAGTTCTTCCCAGTTTAACTTTTTGCTCATTTAAATTACCTCCGCATTATTTAATCGTTATATATTATTTAAGATTATATAACAATCCAGGATGTTTTTCAATGTCAAGAAAGCAACTATACTACGTTAAATGCATAAGCATTTATTAACACGCGAAAGAAAAAGTTCCTTAACTGTGTAATACCAGTGCTTCAAAGCATTACATATCTTTCAACTTTCACAAGCTATAAACAACCTTTGATTTATTATTTACAAATTTATTTTTGTATTGGATATATATTCTTATCTGATAAGTTCATATACCCCTTCAAAATTCACCTTGGTCTCATTACATATTCTTTCAATTTCATCCCTTTGGGAACAGTCAAACTTACCGCACATTCCACAGCTTGCACTTATACTTCTGGGTACGGGAACCAGTTTTACCTTCATTCCATGTTCCTTCATTCTTTTTTCAAACTTGATCGAATATGAAACCGACTTAAATGTCATTACGCATTCCTTATACATGTTTATTCCTTTCCTGCATGTTCGGGGCAACATTCCTTTAAAACATTGAAGTGCACCTCAAGACAAGCCATATTAAAATTCTGAGATAATTGTATTACATGAACATCCATTTATCAACAAAAATCAAATAAAAAAACAGGAATATCCACATTATAAGTGGATAATTCCAATCTCTCAACTAAACAGCATCAATCTCAGTTTATAAGTTTACCCAGTATAAGGAAAGGCGAATACAAAAGGTTCGCATAGAAGGAATCCAATATTATCAGCAAAATCACCTTCCACAAGACTCCAGTATCAGGTCTCTCCTTGTGGTATATGAATAGTGCCAGAATGGAGAGAAGATTTATTGCTAGAGGAACAATTATGGAGAATATGCCCCCATAAAGATAGGCAGGCATATGGCTGAGCCTTGAACCTGATATATAGTTGAAGTTGAAGGTAATCAGATTCATGACAATGAATACAAGGGTAAGGATTATGAGACACTTGTTGCAGTCTTCATATCCCTTGTTGACCATAACCATATAAATTACACCTAAAATGGAGAAAAACACTATAAGCATGAAGAAACTTCTAACAAACATGAAGCTGAGTGCATAAAAGGGTACTACCGATGCACTTTGGAATGCACGTTTATAGTCTTGGCCACTTATGGTTGAACTTGTGATCCTGTAGTCACTGTCTGTTGAATTGTAAAGCAGTTCATATTCAACACCCGCAACATCAAGCCATACTGCAACACTCTCATTATTTTCCAAATTCACAATAACAGGATTCCGCGAGAACATGTAGGTATTGGAAATATATTCCGGTTTATCAAGTGAACCGTCACCCTTTACAGGGCTGAGAAAAATATCATTGTAGTTGGTGAATTCATTGTCCGAATTGTATCCCGAACCGCAAAAATACACTTTACCGTCTATGTCGAGTATGCCTGCATTGTAGTCAACATTGTAGATTCCCGGAAATGGACTCTCTGATAACTCTTTTGCAAAATTAATTTTTCCGTCTTTTGTATCAACAGAAACAAGAAGATTGGAAAGAGTGACGGAACCCTGGGCTCCAACCACCTTTATAGGTGTATTGGTGTACAGTACTCCATCCTTCAAGACCTTTGTGGTATTACCAAAATACAGATTTTTTATATTACCTACAGTCTTTGCAATCCTTAGGTTGTCAATGTCATCAAAGGATCCGAAAAGAACTTGGACAGTGGATGTATCCGGTTTATCCAGTAAATAAAGAAATCCTGCATTGCCTTCATCTATTATATAAGCTGTCTCAAGATTCCAAATGTTTTCAACTTTTCTTTCTTCAGATAGAAACCCCTTCCCTATTTCCAGGCTGTATATCCAATCTTCATTGAAGACTGTTAAATGTTCCTCATCTGCAATGGACATGCCGCTGCAGTTTTCAAATACCAGCTTTTCCACTCCAAAGCCCATTTCCCCCTGAAATTCAGACTCATAAAGATTCTTGTCCCTTATGAAAAAAGCACTAACATCTACAATCCGTATATGTTCACTGGTATTTCTGTTGAAAAACTCTATATCTTCTCTACCTTCATTAACTATATTCCCTTTGGAATCCAACTCCTTGTAGAGAATCTTTCCTTCATTGTCAAAGGACAGGACAAGTAGTTTTTCCTTGTATTTACCTACAACAGGTGCTACATTCATACCTGACAATCCTATTGACTTATGACCACCCCAGTTTTCACTGTAGCTCAATTTTTGAATATTTATATGAACGACAGAATTGTAGCTAACAAACAATACCACCGTCAGAATAATAACCAAAATTGTAAAGACAGGTATCTTCCGAATCTTCATAATAACTTCGTATACTAAAAATTCCGACTATCAGTATACTCTCCTTTCAAAGAATTTATTTTGTCGGTTGAATATTTCTTTCTACATCAATTATATCATTATCTCAATAGTCAAAAAATTAAAATTCTTTAATCATTTCGTATATTTCTTGTAATAATTCATTCTTATGCTATAATGTAATTAATTTGTCTCGTATCTACATACTAAGAACGAGAACATGGAGGAATGATATTATGAAAGAATTACTTGGAAACACGCGCAAACTCACCTTTTTAGGAGTTATGCTGGCTTTGACAATCGTATTTGTGGCAATTACAGCAATACCTTCTCCTACGGCAACTACAATGGCATGGTTCATGTTTATACCCACCATTGTAACAAGCATAGTAATGGGCCCAAAGGCAGGTGCATTGATGGGATTCTGTGCAGGAACGGCAACACTGATGAGAGCATTGCTTGCACCACTCACACCATTTGATGTATTTTTCCTTAATCCGCTTGTTTCAATACTTCCAAGGATATTCGTTGGAGTTGTTCCATATTTTATTTACACACCATTGAATGCAGTTTTGAAAAAAACTTCAAATGGAGACAAGTTTGCCATACTGGCAGCAGGAGCCTCAGGTGCAATTACAAATACTGCACTTGTCATGACATCACTTTACCTGATCTTTGTACAAGAAATTATAGATCTTGTAGGTGTACCTTTCAAGACACTGCTTATTTCAATAATAACTACAAGTTCCATAACTGAAGCATTGATAGCGGCAATACTTACACTTCCCGTAGTACTTGCCTACAAAAAAATCTACAGATAAACAAGGAGTACTTATGTTCTTAGCAGTCGACATAGGAAATACAAACATCACCCTCGGAGTATGGGAAAATAATACTCTACACGGACCATTTAGGATAACAACCAAAACACCAAGAACATCAGACGAATACGGTATAGTTGTAAATACCTTGCTAGAAATGAATGACATAGACACAAAAAAACTGGAAAATATCATAGTGGCATCTGTTGTTCCAAATATTATGCATTCATTCAACAGAGCCCTTGAAAAATACTTCGGCATACATCCCATAGTTGTTGGCCCAGGAACAAAAACCGGTCTTGCAATTAAGGCGGAGAACCCAAAGGAAGTAGGAGCAGACCGTATAGTTGATGCAGTTGCAGCCTTTGAGCAATACGGCGGACCTGTTATAGTAATAGATTTCGGTACTGCTACGACTTATGATGTAGTAAGTGAGAAATGTGAATTTATTGCGGCAATCACATCTCCTGGAATCCAGATAAGTGCTGATGCACTTTGGTCCAGGGCTGCACAACTACCGAACATAGCAATCAAAAGGCCTAAATCCATACTTGCAAGGAATACCATCACAAGCATGCAGGCCGGTCTAGTATACGGATACATAGGCCAGGTAGAATATATTGTAAACAAGATCAAGGAAGAGCTTAATAATCCAAACATGAAGGTTGTAGCAACCGGAGGACTTGGAAGCATAATCGTACCTGAAACCGATGTCATAGATGAATATGACATGATGCTTACAATAAAAGGACTTAAATACATCTACGAAAAAAACATCTAGCACGCTAAAGAGAGCCTAGGCTCTCTTTTCTAGTTAGTCAAAGCAGGAGGTTTTATGAATCTAGTAAGAAAATTTTCATCCTATTACAAACCACATATGAAGCTGTTCATGGTCGACATGTTCTGCGCTTTGGGAATAGCAGGTCTGGACCTTATATTCCCCATACTTTCAAGAAACATACTAAACATCTATATACCCGACAAAAATCTAAGAGCGCTTGTCATAACTGCAGTATCAATGTTGATCCTGTATTTAGTCAGAGCCATCTTCAATTATATAGTCTTCTACTGGGGACATGTAGTCGGCGTAAGGATGGAATACGACATGAGAAGGGACCTGTTCGGACATCTCCATACCATGGATATAAGCTTCTTCGACAGTGCAAGAACAGGAAAACTAATGTCAAGACTGGTAAACGATCTGAACCTCATAACTGAACTTGCACACCATGGTCCCGAGGACCTGTTCATTTCCATCATCATGATATTCGGATCCTTCATCATACTGATGAACATAGAATGGAGACTGACTTTAATAATATTCTTCTTTATTCCCTTCATCTTTGTCTTTGCAGTATGGAAGAGTATGAGAATGAGGAAAAAATTCAGAACTGTAAAAGAAAAGATAGCCATAGTAAATTCACAAATAGAAAACAGCCTTTCTGGAATAAGAGTTTCAAAGGCTTTTGCAAACGAAGCATTCGAAGAAGAGAAATTCCAGGAAGGAAACATGACCTTTAGGTTGTCGAGAACCGATGCTTTCAAGACAATGGCTGAATTCTATTCAACAATCTATCTCTTCATGAACCTTCTGACTCTTGTAACCATTGCCTTTGGAGGATACTTTGTATTTCTTGAAAGGATAACCTACGGTGACATGTTGGCCTTCATACTTTATATCAGCTTCTTCCTCGAACCTCTAAAGAAACTTACAAACTTTGCAGAGCAGTATCAGAACGGAATGTCAGGATTCGAAAGATTCTCCGAACTCATGGCAATAGAACCCAAAATCAAGAATATTGACAATCCAAAGACACTTTCAAATGTCAGAGGTAACATATCAATAAATAACGTGTCCTTCTCATATGAAGATAATGAAGAAAACAAGGTTCTTAAGGATGTGAATATCAAGATAGATGCAGGAAAAACGGTAGCCCTGGTAGGCCCTTCTGGTGGTGGAAAAACTACACTCTGCCATCTCATACCAAGATTTTATGATGTAACAAAGGGTCAAATCCAAATAGACGGTGAAAATATAAAAGACTTTTCAATCAAGTCTCTTAGAAGCCATATAGGTCTTGTACAGCAAAATGTATTTCTCTTTACGGGTACCATACGGGAGAATATAATATACGGTAATCTTGATGCAACAGACGAGGAAATGATAGAAGCTGCAAAGAGTGCAAGCATACACGAATTCATCACCTCCCTTCCTGAAGGCTATGATACCTTCATCGGTGAAAGAGGAATCAAGCTTTCCGGAGGACAGAAACAAAGACTATCAATCGCCAGGGTATTCTTGAAAAACCCTCCCATACTGATACTTGATGAGGCCACTTCCGCCCTTGACAATGCCACTGAAATAGTCATCCAGGAATCACTGGAAAGACTTTCTAAGGGCAGAACCGTCCTTGTTATAGCACACAGGCTTTCAACAATAAAAAATGCCGATGAAATCATAGTAATCAACGACAGAGGCATCCAGGAACAAGGCTCCCACGAAGAGCTCCTTGAATCAGGAGGAATATACTCCGACCTCTACAAATCCCAGTTCAAAGGATTCATGTAAGCTGTCCAGATACAAATAGAAGACATGCAAAAAAATCAAACTTCATTTACCGTCAAGAAAGCAACTTAATCAGGGACAAAACATTATGACAAATCAAGTTACAAAAATGGACATGCCTGCACCGGTTACCGGATACAGGCATGTCCTAGAGATGATGATTAACCTAAGGCAGGTTCTTCATTTTTTCTTGTAAAATCCAGTTTTCCATCCTTTACATTTACAAGTATAGTATCATTCTTGCTTATATCTCCCTTCAGCAATGCTTCAGAAAGAGAGTCCTCAATCATCTTCCTTATTGTTCTCTGCAGAGGCCTTGCTCCATATACAGGGTCAAATCCTGTATCAGCAAGGAAATCTCTGGCTTCTTCGCTTATCTCTATCTTGATTCCCAACTCGTCCAGTCTCTTTTGAAGACCACCAACCATGAGAGTCACTATTTCCTTGATATTTTCTTTGTTCAAAGAATGGAATACGATTATTTCATCAAGCCTGTTGAGGAATTCAGGTCTGAAAGTCTTCCTCAATTGCTCAGTAACATTTTCCTTCATCTTTTCATAATCGTTCTTCTCCTGATCTTTTTCTCCACCAGTTGAAAATCCAAGAGTCTTCTGTTTCTTGATTGTGCTTGCACCTACATTCGATGTAAGTATTATGACAGTATTCTTGAAGTTAACAGTCCTACCCTTGGAATCAGTCATTCTACCGTCATCCAAAAGCTGAAGCAAAATATTGAACACATCAGGGTGGGCTTTTTCTATTTCATCAAAGAGTATAACCGAATAAGGCTTTCTTCTTACTTTTTCAGTCAATTGTCCACCTTCATCGAAACCTACGTATCCAGGAGGTGAACCTATAAGTTTGGATACAGAATGTTTTTCCATATACTCAGACATGTCTATCCTTATTATAGCATCCTCGTCTCCAAACATTGCATCTGCAAGGGCCTTTGATAACTCGGTTTTTCCTACACCTGTAGGTCCAAGGAATATGAATGATCCAATTGGTTTGGATGGATCCTTAAGTCCTACCCTGGCCCTTCTGATAGCCTTGGAAACAGCTTCAACAGCCTGATGCTGTCCAATTACCCTCTCATGAAGCAAGTCCTCCATATTGAGAAGCTTCTCTGATTCATCGGCATTCATTTTATTTACAGGTATTCCTGTCCATGATGATACAATGTCTGCAATATCCTCATATCCAATATGTGCTGAGTCTTGATAGCTTTTCTTTCTCCAGTTTTTCTTCTTATCCTCAAGTTCAGTAGTGAGAAATTTTTCCTTGTCTCTCAATTCTGCAGCCTTTTCAAACTTTTGAAGCTTGATTGCAGTCTGCTTTTCCTGTGTCACTTTTTCAATTTCATGTTCCAGCTGCTTGAAGTCAGGTGGAGCAGTAACAGATTCTATCCTTACCCTTGAACAAGCTTCATCAATAAGGTCTATAGCCTTGTCAGGCAGGAATCTATCCGATATATATCTGTGTGACAATGTTGTAGCAGCTTCTATTGACTCATCTGTTATAGTTACCTTATGGTGAGCCTCATACTTATCCCTTAGACCCTTGATTATTTCAACTGTTTCCTCAATAGTAGGCTCTTCAACCATGACTGGCTGGAACCTTCTTTCAAGGGCAGCATCCTTTTCAATATGCTTCTTGTATTCATCTATTGTAGTAGCACCTATTGCCTGAATTTCTCCTCTCGACAGCGCTGGCTTCAGGATATTGGAAGCATCTATTGCTCCTTCAGCTCCTCCTGCCCCAATTACAGTATGGAGTTCATCCAGGAACATGATAACCTGACCATCTTCCCTGATTTCATCCATTACTTTCTTGAGTCTTTCCTCAAATTCGCCTCTGTACTTTGATCCTGCAACCATGCTGGCAAGATCAAGAGTTACAACAATCTTATCCTTAAGTATTTCAGGTACAGTTCCTTCCTCTATCTGTTGAGCCAAACCTTCGGCGATGGCTGTCTTACCAACTCCAGGCTCTCCTATAAGAACTGGATTGTTCTTGGTTCTCCTGCTCAATACCTGGATAATTCTCTGTATTTCTTCCTTCCTGCCTATTACAGGGTCAAGCTTACCAAGTCTGGCCTGTTCGTTTAAATCCTTACCATACTTTTCCAGAGTTTTAAGATTGTGGCTTTTTTTGCTTTTGACAGGAGATTTTGGAGTACCGTTTTTCCTCTTGTCGTTAAGTTCATCATGTATATCGTTCCTTATTTTTTCAGGAGTCATCTTGAATTCTTTAAGAATAATGGATGCCACACCTTCACCTTCTGCAAGAATACCCAACAGCATATGTTCTGTTTCAATATAGTTGAATCCATATTTAACAGAATACTTGCCGGCAACTTCAATGATGTTCTTAGTTCTTGGGCTTAAGGACAAATAGGTAGATTCCGTATTACCCTTTCCGACTATGTTCAAAATGCTCGTTTCAATACCTTCAGCAGTCAAGCCATTTTTCCTTAGAACTCTACCTGCAACTCCGCTTTCTTCTATCACAAGTCCCAAAAGAAGGTGTTCTGAACCCAAAACGTTGTGCTTGAATTCCTGCGCCTTTTTCTGGGCCTCTTCTATAGCCCTTTTCGTCAATTCGCTAAATTCCTTTCCTAACATAATCATCACCTCATTATTTTATTTCATATCTTAATATATCTGCTCTTTTTATATCTCTATCATTCATATCCATCTCTTTTCTTTCTGCAAACTGTATGCTTGCAGGTTGAATCCCTATGAACAATTTATCCAGTTTATTTATTTCATTATTTTCAATCAAGCCGGCATCTATTCCCAGTTTAAGATAGGAAAGCAGTCTTACTGCCTCTTCGTGGGAAATCTTTCTTGCATTCTTCAAGATTCCATATGCCCTGAATATCCTATCCTCAAATTCAGTCCTGTCGTTTTCAAGGAGATACTTCCTTGCCATTCTTTCCTTTTCGGATATCTGTCCTGCTATACTCTCGATTTTCTTTATGATGGTCTCTTCCCTGTCACCCATGGTAACCTGGTTTGATATCTGATAAAGAGACCCCATAGCTTTGGACCCTTCGCCATATACGCCCCTGACTGCCAGTCCGAATTGTGAAACGGGAGACAAAACCTGGTTGACCTGTTCTATCAATTCAAGAGCAGGAATATGTATCATAACAGAAGCCCTCATTCCTGTTCCCAGATTTGTAGGACATGCTGTTAGATAGCCCACCTTTTCATCAAAGGCATATTCCACCTTCTCTTCCAGGACATTATCAAGGTCATCTGCTTTCTTCCATGCATTTTCCAGTGAAAGACCTGAATCAAGGACCTGAATCCTAATATGGTCCTCTTCATTGATCATAACGGTTTCCGTCTCATCCTTGGTCATGGAAAATCCGCTGCCTTCATTTTTTTTTATCAGTGCCGGACTAATTACATGCTTTTCAACAAGCATAATTTTTTCAAGATATGGAACATCCTTAATCTTAAAAGATGTAAATTCAGGACTTGACAAAGCCGACACCACATCATTGTATACTCCCTCCATATCCGCAAGAGTCATCTTAACCGGAAAATTATAATTGGACAGGTTTCGTGCAAGCCTAACCCTGCTGCTGACTACTACATCTCTGTCTTTTCCAGAATTCTTCAACCACGATACCATCCTAATCCCCCTCCGTCATTTCTTTTATTTTATCCCTGTATTCCGCAGCCTTTTCATATTCTTCGGCTTCTATGGCTTCCCTTAACTTGAACTTCAAATCCTCAAGTTCCTTCTTGCTTTTCAAAGCCTCTCCTGCCTTAAGGGGTAGCTTACCAACATGGCTGTCATGACTGTGTATGTTCCTTACCATTGGAGCAACCTCTTTTTCAAAGGCACTGTAGCATTTACTGCATCCAAACTTGCCGGTCCTCTTGAA
>CAZFYP010000089.1:0-1531 GCA_964523535.1 uncultured Clostridia bacterium
TCTGTGTCGGTACATATGAAATACACCAGGACGATACAGTGGCTTTCCATGAAAGAATGAAAAGCTTCGGCAGTAGCTCAGACCTCCATGTATATGAAGGCATGGTCCATGCCTTCCCCATACTTGCTCCAATGTTTCCTGAAGCTACTGCTGCCTTGGATGACATATGCAGACTCATAAGCAAAAAACTCAATTAAATAAGATACTTTTCCTTCTCTTACAAAAAAGGCTCCCCTGGTAGACAGTTTTATTAAAACTGTCTACCAGGGGAGCATTTTAATTATTTTCAACTATTTCCATAAAAAATCAAACATTCAAAATACTTTAAGGTTACTTTAAGCATGTTAAGTTATCATTAAGTCATAGTAAAATAATTGTAAAATTGAAAGTATGAATTGAGAGGAGAGAGTTATGGACGGTTTACAAAAAGTCTATAGACATGAAAAGAAATACACTATGACATGGAATGAATTTCAGGTTGCCAACGGCAAGTTGAAACATCTTTTGAAGCTAGACAGCAATTGTCCTGCGGAAGGATACGAAGTGAAAAGCCTTTATTTTGACAATCCCTACGACCATGCACTTGGACAGAAGATTGACGGCACGGATCTTCGACACAAGTATAGGATCCGTGTTTACAACAATGACTTTTCATTTCTAAAACTGGAGAAAAAATCAAAAAGCAACATCATGACCTATAAGGACAGTGTCTACCTGACAGAAGAAGAAGCACATCAGATTGTCCAAGGAGATATTGAATTCCTGAAAAGCAAGGAAGAGGACTTCTTCAAGGGATTCTACTACAAGTTGAAGCATGAACAATATCTTCCAAAGGTAATAGTCAAGTATACCAGGATAGCATATACCTATCCCGTCAGCAACTTAAGGATCACCTTTGACTGTAATATCAAAAAAAGCGACCAGACAGAAAAGTTTTTTACACATGGCAATGGATATATGAAAGTATACAATCCCAACGAAGTGATTATGGAAGTGAAATTCGACCATGTATTACCTACCTTTGTAAGAAGCATAATACAGTCGCCAAACACAATGCAAAGTGCCGCATCCAAATATGTGGCATCAAGATTTGCATAACAAGAAACAATAAATAATTTAATTAAAAGAATTTTCAGGAGGAAAATTATGAGTTTTCAAGATATTTTTAAAGATAGTTTCATAGATAGCAGCGCCAATATGTCAGCAATACAAATCACCCTGACACTACTAGTATCATTTGCAATAGGTATGTTCATTCACCAGGTATATAAAAAATCATACCAGAGTGTTGTATATACCAAAAGCTTCAGCATGTCTCTGGTAATGATGACAATGGTAACATCACTGGTAATCATAGCAGTAACATCAAATGTAGTATTGTCCCTGGGTATGGTTGGAGCCCTTTCAATCGTACGTTTCAGAGCAGCAGTCAAGGACCCCATGGACATAGTCTTCATGTTCTGGGCAATAGCAGTAGGCATCGTTACAGGAGCCGGTTTTTATGTACTTGCACTGGTCGGTTCACTGGTAA
>CAZFYP010000089.1:1541-11072 GCA_964523535.1 uncultured Clostridia bacterium
GGCGGAAACCGGCAATGTGTGGATCGACAATCCCGGTTCACTGGTAATCGGAACAGTAATCTATGTATTCAGCGGCAATGCCAAGGAAGAAACACCTTATTTGTTCGTAGTACATTTCTCCAATCAAGAAGACGAAGAAGCCATTATGAACAAGGTGAAGTCAGCAGTAGGCCGTTATTTCATCAAGTCCAAAATCATTGACAGCCAACATATAGAATGCACCATAGAACTAAAGATCAAGAAAAACGAAATGGATTTTGTAAATGAAGTCAACAGCATTCCTTCAGTAACAACAGCAACCCTGGTAAGCAGTATGGAATTTACTCAATAGAAAAGTGGTGTAAAAAATGAAAAAGCTGAAATTTGTTATAGCAATACTATTGATGATTGTCATGGTAACATCCATAGACATGGCATCATCATATTTCCAAGTGAACAGATCAGAAAATGCAGCTCAAGCAGTCACAGACAATTCAAATGAAGATGTCTTTGCCCATGATGAAGTAATAGATGTAAACATAGAAATCGATGAAGACATATATGAGGAAATGATTGCAAATGCAATGGAAGAAGAATACGTCACTGCAAACATTACCTATGACGGATATACCTGCTACAATGTGGCAATACGTCCCAAGGGAAATTCAAGTCTCCAGTCAGTAGTAAAGTCCGACAGCAATCGCTACAGCTTCAAAGTGGACTTCAACAAGTATGTAGACGGACAGAATCTCTTTGGTATAAGCAAACTCAACCTGAACAACATCTTCTCAGACCCTTCATTGATGGCTGAATATACCGGTTATGAAATGCTGGATGATATTGATGCTGTCAGCTCGGAAACAACTTATATAGCACTCAGCATCAACGATGAATACTTTGGTCTCTATCTTGCGGTAGAGGAAATAGATGAAAACTTTTTGGAAAAAAACTACGGAAACTTTGATGGTCAATTGTACAAGCCGGAAGGTACGGGTGCAGACCTGGCCTATATATCCGATGACCCGAAAGATTATACAGGCATAGTACCCCAGGATGATGACAGGGAAACAGATGAAAACTTCATTGAACTGGTAAAGACAATAGACCAGATAATTGTCAACAATGGAGAGACGGATCAATACAATCTGTCCAACATCCTCAATATGGATTCCTTCCTCAAGTACCTGGCATTCAGCACAGCTACAGTTCATATGGATACCTACCAGTCAGGAATGAATCACAACTACTATCTGTATTTCAATACGGATACAGAAAAATTCGAATGGATTTCATGGGATCTTAATATGATTTTCAACGGCTTCCCAAGAAGTAACCTTACTGATGAGGAAGCAACACAGTTTCTCATTGACGAACCTGTCATAGGTCAAATGGCCAACTATCCTCTGGTAGAAGCCGTATTCACAAATGAATCCTATGTTGAAAAGTATCATGAATATCTGGAAGAGATTATCACAGGCTATTTGTCTGACGACAGCTTCCAGGAAACAGTCCTTGAAAGCTATGAAATGATTGAACCTTATGCAAGCACTGATCCAAGCGCCTTTTATTCCATTGACCAAGTAAAGGAAAGCATATTTGACTACAACACTTCTTCCAATGAAATATCCCTCCTTGAGTTTATTGAGCTGCGGATTGATAATATTGCAAGTCAGTTGTCTGGTGAACTTACCTCGACCAATGACGGCATGGGCAACGGAAGTTCCGGAACTGCAGGCGGCATGGACAGAGGAAACCGCCCCGGAGGCATGAACCAGGAAAACATGGCAAATCCGGACATGGACGGACAAGTAATGGAAGGACAGGAAGAAAGACAGCGCCCTGTAAGAATGGATAGAAGTGAAGGTATGGCTCTTGAAGAAGGTATGACTCCTGAGGAGGGTACAGAAAGCCAGGAAATGATGCAGCGCCCGGCAGATAGGGAAAAACCTGCGGAAATGGAAATGGCTGAAGGCACAATCCCTGAAGATGGTGTAAATGACGATGACCGTATGGCTCCTGCAGAAGAAGGTATGGCAGAGCCGGAAGGTATGGAAATTGGCCAGGGCAATTCCCGACAAGGTGGAATGCAAGGAGACGGAGATATGCAGCAGGAAGCCGAAGTCGATACAGGTGACATTTATTCCCAACTCATAGCCATAGGACTGGGCTTGTCACTCACATTTGGATTTAGCATATTCTTGTCAAAAAAATATTAACTTAAAAAGTAATAGATACAATAAAAATTAAACCTCCTGAGATTATTCGGGAGGTTTTCCTATTTGTCAATCAAGTTATCCATTCACTATGTTTTCCTGTATTCTATCCAAAAATCCTCCATTTAATTAAAGATTTTTTCGGGTTCTGCATTATAGTTTCAAACAAACTTTAATTGGAACAGATTACCCCAGTGTCAACAGCCATACTCCCAGAATCAGGAAAATCAGAGCCCAAATGTAAAAGAATATTTCAGTTCCCTTGTCTCCTAGAAACTTCTTGAAGAGCTCGATTTTCTTCATGTTCCAGATTTTTTCCGGTTTCATGACTGCAATCAAAACAACCACCAGAGCATACACTATTGCCAAAATTCCCCATAACATCATTTTAAATTCCTCCTTATTCTAATCCTTTTCTTATTTTTGGTGCCAAAACAACAAAGACTACTGCACTAATAGCAAGTACTATCCCTACATACCTGAGTATATCCAGGGATGAACCACTGTTTGACAATATCATGTCATTCCCCTTGTAGGTCCAGTAAAAGGGTATCCAGTAAAACAAGGGCTGCCATTTGTCTTCCAGAAGCTCTATTGCCGCAACACTTCCAAAGAGTGGCAAAAAGAGTATCTTTATATTTCCTGCCGCATTCATAACATCGTCGTTGTTGATTCCTTCAATGAAACCAATTAGAATGCTTATTATGCAGGAGCTCATTAACATCATAAGTGCATGCATGAAGTTTATATCCCTGAATCCTGTAATCACAAGCATAAGTAAAGTGCTGACCACAGGAATGAATACTCCTATGATGCTTTTACCGGCAATGAATCCAATTCTTGAAACCGGCGACACATGTATGGCACTGATTGTGTTTTCCGTCTTTTCCTCAACTATATTTAATGCAATAATCATCCCTCCCAGTATGGAGGTAAACATTACAGCAATATTGACCATGAGTTTCTTGAGAGGTGGAACATCTCTACCGTAGTCTATTATTTCAGCACGAGAGTCTTCTATCCCTATGTCATAGTGGTCAAAGGCAGTGAGATTTCTCACGTAGTCCACTACATAATCAGGTTCATTGCCTTGGGCGAGTATGAAATATTCATCATCCTTTTCCGGAAGAACAGCTATAATATTGTCCCTCTTTTTAACTCTGTCCTCAACGTCTTCCAGAGAATCCAGTAATTCAACCTTGGCAAACTGCTTGAAGAATTCCACCTGTTCCCTGTTTTCGCCCTCCAGCATGACTATTTCCACTGTAGTATCATTTATACCAGGTGAGAAAACATTGATTATCACTGCAAATATTACGGGCACGACGATTATGTACAGGGTTATAAAGTTTCTGACACTCACTTTCATGTCCCTTATGAATATAGTCAATATCTTCAAAATCATCTTGCAACACTCCTTATAAGGTCAAGGTTTTCTTGAACCTGTGATTCGCCAGTAAAAAGATATCCATTCCCAGTACCGCAAAGCCCAGAGAGGCCACAAGGACATAGGTCATGTTGCCGTTTATTGTTATGGTTTCCTTGAAGCTCTGAAGCATGACATAGCTTGGTATGATTTTCACCCAGTCAGGATCCCAGCTTGGTGTGAAATAGGATATATTGGGCATAATCATGACAATTATGACTATATACAAGGCTCCAAAGGACTGGACAATGTCCTTGTAATAGCTTGTTATTAGAAGCCCCAGTGAGGCCGCAAAAAATCCCGACGTAACTATAAACAAAACCATGGCAGGATAGTTGGGCTGCAATCCCATTACCGGAACCACTATTATTCCAGTTGTAACTATTGATGTGACAATTATGACTCCCACCTTGCTTAAGAGATACTGCCATACCGATGAAGCAGTCACAGCATAGGCCTGAATTATCCCTTCACTCTTGTCCAGGAATATATAGGCAGCGATTATAAAGAGGCTCATGAGGCTTCCATTATAGGTCAAAAAGACAGGTATCATGCTTTGCTTGTCAGTCAAGGGTTCCATATCCTGATAAATGGACTTGACGGTAATATCATCCGCATAGTCATCAATTACATCATTTGCAGCCTTCTGATTGTGGAATACCATTAATAGATTCCTCAGCTTCTGTGTCTCATATCCCTGTAGATAATATGTATATGTAATCTGTCCATCATCACCTACACGAACATGGACTACAGGCACCCTTTCGGATTCCGAAAATGCATTGAGGGCCTCCAGACTTTCAAGGAGATGAATCTTTGATTCCTCAGTCTCATAAAGTTCAGCTGCATAGACTTCCTTGTCTGCCTCCACTTCCATGATTTCAACGGTTTCATCCAGGTCTTCCTCAAGAAGGTCCTCCCTGAATTTATCCTCAATCACCTGAGGAAGATCAATATAGATATACTCCTTACCCTTGCTGTCAAATTCCTCCGGAACTATAAAGAGAAGAATCAACAATAGAATGACGGACATGCCCAGTTCAATGTAGAAGTACCAGCTTTTGGAGGAGAGCATGAGTTCCTTTGTAAAACTGTACCATAGTTTCATTTATACCAGTCCCCTTCCTGTCACCTTGATGAATATTTCTTCAAGGGTGGCCTCTTTGGTATGCATTGTCCTTATATCGTTTTTCTTTATTACTTCTATCAATTTCTGCTTTTCTTCCTCCACAACTGTAGAAAAACTACCTTTAAGCAGTTGTCCATTTCTGAAATACTCTACTTCCACAAGTTTTTCACCGTATTTCACCTTCAGTTCCTTTGGAGAATCTATGAGTCTAATCTTGCCATCAACAATAAAGGCAACCCTGTCACACAATTCATCTGCTATATACATATTGTGGGTAGTCAAAAATATTGTGACGCCTTTTTTGTTTTCCCGCCTTATTATATCCTTTATGGTTGATGCTATTGCTGGGTCAAGTCCCGTAGTTGGCTCATCAAGAAACCACATTTCAGGATTGTTGATCATGGATCTGGCAAAGGTAAGCCTGTGTTTCATTCCCTTTGAATACTTGCCTGCCTTTGTGTTTTCCTTGCCGTCTAATCCTACCAATTTTATAAGGTCCATGGGATTTCTTGTTTCCACATCAAAGAGTTTTCTGTAGAATTCAAGATTTTCAAGTCCCGACATCTTGTTGTAGACATTGGACTGTTCAAAAGACATTCCAATCTTGTTGAACATCTTGTTCTTTATATGCTTTACATCATATCCAGCAACCTGGACCTGACCCTTTTGCAATTGTAAAAGGCCTGTCAATATGTTCTGCGTAGTGGACTTCCCTGCTCCAGAAGGACCAAGGAATCCGAAAATTTCACCTTTTCCAACTTCAAAGCTGACATCATCAACTGCATAGTTTTCATCATTGCCGTACGAGTGGTAAAGATTCTTGACTTTAATCATCTTCTGCCTCCCAGTATTTATATCATAACTTTAGTTGAGTTAATTCATGTGTCATTTGAAATACAAATGTTTCAATTGTATTTCAAAGGGTATATGAATTAGCACGAAATTTGATATGAGATAAAACTTCATTATTATTCTTGTTTATTACAATTTAGCATTTATATCATTTATAGAATCCCTTTCTCAGAACTTCTATATATCTATCTACATCTTCCGATAAAGCATCGTAATCTATACTTTCACCGGATTCTATCCTCTTGAGATAGTTCTCTCCCATTTTCTCAAATGTCCATATGAGGATATTCATGACTTCCTCTCTCCCCATGTCTTCCCTGAACAGTGAAAAGTCAATATTTTCGTAGTATACCTTTTCATAAAGGTTGGGAACTAATTTCTCATATGTTGACTTCAATTCATCAATTGACCTGTTTTCAAAAATGCTTTTGGAAAATCCCATGAGGTAAGGATACTTGCTGCAAACCTCCAGCTTGATAATTACAATATCCTTTATTCGAATCAGCAGATCAGGTTGATCCCAATTGAGCCTTTCAACAATTGCCTGGGCTATAGCTCCTATAGCAAAACTCTCTAGGTATTCATATAGCTTTTCCTTGCTCTTGAAATAGTTAAAAAGAGACCCTTTGGAGATTCCCGCCTTTTCAACGATTCTGTTTGTAGAAGCCTTCTTATAGGTGTTCTTGCTGAATTCCTCCATTGCAGAGTTGATTATTCTAATTCTCTTTTCATTATCCAAACCAGACAATCTATCTTCCAAAGCAAACACCTCGCTTGTTTATTCACTGTCTCCATATTTGAGGATTACCTGATCCCCTTCTTCCAATCCTTCCTTAATTTCAACTTTTCCATTGTCCTCCGTTCCAGTTACAACCTCTTTTTGAAGGGCCTTGCCGTCTACAAGTACATCCACGAACGCCTTCATTTCCTCTTCATAGACTGCATCTTCAGGTACAAGGATTACCTCTCTTGTTTCTTCTATCATTATTTTAGTCTCCACCTTGATACCAAAGGACAGATCGCTTGATTCCGGAAGATTTATCTCCACCCTCTGTCTGTTCTCTTCAACTCCCAGCTCTGAATATACTATAAAAGCCTTTGGATGAACCTTCTCCACCTTGAGATTGTCAATTTTGATATTCAAGTCTTCATCTGCAACTACTGCATTCATGCCTGCCTTTATTAGAACTGCATCCTCTGCCATAAAATCTATGAAAAGCACTTTATCACCAGGGTCCTGTATTTCAAGAATCTCAAGACCTGCATATGGAACATCCCCTTGGAATGTATTCACTTCCGTTACTATGCCGTCAAAGTCGGCGTATATCATTGAATCCGCCTTATCCTTCTCAATAGTTTCAAGAGTCAGCAGCAAAACATCTATTTCCGCTTCATATTTGGTCTTTACATTTTCAGAAATACCCTTTACCAGAAGATTATAACTGTTTTGTGCCACATAGAGACTGTTCTGCAACTGTTCCAGATCATTGACAGCCTGCTCAAGTTCTATTTCAGCTACAACACCTTGATTGTAGAGTTCTTCCATCCTGTCCCTGTTTTCCTTTGCCAGGTTGACACTGCTCCTAATTCTTGATATTTCCAGTTTTGCACTGTTTATACTTTCAAAATCAGATCCCAGCAGGGCCTCGTCGTAGGTTGCCTGCAATGCTTCTATCTGCTTTTGGACCTTCTTTATTTCAGTATCATTGTCGTCTTCATACTTGATGAGAAGTTGGCCTTTCTTTACATAGTCGCCAAGTTCAACATCCATAGTTTCCACTTTTCCTATACTGTTTCCATAATATGTCCTGACATTTCCAGAACTCACAGTACCTGTTTCATCAACATATTTTCCTATCTGGCCTTTTTCAATTTCAACCGTCACATATTTTGCACCCACATTCCCTGCAGTCAATATATAAAATATTCCTGCAGCAACAGCTGTAAATATGATCAATACAATTATCAGTTTCTTTTTCATAACTACCTCCACCCTTTGATTGTGAAACATGCAGTTTGACCAGTGTGGTCACTTTAATTATACCTCTTTAGTTAATGGTAGTCAAGTTGTGGGGAATTTCCTCAAAAACAAAAAAATATCTTAGTAAATCAATTTTACTAAGATATTTTTTTGTTTTTTGCGCTAAAACTATTTAAGTTCAATTTGAACTTCTTTTCTGTTACTATTTAGCCAGTTTATGGCAGTTGACTCATTATTTGAAATAAACTATCTTGCCTGTTTGAGCACTCTCCACTGCCTTAAGCATTATTTCAACAGTTTTGATATTATCACGACAGACTCCCAAGGTGTTTCAAATCTATTTCCACGTCATAATATAACACACAGGAATATATAAAATTTGTAATTTAGGATACATAAAATTGTAAATTTTCTTCCTCGGGAAAATCAAAGCTTCTACTTCTGACCAATAATGTCTTCGATGCAAATATCCGGATGATGATATCTGCCCAGTTTCTTTGTATAGTGCTTGACACCTATTGCCTGCTTGGGACAAAAATTGAAACAGGCATAGCAGTAGTTGCAGTCATCATTGGTCCAAACAGGCTTGTCGTCCATAATCCTTATCCTGTTAGTCGTACATACCTGTTCACAGAGCTTACACCCTATGCATGTATCGTCCAGAATGAAGTTAAGTTTTGGAGGATTCTTCGCCGAAATTTTCCACAGAGGCTTCATCAAGGCAAGTTTAATTTTGTTGCCTAACTTGGTCCCATCCGTTTCAAAATACTTCTTTTTATCCTGTACATGCCTGTAAATCTCATCTACATCTTTTCTGGAAGTCATAACCATATGCTGTACCTTATCTTCAGTTATTTCATTTTCCCAATTCAATCGCATTAACGGTTTTGGAGCAACTCCCTTTGGAGTATTATTTATCATTTTAACTTCAAAATAGGAATCAAGATGAATCCCTGCCTCAAGGACAGAACTATAAAGATTTAGTCCGGCAATTCCTGGAACACCTCCATGGGTTGCAACTGCAAAAACATAACAAGCTGAAAAAGCCTTGTAATTTCTTATGAACTCAGCCACCGGTTTAGGCAACGCATTCATATAAACCGGATAGACTAATCCGATCCGCTCTGTATCTTCAGATATGATTTTAGTAGGATTGCTGCTGATTATGGATACTACAAGGGTATCCTCCAACATTTTTTCAAGTTGTTTTGCCACCACCAGTGAATTTCCGGTTCCACTGAAATAAAAAATTACATTCTTGGCCATATTCTCACCAACCTCTTCCAAATATGAATAATCCAAATATCTTGGCGACTCCATAATAAATTACTGTCGCCTGAAACACACCTAATAAAACTATTGAACTAAGATATTTTTTCATTTCATCCACTCTCTTTGATCAAATATTAGTAAAAACTTTTTTTCACTTTATCCTTAAGCAAAATATCATCTTTTGTAAAAAAACTTCCATCAACACTGCCATACTAGGTGGCAATACCCTCGTTCAGCCAACTTGGATTATTCTCTATATTATTAAACCTTAAACCTCAGCACAGTCTTTAGCTTTTCAGGCGCCACCTTCCTTGGATCTGAAAGATATATCTCCCTGTGTACCTTTGATTTTCTTACAAGATTGTTTTCCACACAGAAGTCCTCCATGATCCTAAAGCTTTCCGGTTCGTCGTCATAGCTTCCAAGATGAAGCATCTGAAGGCATTTCCCTTCTTGTAATTCAAGAAATCTCGCACTGTCAATCAAATCCAGCTTCTTCTTTTTCTTGACCTTGACCATGATTTCCTCGGCAAAAGCCTCATCCACAAAGTCGGGCTGCCTTATCATGAGGTCATATACAAGTTCATCCTTGTCAAGGCTACCGTCATAGTTTTCCTTGGCCGAATCACTTATATCCCACAGACCTTCAAGAGGGTAAACAGTATAGTCATAATAATCT
>CAZFYP010000090.1:0-10988 GCA_964523535.1 uncultured Clostridia bacterium
CTCTACCGTTTTTAGAACTACCTACACCTTTCTTATGTGCAAATAATTGTAGATTCAACTTTAATATCATGACTACACCTCCTTATAATCAAGGCTTATATTCTGACTATAATTTTCTAATAATAGTTTGATGCCTGTTTCGAATGCTTTAAACAAAACATTTGATTCAAGGCAAATCTTCTGAAGCAGTATTTCCATAAATCCAGTATCTTCATCTACTGACCATTCAATAGCATCCCTATTGATACCTGCTACTTCTTCCAAAGAATTCAAAACCGTATAAGACAGTATTGAAACCGCCGCACATACAATATCATATCCTTCTTCATCATAACCGGCATGTCCTTCAACTACAAAGCCTTTATATGAATCAACGCTTCTATAAATTAATACTTCAATCACTGATTAACCAACGATTTTCTCGATTTTAACCTGTGTATACGGCTGTCTGTGTCCTTGCTTCTTTCTATAATCTTTCTTAGGCTTATATTTGAAAACAATGATCTTCTTAGCCTTTCCATGTCCTTCAACAACAGCATCAACAGCTGTTCCTTCAAGATACGGCTTTCCAGTGTTTATTTCTCCATCCTTGGATACAAACAACACTTTGTCAAACTTAACAGCATCGCCTTCTGCAAGATCAAGTTTTTCAACTCTGATTACATCGCCTTCTTGTACTTTGTACTGTTTTCCGCCTGTTTCAATAATTGCGTACATTATTGCACCTCCTCAACCCAGTCTCGCCATTGCAGGTACTTTCGTTTTAAAACCTGTTCAGAGCGGCTTACAAAATAGAATTATACCTAATTTACATTACTTTGTCAACAAAATTTAAATTAATTCTTTTGACTTTGATTCTATCTACACCTTTTAGGACAGAAACAATGAATTCCTTCATCTCTTCAACCTTCAAACTTCCACTTTCATTGATATCAATAGTCATGTCAAAAGACATTTCCAGGCCGTCTATATTTCTCATCTTGACTTCAGAAATATATTCCACTATATTTATTGTCCTTCTTTTGATTTTATTTTTCTTTTTTCTTACTCTTTCAATTATATAATCATCGTCTAGGATTGTATTCAAAGACTTAAGAGCCTCTTCAAAATCATCTTCTCTTTCAAAAACAAGTGAAAAATTATAAATCTGGGATGATATAAGAGCTGAAACGGCTTTTTTATTCTTGTATTCATCAGCTTCAGTAATATTCATTCCTTCCGGAAGATTATTATTCATTTTTTTTACAAATTCAGCCGTTGAAATATCCCCTATGAGTTCCACCTCTCCATATTCCCCAGTACTTTCTATACCAAGGGACAGTGGAAACGCTATACTAAGCTTAGGATGAGGGTTATATCCTTCTGAATGCTTTACAGGTATCTTTGTTCTTCTCAAGGATCTTTGTAAAACCCTCATTGTATCGAGATGGGATATGAATTTCAATCTTCCCAGTTTTGTAAACTTAAATACTATCTTCAAAGCAAGGTCCTCCAACTAAATTCATATTTACGCCACATCCCGTACAGTTCAGTCTGCAATCTTCTGTGGTTGTTCCTTCAAGAGATTTTTTCTTTTCCTTGATTAAATATTCCTTTGTAACTCCGCAGTCAATGAAGTCCCATGGGAGTATCTCTTCAAAATTCTTTTGTCTCTGATTGTAGAATTCAGGATCTACTCCCGATTCAATGAAAGCCTCAATCCATACATCATAATTGAACTTATCTCCCCATCCATCAAAGATGCATCCTTTTTTCCATGCTGTTTTCAAGACTTTTGCAATCCTTCTGTCTCCAAGGGCGAAAACTCCTTCAATAGAGCTTAGTTTAGGGTCATGATAACTGTATGAAACCTTTTTATCTTTGATTGCCTTTTTCAACAAACCTGTCTTGTCAAAAAATTCATCAACAGTATTCTGTGCTTCCCACTGGAATGGTGTAAAAGGCTTAGGAACAAAGCAGGCTGCACTGACATTCACTCTTAAATTACCTCTGATATTTTCCCTTTCCCTGTTGAAAAATTCATTCTTGACATCATATGCAAGGTCCTTGATACCATAAATATCTTCTATTGTCTCTCCAGGCAAACCTACCATAAAGTAGAGTTTCACTGTGGACCATCCAAGATCAAATGCAGTCTTTACTGTTCCAAGTATATCGTCTTCCGTTATATTCTTGTTTATTATATCCCTCATTCTCTGGCTTCCTGCTTCCGGAGCAAAAGTCAGTCCCGACTTTCTAACCTTTTGAACTCTCTCCATTAAATCAAAGCTAATGGAATCCAGTCTCAAGGAAGGCAAGGATAGGCCTATACGCCTGTCTTCGTATTTATCCAGCAGTCCCGTAGCCAGTTCAATAAGTTTTGAATAGTCTCCCGTACTTAATGACGACAAAGAAATTTCCTCGTGGCCTGTAGATTCAATTAACAGATCTGCCTGCTTCAATAATGTTTCTACTGATTTCTCCCTTATTGGGCGATAGATCATACCGGCCTGACAAAACCTGCAGCCTCTTGTACAACCTCTAAAGATCTCAAGCATTATCCTGTCATGTACCGTTTCTATAAATGGTACTACAATCTTCTCAGGGAAGAATGACTTGTCCAAGTCCTTGATTATTCTTTTTTTAACAATATCGGGGGCCTTGTCATACAGTTTTTTTCTTTTACTTATTGTACCGTCTTCATTGTATTCAACATCATAAAATTCAGGAACATATATTCCTTCAAACAAACATGCTTCCTTTAAAAATTCATTCTTGTCATATCCATTCTTCTTGTGTTCCCTGTAAAGATCCATAACCTCTACAAGTAGTTCTTCGCTTTCTCCAAGAAAGAACATATCTACAAATTCATGTAAAGGTTCCGGGTTGAAGGCACAAGGACCACCTGCTATTACTAGTGGAAATGAATTATCTCTTTTTGCAGATTCAATAGGAATATTTGCCATATCCAACATATTCAGTATGTTTGTATAGCTCATCTCGTACTGTAGTGTGAATCCCAGTATATCGAAATCCTTCAATGAATCCATGCTTTCAAGCGCAAAGAGTTCTATATTATTTTCCCTCAATTGTCCTTCAAGATCAGTCCAGGGAGCAAAAACCCTTTCACACCATACATCATTAATTTTATTGAGGAGATTGTACAGTATATGCATTCCAAGATGGGACATTCCCACTTCATAAACATCAGGAAATGCAAAGGCATATCTAATGTTTACACCTTCAAGGTTTTTAACAACTGAATTCAGTTCGCCTCCAGTATACCTTGCCGGCTTTTCCACTTTTAATAAAATATCTTCCAATTTGTTTATATCCAATTATTCTACCTCTTCATTAAGTAATTCTTTTATCATTTTGATTTCTCTTGCATGAGCTTTTTCATCGTATGGCATTTCAAGATAAAAAAAAATGCTTAAGACTGTCATTTAATAGATATGTTCCAATATCTATCATTAAATCAACTGTTTCCATTTTTAATTTTTTCAGACTTAATAATACCATAAATAATCATTTAAAGCTATTCAATATTTGCAGTATCAATTATTATTGGCCTCAACTTCTCCATACACAATCTATTATTCCACCACCTACTACAATATCTTCCATATAAATCACTGCCGCCTGACCTTCAACTGGAGCTCGTATTCCCGCAAATGTTTTGACGTACACTCTATTGTTAGCAATCATTTCAATCTTGCAATCAATCTCATGACCCCACTGACTTGTTCTTACCTTCAATTTATCAGAATCGATATATGTTTCTGCAATAAAGTTGAAATCCCTAACTACAATTTCACTAGTATACAGTTTTTCCTCAGGACCGATGATAATTTCATTCCTTATGCTGTCAATTCCTACAACTACATAATCCATATGTATATGTTCTTTTATTCCTCTTTTTTGACCCAGGGTATAATTAATAATTCCCTTATGTTTACCCAGGACATTCCCTTTTTCATCTTTAATGAACCCCCGTTTTGCCTTCATTCCTGTTTTTTTATATATGAATGCCTGATAATTTCGGTTCCCTATGAAGCATATATTTTTGCTTTCTTTTTTCTTGCAAAGTTCCGGTATGATTGCTTCAATGTCCTTTTTTACTTCAATTTTGTTATAATATGCAGACATGGGAAGGAGTATTTTGCCAAGGTCCTCTTTTCTTATACCATGCAGTAAATAGGACTGGTCCTTCCTTGAATTTTTGCTTTTTTTAAGCATATGCTGTTTGATTTCTTCATCATAAACAATTTCGGCATAATGTCCAAGTGAAAGATAATCATAATCCATTTTCTTCACAAGATCAAGAAGAGCACCATATTTAACATAGTAATTGCAGTAGATGCATGGATTTGGTGTTTTACCGTCAAGATAGAGCCCTACAAATGGAGCTATCACCTTGCTCATGAATAGTTCCCTTAAATCCAATAATTCCAATTCAATTCCTATTTTTTCTGCATTTATTATAGCTTGATTTTTTTCCTTTTCTGCTTCATAATTATCATGAAGTAATAAATGTATACCTTTTACTTCATAACCACTTTTTTTCAAGATATATGCGGTCAAAGCACTGTCAACACCACCGCTGAGTCCTACGAGGACCTTTCTTTTTACCATTGCATCACCATTTCATAATTTAGTTCTAGCTTTTATTGCTGCTTTGTTTTATTGATTCTAACATATAAACTACAAAAAATATAATATATAATCGAGGTAATCATGTCAAAAATAGATAAAAAATTCTGGAAACGGTTTGATTTCACGTTGGTAGCCATTGTACTAGTCCTATCGGTCTTTGGCGTTGTTATAGTACGTAGCGCTACAATGAGTCTTGCAGAAGGGTCTTCCAGATATGTTAACAGACAGTTGATATCCCTTTTTATGGGAATAATCATAATGGTCTTTTTAATATTCATAGACTATGAAATCTATGGGAATTTTTATATACCAATCTATGTAATATGCAATTTAATGCTTGTGGCAGTACTACTCTTTGGATTTGGCGAAAGCCAATGGGGTGCCAGAAGCTGGATTGAAATTGGTCCCATCACATTCCAACCTTCGGAAGTAGTAAAATTCGGTCTCATAATTTCACTGGCCAAATTCATAGACAAAAACAAGGCTGATATAAACAATCCCCTTACACTCATCAAGATACTTGCTTTTGCAGGATTTCCAATAGTATTGATTATGAAACAACCTGATTTCGGAACCTCAATGGTATTTATCTTTTTCATAATGGTTATGCTTTTTATTTCAGGATTGGATATGAAATACTTTCTTATTTTTATAGCAATAGGAATAATAATGGTTCCAATACTTGCCATGACTCTTGACGACTATCAGATAAACAGGATTCAAGTATTCCTTGATCCAAGTCTGGATCCTCAAAATGCAGGTTATCAGGTTATACAGTCAAAAATTGCTATAGGCTCCGGTCTTGTATCTGGAAGGGGTCTTTTCCAGGGAGTGCAAAACCAATACGGCTTCCTTCCTGCAAAGCAGACAGATTTCATTTTTGCCGTCATTGGTGAAGAATTGGGTTTTCTGGGAGGGCTTTTCCTTATATGTCTCTATGCCTTCCTGATGTATCGGCTTGTTAAAATAGCCAAGAATGCACTAGACATGTTCGGCTCATTGATTGTAGTCGGTATAACTGCTATGATGTTTTTCCATATATTTGAAAATATAGGGATGACCATAGGTCTTACGCCTGTTACAGGAATACCCCTTCCTTTCATCAGTTATGGAGGAACATTTATGTTGATTAATATGATAAGTATAGGACTTGCACTTTCAGTAGCAGTAAAAAGAGAAGGACTGGAGTTTTAGTCCTTCTCTTTTTTTGCAATTAACAGAGTACAAATAAAAAACAGCAACAGTTCCCTACTCCCTCGGAACGATAATCTTATTTTTACAAGGTTGATTATCGAGCCTCGAAGTCGAGACCTCTCTTTCGCTGTTTTTTATTTTTAGTAATAGTCGTCACTATTATTATATTATTTTTTCACATATAGCCCCAAAAGGGGCAAATGAACAGAGCTGCCTTTGGCTATCGGAAGCAACTGCCTCCGATGAATTCTTTGATGATGGAGGTGTTTGGTATTACACTGTCGTCTTCAATTTCTTTAAAATAGCTTAAGAATTCCAGCAGTCGTTTCTTTTCGTAGCAGTAGTTGCATTCATCTCTTATTTCTTCGATTATTGGTATTGCATATTTTTTTAGAACAGTCAGTTCATAGATCAGTGATGAATTAAACATTACATCGGCATTTTCCTGGTATGGGAAAATATAGTTGTTTTCTCCCTTCACTACATTATCCCAAAGTTCCAGTGTCCTTTCTCCGTTGTGCCCCCTGTACTTCATATCCCTTATTATCCTTCTTATAAGTCTTAAGTCAGTAGTTGACACCCTGTTGTGATCGTCGATATTTAACTGTGTCAAAGCGCTTATATATATTCTGTATTTTAGATTTTGCTCTATTGAAGCAGTCAATTTGTCGTTGAGTCCGTGTATGCCCTCAATGACTACATATTGTCCCGAGTCTACGGATATTGGTTTTTCCCGGTTTTCTCTCTTGCCTGTAAAAAAGTTGAATTTAGGCATGATAATCTCCTCGCCAGCCAATAGTTTTTTCAAATCACTGTTGAACAATTCCAGATCCAAAGCTTCGATTGTATCAAAGTTATACTCTCCATCGCTGTCTTTTGGAGTATTTTCCCTTTCAACAAAATAGTCATCAAGGGAAATGGTGATATAATCCTTTCCGTTAACCTTCAACTGAATTCCAAGCCTGTTTGCAAAGGTTGTTTTTCCAGAAGAAGAAGGTCCTGCAATCAATATCACCCTGGCATCACTTTCACAGATGCTGTCTGCAATATAAGCAATCTTCTTTTCATGAAGCGCTTCAGTCACCCTTATTTTCTCGTTTATTTAACCATTCATTATTGATCTGTTTAGTTCTCCTGCATTGCTTACTTTCAACACTTTTGCCCATATTTCAGACTCGATGAATATATTGAACAACTTTTCCTGATGGTTGTATTCAGGAATGGAATAGTTGTTTTCCTTTCTAGGGAATATCAGGACAAGTCCGGGAGTTGAAATCTTCAAGTCATAACTTTCAAGCTTTCCGGTACTCTTGTAGGTTTCTCCCATAATATTATAATAAGTGTTGTTTACTTTACATACCTTGATATTTTTAATGCCAAGATTTTCAAAAAGTAAAACCTTGTCCATCATATTCTGTTTCTTGAAAATCTTTATTGCATCATCTTTTTTTAGAAGTTCTTTCTTTATTTCCAAGTTGTATGCAATAATTCTATTCATTTCCTTCTTGATTTTTTCTACGTCTTCTTCCAGCAGTTCCCTGTTAATAATCAACTCCGTATAAAATCCCTTGTTTATTGAATGCTCAATAACAACCTCGTTGTCAGGGAATGTCTTATTGCATGCTTCAAGGTATACAAGAACCAGTGTATTTATGTATCGTCTCAGTGCCTTGTCGTTATAAATTTGAATATCGCTCATATTTTCCACCTGTTAATTTATTTTTTGGGAACATTTTGTGATTGTTTTCGTTTAACCTAATAAGGTTAACCTTTATTCACCCTAGGGAGCAGATTTATATCTGCTCCTGTCCCCATTTAATCCATAAGTTCTTTTTTCAGCCTGCTATACTCTTTTGGGTATGGTGCTTCAAATGTCTTTCCGTTCAAATATTCAAGCTTTCCTGTAAATCCCTTGAATTTAAGTCTTCTTGAGTGAAGAAGGTATCTTTTGATTCCCTTCATCCTGCCTCCGTATTTTACATCTCCCGCCAAAGGGTGCCCAATACTATTCAAGTGGGCTCGTATCTGATGAGTTCTTCCTGTTATAAGTTCAACTTCTATTTCAGTAAAAGCTTTTTTATGAAGCAATGGTCTTATCCTTGTGCTTATTTCCTTGTAACCATCTTTTTCTTCGGCTATAATATTCACCTTGTTGCTTTCAGCATTCTTTTTTAAATAACCACCTATTTCAATTTCCTTAAGAATTTCTCCTTTGACAATGGAGTGGTAATACTTGCTTAAATTCCTGTTTCTAATGTTTTCATTCATTTCCTTCAATGAGTTGTAGTTCTTTGCAGCAATTATCAAACCCGTCGTATTTCTATCCAACCTGTTACAAAATGAAGGTCTGAAGGTTGCAGAGTCTTCTTCCCCACTCATGTAGGCCAGCAATTTATCAACCAGTGAAATCCTTCCATCTCCCAAAGGTTGAACATCTATTCCAGCTGGTTTGTTTACCAGTATAATGTTTGAATCTTCATAGACAACGTCAAGTTTCCCTTCATTTTCTACATATGATTTTGATGTCCTGAATTTTTCAACCGTATCATCAGCCAAATAAATTTCAACAATATCCCCAGCTTTAAGAAAATACTCTTCCCTCACCCTTTTCCCATTTACTTTGATATATTTTTTTCTAAGTATCTTGTAAATGAAAGTATTCGGAGCCTTATTTAGATATTTTTTTAAAAATCTGTCAATCCTCTGTTTCTCTTCATTTCTGTCTATCTGAATTGTTATCATATTTTTCCTTTCATGTCTTACTTTCAATATTATAATATAATTATGGAAGAAATGAAACATTATATATATTGAATACGTCTAAATATTATGATATATTTATTATGACATTAGTGAATGGAGTGATATCTTTTTGAAAAAACTAGTAAACGCAATAAAAGACTTTTTTTATGAATCAACTGACTATGCAATTATTTTGATGATTGTTGCAGTCATAGGCATTATTCTCATCTGGAGATTAAATATTTTGTTTAGTTTTGACATTTCAAAAGACCTTATTCAGGATGGAGATCAAATACCTGTAGAAAATAACATACCCGACGAATCACCGGCAGACACTCCTGATAATGAAGAACCTTCTGATCAGGACAATGATTCTCCTAACAATACTTCGGAAGACAACAATCCAAGTGGTGAAACAAGGACCATAATGGTTACCATACCTTCTGGAAGTTCAGCACAGGCCATTGCCGAAATACTCTACAACAAAAACCTGATATCGGATACAGACGAATTCATACAGAGATCAGTTTCACTCGGCATGGATACCAAACTGAAGTCCGGAGAATTTGAAATTACTTCAGATATGGTGCTTGATGAAATCATAAAAGAAATAGCGAGAATGAATTAAATATTCCAAATAAAAACCTATGACGGCGTCATAGGTTTTGTTTTTATAAATTTTTATTTTATAAACTCTATTTTATCCTAATACAGGTCATTTACATAGTAGTCTATTACAGATTTTCTAATATCATCTGAAAAAACATTCTGCTTCTTCAGAGCATTCAATATCCATATACTCTTGGAGTGCAAAACCGCAAATTTATATCCCTTCAATACAACTTCATAAAGGACGTTTTTCAATTTTTCGGATTCCATCTCTATAAAATATGATTCAATATTTTCATAGTTCATATGCCTCAAGAGCCTGAATGTGGTCTTGTCCTTTTCATCATAATAATAATTGCATTCCTTCAAATATGTTTTATGGAAGTTGTTATGCCTTTCCTTGCCTCGTTCATCCAATGCCAAAGTTTTATAGTATTTAGCCATTGTATTGTAATACTGATAGTTGTACATACCCTTTTCAACACAGTCTATGGTCTCATAGGGGGCAGATTTTGAACTCATTATAAATTCATGACTCAAAAGAATATATTCCCTCTTTGTTATTTCACCATTTCTCAACCGTATAATCAAAGAATCCCTGTTTTCATAAAATCTCTCTATTTTTGTATCTTGTTCCGTATTATATTTCAAATTAACACCTTTCCAAATATTTATAAATAATTACATCAACTTCCAATTAATCTTCACTGACCGGCAACCTGGCCAATTCATCAGGCAACAGTTCCCTGTACTGACCCTTGTCAAGACCGTCGTCCAGTTTAATGTCTCCCATTGAAAGTCTTTTCAGGAAAGTTACATTCAAACCTGTCATTTTGAACATCCTCTTGATTTGATGGTACTTTCCTTCTCTAATAAAAATTTTCAGTTTACATAATTCATTTCCGTTTGATATCATTTCTATTCTGCAATCCAAGCATCGACTTCCATCTTCAAGAACAATTCCATTTTCTATTGAGATTCTACCATTTTCAGAAAGTTCACCATCCAATTCCACGTAATATTCCTTTTCTACATGTTTTTTTGGAGACAAGATATTATGGGCCATTTTACCATCATTTGTCAAGAGTACAAAACCTTCAGTATCCTTATCCAACCTTCCAGCAGGAAAAAGATTGATATTTTTCAGTTTGCCATCTAATATATCAATCACATTCACGTCATGACTGTCTGTAGATGAAACTATTCCCGCAGGCTTGTTCATCATGATGTAAGTATATTTCTTATAGCTTACTTTTTCACCTTTTACAAAGATTTCACTCTTATCAGTATTAACCTTTGCAGAAGGGTCCTTAGTGATTATGTCATCTATTTTAACATACCCTGATTTAACAATGGTTTTTATTTCACGCCTGCTGCCAAAACCCATATTTGAAAGAAGCTTGTCAATCCTCATTACAGCCATCACATCATCCTCCACTCTTTAAGATAGTGGTTTTTCAATATTCCCTGAGACAACTTACCCCATCCTGCAGGAAATCCGTCTATGGAAACAAGATTCCATCCCTTGTCTCCATCTGCATGTAGGGTCTCACCTTTCAAATACTTAAGTGCCTCGGGGCCTACAATACTTATATCTACATTTTTATCAACATCATCTTTATCTAAAAATGACGCCAATGCCTGTGATGGTATGAATCTACCATTTTTTTCAAATCCAACCTCCAGTCCATTGTAAAATACATCCATGCCCTTGGTTATAATTCCTGTCTCCTTGAATATTTTACCCTTCTTGAAGGTTAAGTCCCAGGAACTTATATCTAGGCCCATTTCTTCTACAAAAGCCTTTA
>CAZFYP010000091.1:0-10937 GCA_964523535.1 uncultured Clostridia bacterium
TCAGTGGATATCTGGACGAACTTCTCTACCTTGTACTTGTCTGCAGTCCTTACTAGATTAAGTGTACCGAATACATTGTTCTTTATTGCCTCATGGGGACTGTCCTCCATTAGAGGCACATGCTTGTGTGCTGCAGCATGGAATACAACTTCAGGCTTATACTTCCTAAAAAGGTGATTCAGCCTGTCCGCATCCCTAATTGAACCCATCTTTGCTTCAAAGTCAAGTGTTGTTTCTTCCTTATTATATGTCCATTTGAGCTCCTGCTGTATGGCATAGAGTCCGTTTTCATTAATATCAAGGAGTATGAGTTTTTCCGGATGGAATCTGGCTATCTGCCTGGCAAGCTCTGATCCAATGGATCCTGCTCCTCCTGTTACCATAACAGTCTTTCCAGTCAGAAAGTCGTTTATATTGTCGGTGTCCAGATGTATTTCTTCCCTTCCAAGAAGGTCCTCTATCTGTACTTCCCTTATCTTTGATATGTTTACATTTCCATCTATCAGTTCATATACACCGGGAAGTATCTTGAGCTTGCAATCGGTCTTTTTGCATTCTTCAATTATTCCCTTGATTTCCTTCCTTGATGCAGAAGGCATGGCTATGATGATTTCGTCAATATTTTTGTCATTTGCCGTTGCTACTATAGTGCTTCTGTTACCTTCGACAGTTATGCCGTTTATATTCTTACCCCTTTTATCAGGGTCATCATCTATTATTACTACAGGCTCTCCCTCCTGGAAGTTTCTGTTTTTAAGCTCTCTTACAGTCATTATACCGGCATCTCCGCCACCTATGACCATTATCCTCTTTCTCTTGTCAGTGGAGAACATATTACTAAAGTTTCCACCAAAAAGCTTGTACCTTCTGAATACCCTGTAGCTCATTCTTAGTCCGCCAAGGAGCATTACATCAAATACGGTTGTCAATATGTATACGCTTCTAGGCAATTTGGCCTGAAGGAAAAACATAAATGCCACAAAGACTATGTTTGCAAAAACAACTCCTGCAACTATCTCCATCATTTCTTCAATGGATGCATATTCCCAAAGGCTCTTGTAGAGTTTGAAAAAGTAAAGGACTACCAGCTTTATGAGTATTATGCTTATTATATATTTCTGTAAAACAAGAGCAAATTCTTCAGGAACAGTCCCGTCGAATCTCAACAAGAATGAAGCCAGAATGGATATAGTAAGTAGCACTATATCTGCAGCTATGAGATATACAGTTCTCAGTTTTCTTTTCATGATTATTACCCCTTTTGCGAATCTTAAAGCTCCATGCAATTGTAGAGTCATGGCATGGCAACTTTTGCACTAAAAAATAAGCACCGGGAAAAATTGTGCGATTATGTCATAAATAAGTTAAGTCAAAAAATGGGAAAAATCCTAGAAGTGATTTTTTGCCCCTTTCCCCTTTTAAATGCTTTTGTTGCTAAACCCCTATTTCCAATACCCTTGCATTATATACCTACAAAAATGAAATGTAAAGGGAAATTATTATTTATTTAATCTTTTTTAAGCTTTCTTTAAGGTTGCTATGCTATCAAGGTTATTCAGAGGGTTTCTGTCAACTGCATCTTTGAGCCTTTCATCATTTATATGGGTATAGATCTGTGTAGTGGATATGTTCTCATGGCCAAGAATATCCTGCAGGGCCCTTATGTCCACATTTCCATACTGATACATTAAAGTCGCCGCCGTATGTCTCAACTTATGGGGTGAATAGTGCATGCCTGAAAGACCGGCTTTCCTGAGGTGCTTCTCGACCAGGTCCTGGACAGACTTGGCAGCTATCCTTTTCCTTCTTGCACTCAAAAATAGGGCATCATCATTAGGCTCAACTGGTTGAGGACGATTGGAGATATAGTCACCTATGGCCCTTTTGCAGGCATTATTAAGATAAACAGTCCTCTCCTTATCTCCCTTTCCTATGACAGTAAGGATATCGCCTCTTATATTTTTCATATTTATCCCCACCAGTTCCGAAAGTCTAAGTCCGCAATTCAAAAAAACTGCAATGATTGCATAGTCCCTTTCCTTGAATCTCCCTTCTATACTTTCCAGAAGTTTCCTGGCATCTTCCAGGGACATATATACAGGCTGTCTGGATTCTATCTTAGGAAGCTCCAACCTGTCTGCAGGATTGGAATCAATATAGTCCACCACATTACAAAGATACTTGAAGTATGCCCTCAGGCTTGCAACCTTCCTTGCCTTCGTCTTATTACAATTTTTCCTTACCTTTCCTATATATGTTATATATGCATGAAGATCCTGCAACTTAATGTTTTTTAGAAAGTCCTCAGATAAGGTCCCAATATCCACCTTAATATATTCTTTTCCTTCCACCAGTTTTAATCTTACAGCACAAAATCTGTAAAAGGTCCTTAGATCAAAGAAATACTCACTGACACTAAGGGGAGATTTTCCTCTTATGGTCTCCATATAATTCAAATAATCCTCCAACATGACCGGTATTGAATACTCGTTTATGCTTTTCTTTCCCACAATGCACCTCCGCAAATAAGAATATATATTTATTTTACCAAACATTTGTTCGATTCGCAAGTGGGCGTAAAAAAAGAGACCTCGAAAGGTCTTCAAGAGTACAAGGTTCAATAGTTCTATTATATAAGTTTTACAAATCCAGATATCTGCCCAGCCGATTATTTACAATTTCTTGTATTTCATTGGCCACTTTTTCAGCTTTCCTTTTATCAATACCATACTCTACTCCGACGGCTACTACGTCTTCCAATCCTGGGTTGACTCCCTTCCCGTTTACACAGGTTGCATGTTCTCCACCTATGCAATAGCTATAAGTCAGATCATATGCAGGTGCCAGGGTCCATATCTCCTTTTCTTCATCATAAAGAAATGAAAAATTCTTTGAATGGTCGTCCCTGTTATGGGCAAAAACATTAAAACACATGAGCCTGTATAGTCTCATGACTTGGGAAAAATCATTGGTCAGATCCAAAGTCAGACGCATCAAGATATTGTAATCCAGATTTGGAATCCTATGGGATGTTTCAAGCATTCCACTGACCGAAAGCATGTGAATACTCTCCACTTTCCCTTCATCTTTTTTAATCCTGTCAAAACGCTTGGTCCCGAAATAACCCGGACATATTTCCGACGGGAACAGTTTTGTTTCAGTCATTTTAATTCCACAGTCCTTTGCACACAGAGAATACTCATATTCCATTTGGCCTATATCCTTACTGTCATAGGATGATGGAAACTTGACTATCCAGTCCTCCCCATCAACCTTTGTCAGAATCTTAGGTCTGGCTCCACCTGATGAACCACCTAGTCTGAAAAGGTCATCAAGATGTACAGCCTCATGAGATGACATTACTTTTTCACATTCTGCTGCCAGTTCATCCAGATCCATATCATAGTTCTCATGAACTTCCATATCCATCTCAGGCTCATAGGTCAATGCTCCCATACCAGAAAAACCAACTACTGCCAAACGATCCAAGCTTGCCACTTCATTGGGATTGATTCCTTTTTTCAGGAACAATCTGTCGACCAGGAGTCTTCCCCAACCATCAGGCAAGCTGTCCGCAAATACACCAAATACGCCGTCAAAAGGATCAATCCTGGGCATAAATACTTTCCTTTCGAGAGGAAGGGAATAGGGGCTTATTGAAAAACCCTTTGCCAGCCAGTCAGTATCATATTCAAAAGCAACATACCTATTTTCATATAATGCAAGTTTACCTACTTTTTGTCCATGGTATTTAACAATAAGAACTTTATTTGTGTCCATTTATGATCTCCTCAATGGATTCAATGGGGCGTTTGGAAAAAATCTCAATCAATTCTTCTTCAACCTCAAGGGCTATGGCTATTTTGGTCAATGACTTAAGCGAAATATCTCCTTTAGTTTCAAATCTCTTAAGAGAGCCTAGACTCACTCCGGATTTTATAGAGAGTTTTTCTTGTGACAGTTTTTTTATTTTTCTCAATTGGCGTAAGCGATTGGCTATTTCCTTATTGATTTCTTCAGGGGTTTTTTGATTTAAAAATATATTATTCATAGTTAATATATTATACCAAATTGTCTTAATAGTCAATTATTAGCTAATATATTAGCTTGTTTATTGAAATAGTAAAAGTAGGCACTTTCCTCTTTAACCTTACATTCAAAATCGCTCAAGGGATTCTTCTCCACTTACGAAAGTCTGAATATTAAAATCCAGAACCGTACTGGTCACATGAAGCCTGACCTGGATGACGCGACAATCTTTCGATAGTTGTCGATATACTCATTAAAGGACAGTGGATACAGTTCCATTTCGACATAGCGTCCAGATAGATATGTTGCCAGTTCACCTGACAGGAGTCTGGCATTTGACCCAGTCAGATATATATCACAATCAAAATCAACCAAAAATGACCTGACTGCTTTCTCTCACTCCTCTACTTCCTGAATCTCATCTATTAGAATATACACTTTTTGGGATTTATCATATATATTGTTCAACACATAATCATACAAGGATTTATAATCTCTGTATGGTTCATATTTCTAAGATTCAAAATCAATATTTATTATTTGTTTTTCATCACATTTCACCTCTTTCAATTCTATTATAATAGAATTAATCTGAATTCATATAATGTAATTCCATTATAATAGAATTATATCGCGTCTCACAGTATCCAACAACAGTTCAATCATAATAGAACTATTTCTAATTTTATGCTATAAAATCCATTATAATGGATTTATTTATCTGTCATCTTCGAATTTGTAGCATTAGGCAATACTAAATTCGTTACAGTAAAACGTGCTTATTTTAATAAAAATTACGCACACTTTTATTTTCAAGAAAGGTATGTTATAATAAATAGTGCTTAAAATATATAAAATCACGCACGAATTAGGTGAAGAAATGAAAAAAAACGAAGCAATCAAGCTCCTAAACAACGAAAAAACTATATACTCACGACAAGAACTCCTCAAAATCGGTATATCTGATACATTGATTCGTCAACTTATTCACGATAACGTAATCAATAGAATCAAGCAAGGTCTTTATACTACTGGGGAAACAGAGATTGATACAGAACACATTTTACAGCTTAAGTACAGCCAGTGTATCATTTCTCATGAGAGTGCATTATACCACCTAGGTTATTCCGAACGGGTTCCAGAAAATATATCAATAACCATTCCCCAACACTTTGGAACTAGCCGACTTAAAGATAATATGGTGAAAATAAGATACTGCAATCCTAAATTTATTTTTTATGGAACGACCAAAACGACTTCTATATATGGAAATACTATTACAATCTATAATCTTGAAAGGACCATATGCGATATTATTCGACATTATCAATCTATCGATATAGAAATAGCAAACAAAGCTATCCGCAAATACTGTAATGAAAACAAAAAAAAATTATCTATACTCATGTTATACGCCCAAAAAATGGGTATCATCGATAAAGTTCAAAATAGACTGGAGGTATTAATATGAATTCAGAAGCACTAAAAGCTAGGATTAAAAATATCGCAAAGGACAAAAATATCGATCCACAAGCATTGATGCAATTGTATTTTATGGATCAATTCATAATGCGCCTCTCAAACTCTAAAGAAAAGGACAATGTCATAGTCAAAGGTGGTATGTTAATGGTAGCGCTTCTTGGTATCAGCACACGCAGCACTATGGATATTGATACATCCGTTAAATCATATACTCTCAATGAAGAAACCGCTATAAGAATATTTACTAATATTGCCAACACTCCATACGATGATGGATGTACCTTCGAGTTTAAGAAAATTCTACAAATCATGGATGAAAATGAATATCAAGGATATAGAATCTATTTTAATGGCAAAAAAGAAAAAATCACTCAATCTCTACATTTGGATCTTTCAACAGGTGATAAGATAACGCCCGAAGAGATAAATCTGGTCTATAAAACTTTCTTGCTGGGTGAAGAAATCAATATTAAATCCTACAATATTGAAACGGTTATCGCCGAAAAGCTTGAAACAGTACTTACTAGAGGAACCGCAAATACACGCATGAAAGATTTTTATGACCTTTATATCATCCACAAAATGCTACTTGCTGATTTGGATCTTGCAACGCTTAAAATGGCTTTGAATAATACTATCAAAAATAGAGCATCTGAATTCATAGTCGATTTAAAAGATGATATAATTGACGTTATTGAATCAGACAGTAGTATGATTAAACGTTGGACAAATTATAGTAAAAACTACAGCTTTGCAGTTTCTATTTCTTATGACCAATGCATTAATGCAATTAAAGTTCTTACAAGAATATCCATAGTATAATTCATTAACTCATAAGTGAGTAACCTCTATAACATTTATTCAACTTACAAATCAGGATAAAAAAAGGCACTGGTGTTTCACCATTCCAGTCAATATGAAAGGAAGGCAGCTTCCTCTTTGATCTTACACTCAAAGTCGCTTAAGGGGTTCTTCTCTACGACTTTCTTAAGTCTCTCACTGTTTACATGGATGTAAATCTGGGTGGTAGATATATTCTCATGGCCTAGGACCTCCTGAAGAGCCCTTATGTCCACATTACCATGCTGATACATTAATGTTGCTGAGAAACAATGCATCATCCTTCACACGTGGTATGGGACGAATTTCAAGATATCGGTCCAATGCATTTTTACATGCATCGTTGAGGTATACCATCCGTTCCTTGTCACCCTTACCTATTACTGTCAGTACATCACCCTTAAGGCTTGCTATCTTTCTTGCCTTTGTTTTATTGCAGTTGTTTCTAATCTTGTCATATTCCTTACCCTCAACAAGCCTGAATCTAACGGCACAGAATCTGTAAAAGGTTCTCAAGTCAAAAAAATACTCGCTTACACTTAGAGGTGATTTTCCTCTTATTGTTTCCATATAATTCAGATAGTCCTCAAGAATTACCGGCATGGAATATTCAGATATTTTCTTTTTCCCCATAATTAACCTCCCATATCACTTCAAATTTCGTACAAAAGAATGTATATTTATCATACCAAACATTTGTTCGGTTGACAAGGTGGGATAATAAAAGCCTGGCATTGTAAACACAATACCAGGCAAATCGAGTTCAATACTCAGTTTTATAAACCTTATCTTAAAACATTTTCAAATACGTTCATGAATTTATGTGATTCTGCAAAACCTAACATAATTACTGTTTCGCTATGTTTTTACTGTTGTTCTTAAATTCCACTATATTGCCTTTCTTACCCTGGTTCTCAGGCTTGTATTCCGGTACCAGCGTCTTGAGGATCGACCTCAGGTTTTTACCGTTTTTCGTTTCTATATTGTCTCTCAGATTGTCAAGATGATTCATGAGGTGTCCCATATCTGTAAAGTAGGGCTTTCCTATATATATCTTCTTGTGGCTTGTCTTCTTTATTCCTTCATCATCCAAAAGAAGCTCTTCGTATAGCTTTTCTCCAGGTCTCAAACCGGAAAATTCTATATCCATGTCTTCATAAGGAACGAGTCCCGAAAGCTTTATGAGGTCCTCTGCAAGGCTCAGTATCTTCACAGGTTCTCCCATGTCGAGAACGAAGATCTCTCCACCTTCAGCCATTGCTCCTGCCTGAAGTACAAGCTGAGATGCCTCGGGTATTGTCATGAAGTATCTTATTATCTCAGGATGGGTAACCGTCACAGGTCCACCTTACTCTATCTGCTTCTTAAACAGTGGTATTACGCTGCCGTTGCTTCCAAGTACGTTTCCAAAACGCACTGCAACGAATTCTGTATCACTCTTGGTGTTGAAGGTTCTTATTATTATCTCACAGATCCTCTTAGTGGCTCCCATTACATTTGTTGGGTTTACAGCCTTGTCAGTGGATATTTGAACGAATTTTTCTACATTGTATTTATCTGCAGTCCTTACAAGGTTAAGTGTACCGAATATATTGTTCTTTATTGCCTCGTGGGGACTGTCCTCCATGAGTGGTACATGCTTGTGGGCTGCTGCGTGGAATACCACTTCAGGCTTGTATTTTCTGAACATGTGATTAAGCCTGTCCGCATCCCTTATGGATCCAACCTTCGCTTCGAAGTCGAGGTCTTCAGTACCCCTGTTATATTTCCATTTCAGCTCCTGCTGTATGTCGTAGAGGCCGTTTTCATTGATATCCATGAGTATGAGCTTTTTGGGTCCATATTTGGCTATCTGTCTTGCTAGCTCGGAACCAATTGATCCCGCTCCACCAGTAACCATTACAACCTTGTTCTTGATGAAGCCATTTATATTGTCGGTATCAAGCTTGATCTCTTCTCTACCAAGAAGGTCTTCTATCTGTACTTCCCTGATTTTTGAGATGTTGACATTGCCGTCTATGAGTTCGTATACTCCTGGAAGTATCTTAAGCTTGCAGTCCGTCTTCTTGCATTCCTCTATTATGCCCTTTATGTCCTTCCTTGACGCAGAAGGCATGGCTATGATTATTTCATCTATGTTTTTGTTCTTTGCTATTGCCGTTATGTCGTGTCTGTTTCCTTCTACGGTTATGCCGTTTATTGTCTTTCCCTTCTTGTTGTAGTCGTCGTCTATTATGGTTACAGGCTCTCCCTGCTCGAAGCTCCTGTTCTTCAGTTCCTTGACGATCATCATGCCGGCGTCTCCGCCTCCTATGATCATTAGCCTCTTTTTCTTTTCATTGCTGAAGAGTCCGCCGAAGGTCTTGTATCTTCTGAATATCCTGTAGCTGAGTCTAAGTCCTCCAAGAAGCATCATGTCGAATACTGTAACCAGGATGTATATACTCCTTGGCAGTGGAGACTGTATGAAGAACATGTATGCCACGAAGGCTATGTTTGCAGTAATTACTCCTGCTACTATCTCGATGAGCTCTTCTATGGATGCATATTCCCAGAGGCTGTTGTAGAGCTTGAAAAGGTACATGACTATGAGCTTTATGAGTATTATGCTAATTATTAGTTTTCTAAGAATCAATGCGAATTCTTCCGGAACCTGTCCGTCGAATCTCAACATGAAAGATGCGACTATTGATATTGTAAGAAGTACTATATCTGCAAATATAAGATATGCCGTTCTCATTCTTTTCTTCATAATAACCCCTTATTATGCTGTATTTAATATTCGTTCATTTATCTTTGCAATACAAAATGAGCACGGGGAAAAATTGTGCCTTGTAGGTAATGTCCAGTTAGTTTTATGTATGGAATAAAATTCTGATATGGTGTTTTCCCCTGTTTCCCTTTTATATGCTGTTTGCTTCACCCTTGTACCTTGCGTACTCATGCATTATATACCCAAAAAATCAAATGTAAAGAGAAATAGCAGTTTATTTTATTTTTTTATTTTATGTTTCTGATGAATTCTATTATATTCATCCACTCTATTCCTTCCTTGTTCCACTCTGGTGTGCGGTCCATGGAAACAACAATCTTCCTGTAATTGTCATCGATATTCATCAAAGGTGTGAATTCGCGTAGAATGACCTCCTCTGATGCAAGCATGAATGTAACCTGCACATACAGTTTTTCACCCCGCTTTTCCGCAATGAAATCAATCTCGCGTTCACCCTCTTTACCTACATAAACAGTATATCCTTTTCTTTTCAATTCCAGAAAGACTACATTTTCCAGCAGCTGTGAAATATCATCTTGTCTATATCCTATCATGCTGTAACGAATTCCCAAGTCTGCCAGAAAGTATTTCTCCATTCTATCAAGTATTCTTTTCCCTTTAACATCATACCTCTTGGCGGGATACAAGATCATGGCATTCTCAAGTGCATGAATATAACTGTAAACCGATTCTATGCCAACTTTCCGTCCCTGGCTTTTTAAATAGTCGGCGATTCTTTTGGCACTAAATACCTGTCCAATATTATCCATAATGTAGACAAAAACCCTTTCAAGAAGCTCCACATCTCTAATTTTATTTCTCTGAATAACATCCTTTAAAACTACAGTATTGTAGATACCCTTGATATATTGCACTTTCAAATCATCGTCTTCAGGCATCTGATGCAATCCCGGGAAACCGCCGTATTTCAGATATTCATTGAAAGCATTTTCCATTCCAAACCTGTCGCTTGGGTCCAGTTCATAGAAATCAATATATTCATTGAAGGACAATGTATATAGCTCCAATTCCACATGCCTTCCCGATAGATAGGTGGCAAGTTCCCCGGACAATAATTGGGCATTTGAGCCAGTAAGGTATATATCGCAGTCCAAATCCACTAAAAATGATCTAATCGCTTTCTCCCATTCATCCACTTCCTGTATTTCATCTATAAGGATATATGCTTTTTTTCCTTTATTAGGCACATTTTTAAGTACATATTCGTAAAGGGACCTGTACTCCTGGTATGGTTCATACTTCAATGATTCAAAGTCAATGGAAACTATCTGACTATCCTCTATCCCCTGATCAATCAAATGATTGGTCAGGAGCTTCAGAAGATATGACTTTCCACATCTTCTTATTCCCGTTATTATCTTGACAATAGGCGTATCAACATACTTTTCCAATTGATTCACATACAAATCCCTGCTTTTCATACAACTTCACCTCGGTTAGTTCTATTGTAATAGAACTATATTTATAAAAAGTTATATAACTCCATTATAATAGAATTATATCACTGTCAATAACCATAGTCAATAGTTCTATCATAATAGAACTATTTCCAAATATGCCAAATTAGTTCTATTATACTAGTTTTATAAATTCAGATACCTGCCCAGCCGATTATTTACAATTTCTTGTATCTCATTGGCCACTTTTTCAGCTTTCCTTTTATCAATACCATACTCTACTCCAACGGCCACCACATCTTCCAAGCCTGGGTTGATTCCATTCCCGTTTACACAGGTAGCATGTTCTCCACCTATGGAATAGCAATAAAAACGGACACCCAAAGTTCTTAAGT
>CAZFYP010000092.1:0-2114 GCA_964523535.1 uncultured Clostridia bacterium
AAATGCTTTTAATAACAGACCAATGTAGGAAAGCATATCCAGAAATATGTGCAGGACTGCTGGTCATGAAAAATGTACGGAACCTGCAGTCGCATGAAGAACTGGAAGCAAGGAAGAAGGAATTGGAAAATTCCCTGAGAAATAAATATAATGATTATACCAGGAATGATTTCAAAAATATTGAAACAATGAAGGTATATGTAGATTATTACAAGAAATTCAAAAAGAGCTACCATGTCCTTTTGCAGCTTGAATCGGTAGTGTTGAAGAATAAATCCATACCTGATGTATCTGCCTTGGTTGAAACCATGTTTATGGCGGAACTTAAGAATCTCTTGCTGACAGCCAGTCATGATATGAAACATGTGGACTTGCCTTTGAGAATGGATATTTCAAATGGCAGTGAAGACTTCTTGACTATAAGCAATAAGTTGCAGGACTTAAATAAAAATGATCTCTATTGTGCAGAACAGAAGGGAATTATTTCTAACATAGTATATGGACCGGACTTGAATACCCGTATCAGACAGGATACTTCTGAAGTCATGCATTTTGTATATGGGTTGCCGGGAATAGAAGATCATGAGGTCATGAAGCATCTAAATGACATAAAGGAATACACTGAAATATTTTCTCCTGATCTGCAAGTTCAACTTATGAAGGTATACAAATAGCAGAATTCAATAAAAAAATAAAAAAAATCTCTTTGAAGATAAAAATGTTTTCCATGAGATTTTTTTGTTGGAGTTTTGGGATATTTCTAAATACAATTGTTTGTGAAAAGTTTGACTTATAACGTCCCCTTATGGATTATCAATTGTCGGGTTAATTTATTAAACAAGGAAGGTGGATGAACCTTATTAAATAAAAAATGAATCGTTTGCCTGTTTCTTTGGGGCTAGTGACTAACAAATACAATATTTTGGATTTTCAAGAGAATTTTGTGTATTTTCCGAGCTTTTTTTGCATCTTCAATAAGGGTCTTAAAAGGTCCCGGATGGACGATAAATAATTAAAAGTGATGTTTTAGTTAAATAAATAAAAAAACTATTGCAAAAACTTTTTTTTATGTTATCATGTACCCATAGAACTTAATCGGGACAAAAAACGTCTCAAGACTCGGAGGTAGATATGAGTATTAGAGTGGTAATCAATGGATTTGGTAGAATTGGAAGAATTACATTGAGGAATTATCTTGAAAAGAATGATTCAAATGTGGAAATAGTGGCAATCAATGGTATTAAAGACATAGATAATGCAGTTTTGAATATTAAGTATGATACAATATATGGAAAACTATCAAATGAAATACATACTGACGGTAAATATATATCAATAGACGGCAGGAAGATACTTGCTCTAAATGAAAGAAATGTGGAAAAGCTTCCTTGGAAGGAACTTGGTGTGGATATAGTTATAGAGTCTACAGGTAAATTCACAACGGGCGAGACTGCACAAGCCCATATAGATGCAGGCGCCAGAAAAGTAATAATCTCAGCTCCGGGAAAAGATATAGATGGAACATTTGTTGTAGGAGTAAACCACCACGAATACGACAATGACACTCAGCATATCATATCAAACGCTTCATGTACTACAAACTGTCTTGCTCCCGTATGCAAGGTATTGATGGAAGAGTTCGGAATACAAAAGGGTCACATGACTACAATCCATGCATATACAAACAACCAGGTTCTTCTAGATGCTGTAAACAAGTCGGACATGAGAAGATCAAGAGGAACTGCCGAATCAATCATACCTACTACTACAGGTGCGGCAAAGGCTATAAGCAAGGTTATGCCTGAAATGGAAGGATTGCTTTCCGGTATGGCTATGAGGGTTCCTGTGTCATCGGTATCCGTAGTTGATCTTGTAGTACAGCTTAAAAAAGAAGCTAGTCTTGAAGAAGTGAATGCTGCACTTGAAAATGCATCAAAGGGAGTGCTTAAAGGCGTGCTTGGCTTCAGTACTGATCCACTTGTATCCGTAGATTTCAGAAAAGAAGATTGTTCAAGTGTAGTGGATGCACTTTCTACTCAGGTAAATGATGGTCTTGTGAAAATTATCTCTTGGTATGATAATGAATGGGGATATTCAAGAAGACTTCTTGAACT
>CAZFYP010000092.1:2214-10700 GCA_964523535.1 uncultured Clostridia bacterium
AGAAGAGGGAAGATCAAGGACATGAAGTCACTGCTTAAGATCAAATCGGCAGGACTTGCAATAACAGTAATCGGAATGATAATAATGTTTAAAATGTACTAATAAAGGAGAGTTTTATGAACAATTTACCCAAGAATTATAATCCAAAAGATTTTGAAGAAAGAATTTACGATACATGGGAAAAAGAAGGACATTTCCATGCTGAGGTCAATAAGGACAAGAAGCCTTTCACAATCGTCATACCACCTCCAAACATCACTGGACAGCTTCACATGGGTCATGCACTTGACCATACCCTCCAGGACATACTCATCAGATGGAAGAGGATGCAGGGTTTTGAGACTTTGTGGCTGCCTGGATCCGACCATGCCAGCATAGCTACTGAGGTTAAGGTTGTTGAAAAGATAAGAAAAGAAGAAGGAAAAACTAAGGAAGAAGTAGGAAGAGACGGATTCCTTGAAAGAGCATGGAAGTGGAAAGACGAGTTCGGTGGTAGAATTACCGATCAGATGAGAAAGCTTGGCGATTCATGCGACTGGGAAAGAGAACGATTCACCATGGACCAGGGATGTTCAGAGGCTGTAACCCAGGTATTCATAGATCTTTACAACAAGGGTCTTATCTATAGGGGAAATAGGATAATAAACTGGTGTCCTGACTGTCTTACATCAATATCTGATGCAGAGGTTGAGCATGAGGACAAGCCGGGCAACTACTATTATGTTAAGTATCCATATGCGGAAAATCCGGAAGAATACTTTACTATAGCTACAACAAGACCTGAAACAATATTCGGAGATACTGCAATAGCAGTACATCCTGATGATGAAAGATACAAGGACCTTATCGGCAAGAAGGTTATAGTACCATTAACTGGAAGAGAAATCGAAATAATCGGTGACGAGTATCCTGACATGGAAAAGGGAACAGGAGCCCTAAAGGTTACTCCTTCCCACGACCCTAATGACTTTGAAATAGGTCAAAGACACAATCTTGAGCAGCTTTCATGTATGAATGAAGACGGTACAATGAATGAAGTTGCAGGAAAGTATGACGGTATGGACAGGTATGAGTGCAGGAAGCTTTTCATCAAGGAACTTGACCAAGAGGGATATATAGTTAAGATAGATGAGACAGACCATGCCGTAGGAACATGCTACAGATGTAGAACCGTAATTGAGCCTAGAATTTCAGAACAATGGTTTGTAAACATGGAACCTCTTGCAGGACCTGCTATCAAGGCTGTAAAAGACGGAGAAACTAAATTTGTTCCTGAAAGATTCGACAAGATATACTACCACTGGCTTGAAAACATCAGGGACTGGTGTATATCAAGACAGCTATGGTGGGGACACAGGATACCTGCTTACTACTGCAGCGACTGTGGCCATACAATGGTGCAAAAAGATGCTCCGACCAAGTGCAGCAAGTGTGGAAGTGCAAATATGAAACAGGATGAAGATGTACTTGATACATGGTTCTCATCAGCCTTGTGGCCTTTTTCGACTCTTGGATGGCCAAATTCTACTGAGGAACTTAAATATTTCTATCCTACAGATGTTTTGGTTACAGGATATGATATCATCTTCTTCTGGATAGTAAGGATGATGTTCTCGGGAATAGAGCAGATGGAAGAGATACCTTTCAAGCATGTATTTGTTCACGGTCTTGTAAGGGATGCAGAAGGAAGAAAGATGAGTAAGTCCCTTGGAAACGGAGTGGATCCTCTTGAGATAATAGATCAGTTCGGTGCAGATGCCCTACGATTCATGCTTATGACAGGTATAACTGCAGGAAACGATACAAGATTCCAGATTGAAAAGCTTGAATCAAGCAGAAACTTCGCTAACAAGTTGTGGAATGCTTCAAGGTTTGTTCTTATGAATGTTGAATCAGACATAATTGATGAAGAGACTGCAATGAAGAATCTTAGACCTGAAGACAAGTGGATAATTTCAAGAATGAACTATGTTGCTAAGGACATTACTTCAAACCTTGACAATTTTGATCTTGGTATTGCAGTACATAAAATCTACGAATTCATATGGAATGAATACTGCGACTGGTATATTGAGCTTGTTAAGCCAAGACTTTATGGTGATGCATGTGTTGACAAGGATACTGCAATATTCGTGTTGATCAAGGTAATGAAGGACATGCTTAAGCTTTTACACCCATTCATGCCTTTCATAACTGAAGAAATCTGGGGATACCTTCCAGAGAACACTGAAAGACTCATATCTTCTTCCTGGCCTGTTTACAGCGAAGACAAGACCTTCGAGGATGCGGAAGACCAGATGGAACTTACAATGAATATTGTAAGAAGTATCAGAAATATCAAGGCTGAAATGGATGTGCTTCCATCGAAGAAGATTAATGCATATTTCATTCCTGGAAATACTGAAATCAAGGATAGGATATTAGAAGGACAGGGATATTTCAGTAACCTTGCTAAGGTTGAAGAAATCAAGATCATAAGCAGCAAGGAAGAGGCAGGTGACAATGCGGCATCTTCAGTAATAGACGGTGTTGAAATCTACATTCCTCTTGCAGACCTTATAGACTTCGAAAAGGAAGTTGAAAGACTTGAAAAGGAAAAATCAAAGCTTGAAGGTGAAATCAAGAGAGGCCAAGGAAAGCTTAACAACAAAGGTTTCACTGACAAGGCACCTGAAAAGGTTGTTGCTGCCGAAAGAGAAAAACTCGACAAGTATAAGGACATGTATGCCAAGGTAATCGAGAGGATAGATCAGCTTAAGAAATAATCACTAAATAATAAAAGACTTCAGTGGCTTGTGACTGCATATGATTTGCATTCAGACCTCTGAAGTCTTTTTTCTTGTTATCTATTGGACAAGAGTCTCTTGTCTCGTTTTTTCATGAAATCAAGGAAGAGATATGCTATGTATACCTTGGGTACGTACTTTAGCAGATATTTCTTACTGGTTGGCTCTTTCTCACCTAGGTAGATGAAGTAGGCGGCAAGGTTCTTTTTATTGATATCATTGAATTCCATTGCCTTGTACATGTCTATGAGGTTTTTTTTTGTTTCCACATATTCAATACTTTCCTTGGTAACCTTGTATTCATCGAATACTTCCTGGTATAGTTGGTCGCCTGTATAGAGTTTTATTCTTTCTGTTTCGAAGAGCTCTGCAGTTATTTCAAGGCATGACTGGAGGATTGTCCTGGAAGTCAGCTTGTGGTCTGAATATTCATAGAGTCTCTTTATTAGGGGATAGCGCATATTTTTGGAATCTCCATCGGAATCTTCTGCAATCTTGTCAAGTAGATCGATTAGTTCTATGTCACTAACCGGCTTGAGCAGTTTTGAATTTTCATATTCTTCCATTGAAGTACTTATATAGTATTTCTTGCCGTAGATTTTTCCGAAAGCTTTCAATGTATCCAGGTAACCCATTTCCATACCACTCATAATTTTTTTGTTATCGAATTCGAGTATTCCACAAAGTTCTGAGGAACTCCTGATGTTGTAGAGTGAGTCTATGCCAAGCTTTTCGGCAGTGTATTTTTTGTCATGCATTGTTCCTGACAAGTGTATCATTATTATGTTCCGAATACCTGCTTCAGCCAAGAGTGGAGCAGGTATATTATCATGAAAACCTCCGTCTATGTATTTCTTTCCGTCAATTTCTGCCGTCTTGAATATTGGAAGATTGGCACTTGCCATAATATAGTCGTTGATTTTGCCCGGTGGTATGTTCTTTTTCATTACAGCTACAGGTTTTCTGTCTGTTAGGGAATAGGTGACAAGTCCAAAGTCTATATCTGATTTCCTGATCTTATCTTCATCAAAGAGCTTATCCATCATTTCTCTTAAGGGAGTTACATCTAGCCCGTTGTTTCTAAATGCTTCCATGAACATTGTTATCATGTTGTCGTTTTTAATATTTATGAAGTCTTCGATGTTTATATTTGACCATATTTGGTAGGCAGTTTCGTAGTCATCCTGAACTAGAAATGCTCCATTTATTGCACCTATTGAGGTGCCTGATACTGCAGTTATCTTGACTCCAAGTTGTCGCAGAGCCTTCCATACACCCATTTCATAGCATCCCTTTGTTCCACCTCCTGAGAAAACCAGTCCATATTCCTTGTTTACATCTATTAATTCCCTATCCATAATCACACCACCTGTAGATTTATCCTAGAATTATAAAGTTTTATGTCTCAATATAATAGTAACAAAATTTCCTGTAATATACAATGTGGCTGAATAATTATTTATGAATTACAACGAAGGTGATATAATATAGTAGCTATAATGATTAACAGGGAGGCAATGATGATAAAATTCAACTATCACAGTCACACTACTTACTGTGACGGAGCAAATACAATGGAAGATATGGTGAAATCCGCCATAGACAAAGGACTTAAATATTACGGTATATCTTCACACGGACCGGTACCCTTTGAAACGGACTGGACAATGCCCATGGAAAAGCTTGAAGGATATCTGAAAGAAGTTGATGGGATGAAGAACAAGTACGCCGATGAAATTTGTATATTTAAGGGTCTTGAGATAGATTATATACCGGGTCTTGGTGCTTCGCATCTTGATATGGATATAATAGACTGTCTTGATTATTATGTAGGCTCTGTTCACTATTTGGCACATTTTAACAATGGAGTAATGTGGACTGTAGACTATACAAGGGACGAGCTTGAGCAGGGTATCAAGGAGAGTTTTGCAGGCAATACAAGAGATGCTATTGAATTCTATTACAAGTGTGTGGGCCAAATGGCACTCGAGTTAAAGCCTGACATATTGGGACATCTTGACCTTATAAAAAAAAGCAACAGCGGGAATTATTTTTTTGATGAAAAGGACCAGTGGTATATAGAGGCAATAATGGATTGCCTGGGTAAAATAAAGGAAGGCGGTTCAGCAGTTGAAATCAATTCAGGAGGAAAGGCAAGAGGATATACGACTGAATACTATCCATCAGATTGGATAATAAAGGAAATGGTCAAGATGGATATACCTATGACCGTAAGCAGTGATTCCCATACTCTTGAGGAAGTTGATTATGAATTCAGGGAAATGCTTGATAAATTGAAAGAATTGGGATGTAAAAAAGTCAGAGTCCTTACAGAAAATGGCTGGGAGGACATGGAAATTGGAGAGATAGTATGATTACAAAAATGAAGTTTACAGGATTTGTAATATTTATAGCGTCCTTTATCATAGGGTTTTTGCAGGATGACATGAAACAGTCTTCCATAGTGGCTGTTGGTATGGTTTTGGGACTAGTGATTTTAGCTGCAGGCTTTTATCTGGAAGGAAGAGATAAGAGAAAGAAGGGCAATGTTGACTGTAAGATATTCTACAACGGAAGATTCTATACTATGGATTCCGAGGATAATGTGTTTTCTGCAGTCTATGTGGAAAATGGCATCATAAGGGATTTGGGTCAAGATAGTGAAATCATAGAAGGCCATGGAGGAAAGGCCGTGAAAAGGGTAGATCTTAAAGGAAAGACGGCATTACCGGGATTCAACGATTCCCATATGCATCTCTATTCTTTTGGAAAAAGCCTTGAATATGTTGACTTAAGAAATGTTAAATCTGTAGAGGACATGGTGAGAGTAGGCATTACATCCTTATGTGAAAGTGAAAAAGCTCTTAGAGGATGTCTTTATGGACGGGGATGGAATCAGGAAAAATTTATTGATAGAAGATTTCCCACAAGAGATGACCTTGACAGGATTTCAACTGATGTACCTATAGTTTTTTCAAGAGTATGCGGGCATGTTGCCATTGTGAATTCAAAGGCCCTTGAATACTTCAATATTGATAAGGATACGGTAGTGGAAGGTGGAGAAGTTGAAAAGGATCAACAAGGAAGGTTTACCGGAATACTTAAGGAAAATGCCTTGTCACTTCTTGAAGACAAGGGTCAAGGAGCATCTGTTGAAGAAATAATGACGGTAATTGAGAATGCACAGAAGAAGCTCCTAGCTTTTGGAATAACCAGTGTACAGACTGATGATCTTCAACATCCCGGTGGAGGTTGGGAAAATACTATTAAGGCTTATGTAAATCTTGAGAAAGAGAAAAGATTGAAGCTTAGGATTACAGAGCAGTGTCTTTTCTTCAAAATAGACAGATTTAAGGAATTCATTGAAAAAGGTGCTCATGGAATAGATGTTGATGATAGATTCAGAGTTGGACCCCTTAAACTTTTGGCAGATGGTTCTCTTGGCGCAAGAACGGCCCTCCTCGAAGAGGATTATTCAGATGATGAGGGAAACAGAGGAATAGCTGCATATACTGAAGAGCAGATGGATGAGTTTATAGATCTTGCTCACAAAAATAATATCCCTGTTGCTGTACATGCCATAGGGGACAAGATGATGGATATGGTACTTGATTCCATAAACAAGTCAAGGAATATCAATGAGGGAAGAGTTTTAAGAGATGGCATTGTACATTGTCAGATAATGAACAGGAAGTTGTTTGACAAGTTCAAGGAATTCAATGTGGGAGCATACATACAGCCTGTATTTACAGTAAACGATTGGAAAATCATTGAAAGCAGGGTAGGAGTTGAAAGAACGGAATATTCTTATAACTGGAAGACATTTATGGATATGGGCATCAAACCTTCGATGGGTACTGATGCTCCTGTGGAAAGTCCAAATCCTCTGGAAAACATTTATGCTGCAGTTACAAGGAAAGACTTTGATGGATTTCCTGAAGGTGGATGGAAGCCTGAACAAAGATTAACTGTAAGGGAAGCCTTGAAATGCTATACTGTGAATTCTGCAAGAATGACAGGTGAGGAAGAAAAAAAAGGGACACTTGAGAAGGGTAAATTTTCAGACTTTACTGTTATTTCGGAAGATATCTTCAAGATTGGTCCTGGCATGCTAAAGGATGTATCCATTGAAATGACTGTAATAAACGGTGAAGTCGAATATTCTGCCAATAATACCATATATTAAAAACCATAAAGTTCGTCTTAGTACGAACTTTATTTTATAATTCGCAAGAAAAACTTCCTTAAAATCATTGACATGTCACATTTTTTTTTGTATTATGTTACTACATTGAATTAGCTTAAGGAGAATAATAAAATGGGCGTAGTTAGAAGAGTATTTGTTGAAAAAAGACCTGGCTTTGATGTTGAAAGCAGTCATCTGATGCAGGAACTGACAGAGAATCTTAAAATTGATAATATTAATAAGGTAAGAATATTAAACAGATATGATGTAACCGGAATTGAAGACCATGTTTTCAATCAGGCTGTCATATCTGTTTTTTCAGAAAACAATCAGGATAATACTTATCTTGATGGCGTGGACCTAGGCAGCAGTGTTTTTGGAATTGAATATCTTCCGGGACAATATGACCAGAGAGCCGATTCTGCAGCGCAATGTATACAAATTCTCTCTTCAGGAGAGAGACCTGTAGTGAAGTATGCGAAAATTATTGATATTGAAGGTAATGTAAATCAGAAAGATTTGAAAAGAATAAAGGACTATTTGATTAATCCGGTAGATTCAAGGGAAGCGGTGATGGAAATGCCAGTATCGTTAGAAGATATATACCCTGAACCTCCGGATGTTGCTGTTTGTGAAGGCTTTATAGCGTATTCAGAGGAAGATGTGGAAAAGTACAGAGTGGAAATGGGATTTGCCATGAGCAGGGAAGACCTTTTATTCTGTCAGAAGTATTTCAGGGACCAGGAAAAAAGGAACCCCACTATTACGGAACTTAAGGTAATAGATACTTACTGGTCGGATCATTGCAGACATACTACATTCCAGACTGAATTTGATAATATCCATTTTGAAAATGGAATTATTTCAAATGATATAAAAAACACTTATGACACATATGTGGATATAAGAAAAGAAGTTTATGGAGACAGGATAGAAGAAAAGGAAGAATGTCTCATGGATATAGCAATTCTTGCCATGAAACATTTGAGAAAGCTTGGTAAGCTTGACGACCTGGAGGTTTCAAGCGAGATTAATGCATGTTCAATAGAAGTTGATGCGGATATAGACGGTAAGACTGAAAAATGGCTTGTAATGTTTAAGAATGAAACACACAACCATCCTACTGAGATTGAGCCTTTTGGAGGTGCTGCAACATGTCTGGGAGGAGCTATAAGAGATCCTCTTTCAGGAAGATCTTATGTATACCAGGCAATGAGGGTGACTGGAAGTGGAGACCCTACAGTTGATTTGTCCGAAACTCTGTCGGGAAAGCTTCCACAGGTTAAGATTACTACTGAGGCTGCCCACGGATACAGTTCATATGGAAATCAGATAGGACTTGCAACAGGAAAGGTTGAAGAAATATATCACGATGATTATAGGGCAAAGAGAATGGAAATTGGAGCCGTAATAGCAGCTGCACCCAAGGAAAATGTGGTAAGGCTTGAGTCTGATCCTGGAGATATAATAATTCTGGTAGGTGGAAGAACAGGAAGAGACGGATGCGGTGGAGC
>CAZFYP010000093.1:0-10645 GCA_964523535.1 uncultured Clostridia bacterium
GAGCATCTGACTTTTAATCAGGGTGTCCGGCGTTCGAGTCGCCGATGGGTCACCAAATAAGGAGAGGTACCGAAGAGGTCATAACGGGGCGGTCTTGAAAACCGTTAGGGTTCACGCCCACGTGGGTTCGAATCCCACCCTCTCCGCCAATCAAAGTTGGAGAAGTACTCAAGTGGCTAAAGAGGCTCCCCTGCTAAGGGAGTAGGTCTTAATAGGACGCGAGGGTTCAAATCCCTCCTTCTCCGCCATAGTGCAAGATGGAGGAACTTCACTTAATATAGGGGTGTAGTTCAGCTGGTAGAACGTCGGTCTCCAAAACCGAATGTCGTGGGTTCAAATCCTGCCACCCCTGCCAAATTAAATTTGGTAGGAAAAAAAGCAACAAAATAGTATTGTCGGGGCGTAGCGCAGTTTGGTAGCGCATCTGGTTTGGGACCAGAGGGCCGCGGGTTCAAATCCTGCCGCCCCGACCATTTTTTTCAGGGCCTATAGCTCAGCTGGTTAGAGTGCACGCCTGATAAGCGTGAGGTCGGTGGTTCGAGTCCACCTAGGCCCACCATTAACAAAATATGAATGAGGGCCATTAGCTCAGTTGGTTAGAGCGCCCGGCTCATAACCGGTAGGTCTGGGGTTCGAGTCCCTGATGGCCCACCATATGCCCAGATAGCTCAGTCGGTAGAGCAGAGGACTGAAAATCCTCGTGTCGGTGGTTCGATTCCGCCTCTGGGCACCATATTGGTGATGAAACAACTCCTTATTAGGAGTTGTTTTGTTTTTTGTATTTTTATTTTCTAAAGCTGGAATAAAGCAGCCTATGCTATGAAAAACTCCTGCCAGGCTGAATTAAAGGTGAAAGAGTTATAAAAAAAATGCAGTCTTTCAGATTGCAGTAATATGATTAATATTATTTTTCCAACATTTGACAAGGAGAAGATCTAGGATTAAAAAAATGGCTTTTAATATTACAAATTATCCATGAATTGTTGATATATCATCATAATATCTCATAGTTAATGGTATTATATAAGATTTCTTTCCAAAATGATTTTAATCAATAGAAGGATATTATCTACAATGGCACCGTCTTTGCTGGATAAAACCATGTACTTATCTGTTTTTACAAAGCCCAGGTCCTTAAGGTTTACATATTTTATATTTTTATTATCCATAATTCCTTTAAGAGTCAGTATTTCAACTTCAAGCAGTCCTTTTTTTCTGTTCCAGTAGTATTTATAATGGAATGAGTTTACATTTATATCCACATCATTGCAGGGAAGTGTTTTAACTTTGATTTTCAAGAGGTTCTTTTTTTCGATATCTTTGTCGAAGAACAGACAATTGAATTCAGGCTTTTCTATTTCCAGACAGTTATTTCCCTTGATATTGTTCAGGTGTTCCATTATAAAGGGAAGGTTGTAGAGGTCTTCATAATTGTGAAGCAACATAATATCAAGATATTCATCTTTTGGATTCATTCTATATGAAGTATTGAGTTTAATGATATCCTTTCCACTTAGTTCATCTTCTCTTGAAATACCAAGGTTTTTCTCAATTGTCTTAAGTTTGTAGTTTACATAATTCAAACAGGACTTGTATCTTGATATAATCTGATAGAGATCCAGCATTGTTTTCCCTTGGAGACCTGTATCAGTGGCATGGAGCTTGCATCGATAAATGTAGAATGGTATGTCAAATGAATTTCCATTGTATGTTATGATGTATTTCCTGTTCTTTATTATATTCGACATTTCATTAACCAGCTTTTCTTCTGATTTAGTAGAGGTGGAAAACATTTGTTTCAAAATATATTCTTCACCTGACTTATAAAGAAAGCCGGCAATAAAGATTTCTGAAGTTACTTTTGAAAGGCCGGTAGTTTCTATATCAAAAAATATACATTGATCTTCAATGGATTTTGGGATAAATGAATTGTAGATATCACTTTTTATGATTTTTTCTATTATTATCATTGGGACACCTTTAATTTAATAATTAATGACTTTTATTATTGGTATATATTTGTTAATATATGATTATGAAAAATTTAACAGTTTATTCGACACTTTCATTAATATTGGGAATAGTGTCATACAGATATAATTTAATAAGGCTAGAAGTCATCTTATCTATTTTACCACTAATATCCGCAATTGTTTATTGTTTAATCAAAAACAAAAAATATTTCTTGTATGCAGCTCTGGTTTGTTCTTTTTTTATTCTTGGAACAACATCAACTATTTATTTTTCTGCAGACAAGTTCTTGGAAATTTATGGAGATAGTGTTGAATTCACTGGAATTGTAACAGGTATCAATGTGCCAAAGGAAAGCAGTGATTATGATTCATTTACTGCTGACTGCAGTGTAGATGCTGGAAAGAAAAAGATAAATACAAGTGTCATGCTGTATTTGAGAAAGGGAAGCAATGTTCAGCCTGGAATGGAAATTGATGGTTATGGTACAATCCTTGAACCGTCAAAAGCAGGAAACTTTCTTGAATTCGATTATAAAAATTATCTTATGAATAGAGGAATAAATGGAACATTGATAGCCGATGACTTTATTGTAGAAGATGATGTTAGATTAAGCTACAGATTAAGGAATGGATTCAGGGAATATATAATAAAGACAGTGGATGATAATCTTATTCAACCTGAAAGAGGACTATTGAAGGGAATACTTCTTGGTGATACTGATTTCATAGATGATGATCTTTTGGAGGGCATAAGAGGTCTTGGTGCAGCTCATGTACTTGCAGTTTCAGGACTGCATATAGGAATTATAATAGCATCTATTGGCTTTTTATTGAGTCTTCTAAGAATAAACAGGCGGCATGCACTGCTAATGAGTCTGTTCGTAGGATGGATATATGCATATTTTATAGGTTTTCCTTTGTCTGTAGTGAGAGCCTTGATTATGATGACCTTTGTGATACTTGGATTTATCCTTCATAGAAAATATGACATGATGAATTCCATATTGAATGCAGTCTGCCTTATGCTCATTGCAAGGCCATTATGGGTATTTGATCCTGGATTTCAAATGTCTTTTGCAGCTGTTATTGGAATCAGTTTCTTCAACAGGACTGCTGACTGCTATGAAATGTCAAAACCATTAAAATATCTTTTATTCATTGTGTTTGTTCAGTTGTTTGTTTTTCCTGTTTCTCTATATTATTTCAATCATATTTCACTGCTTGGAATAATTGCCAACCTTCTTATAGTACCTGTTGTTTCAGCAACTTTGTTTATGACTGTATTGGTTCTGCCTTTAAACCTGCTTTCGGGACTTGTTGCAAGTGCTGTATTCATTGTAATAAATTGGGCATTGAAGTTTGTTGCAGTGATTACGGAGATACTGGTAAAATTCAAATATGCTGTAGTGAATTTTAGGACACCAGGTGTGGATGAGATTATATTGTTTTATATACTTATTATATTTGTATTATATCTCCTAAGATATCCTGAAGAAAGATACAGGTTTAAATACTTGTATAAAACGTCAATATATATGGTTATTGCTTATGTTTTATTTTTCCTTGCATTGCCTTGTATGTCCTATAATAATTTGAGGGTATCAATAATAAATGTAGGACAGGGGTCTGCCTCTCTTGTACAATACGGTCATGATAGTTTCATGATAGATGCAGGGGGGACTGTAATAGGGGATTATGAGCTGGCAGATAGAATCTTACCGGACTATCTTGTCAAAAGGGGAGTAAATACTCTTGACGCAGTATTCCTTACCCACTATCATGCAGACCATTATAGTGGCATTGATGAAATAGAGAAAAAGGTGAAAATAGAGAATATCATTTCAGGACATAGAGACAATGATGTGATTTCGGGATTTAACAATGAAAGCAATTTTCTTGAAATTAATAGAGGTGACAGAATTGACCTGGGAAGAAACCTGTCTATAATATGGCCTCCTTATGGCTTTGAATCAAATAATGAAAACAATAATTCACTTGTACTTCTTTTGGATTTCAAGGGAACTAAGATACTCTTTACCGGGGATATGGAAAAGGAAGTGGAGGATGAGATAGCCGGTTCTATTGGGAAAACACACATACTAATTGTTCCTCATCATGGAAGTGATACATCGTCAAGTGAAAAATTTCTGTTGAAGACGAGGCCGGATTATGGAATAATGAGTTATGGTGAAAACAGTTACGGCATTCCATCACAGGATGTAATTAAAATGTATAAGGCTATTGACACCAGTCTTTATGAAACTTATATTGATGGGGAAGTGGTAATTGATTTCAATATAACCGGCAAATACTCTATAAAAAGCCTTAATGAAGATGCAAAAACGAGAGTTATTCAACTTATGGTTGCATCAATCTTGCTGGTTGCAGCAGCATACTTGACAGTATATAGACGAAAAGAAAGGAAGTGTCGCATTGAGCAGCAAGGAAGTAATAATTTTGACGGGAAATGAAGTGTATCTGACTGATAATTTCATAAGCAAGCTAAAGAAGAAGTATGTGTCTGGATTTGAGGATATGAACTATTTTGTCATAGATAATATTAAAAACAGAGGTGATGAGGTTGGTAGGTTTATGAATACAATACCATTCATGGTTGAAAAGAAAATCATGGTTGTTGAAAACTGCGAATTTCTAACATCAAAGAAATCATTGTCCTCAGATGATGAAAAGCATATTGTTGAGTATTTGGACAATAGGATTGATGAGAATATACTGATTTTTGACTGTTCGGGAATCAAAGTAGATAGCAGGAAGAAGCTTCATAAAAGAATAAAAAAAATGGGTTCAATAGTTAAATATGACAAGCTGAAGGAGAATGAACTTGTTTCATGGATAAAGATGTATCTAGACAAAAGAAAGAGGAGAATGGCAGAAAGTGATGTCAGATATTTTGCTCAAATAATCGGATATCTTGATTATGAAGGTGTTTTGACCTTGTACGATGTGAAGAATGAGCTGGATAAGCTTATAAGCAACACTGATGATGGTGGAAACATAAGTAGTAAGCAGGTGGACAATATTACCACAATATCCATAGAGAATAATATTTTCAAGCTTGTGGATTTTATATGTGAAGGGAATGCAGATAGTGCATTTCAAATGGTTTATGACATGGTAGGAAAAAATGTGGCGGCCCACTATATTTTTTATATGATTTCAAGACACTACAGGTTGCTTTTGAGATTGTATCTTATGGAAAAGGATGGTTACAGCTCTAGTGAAATAACAAAGGCAATGGGATTGAGGCCCTTCAGTTTCAATAAAATGAAAAAACAGCAAAGGCAATTATCCCAAAAGAAGGTTGAAAAAATTTACAATATGTGTTTTGATTTCGATAAGAGGGTAAAGAAGGGCTTTCTTGATATGGAAACAGGCATAGATATGATAATATCTGCAGCAAAGTAAAAATGTCAAAAAAAATAAAAACCAGAATAATCTGGTTTTTTTTTATCTCATTATGCCATTGTGTTAAGTCTCTTTGTTAATCTGCTTATTTTTCTAGAAGCTGCGTTAGAGTGCATAGTACTCTTAGCAGAAGCTCTGCTCAACTTCTTCTGTAATATAATCAATACTTCTTTAGCCTCTTCTACGTTGTTTTCTTCGATAGAAGCTTCAAATTTCTTGATATAAGTTTTTATTTCAGATTTTCTTGCTTTGTTAATTGCATTTTTCTTATCGTTAACTAGAATTCTCTTCTTAGCTGATTTAATATTTGCCACGAAATTCACCTCCTTGGAAGTATAGTATTTATTTATAATACTAATTATTATTAAATTTAAGCGACTTTAAAATTATACAGTCTTTGTTGAAAAAAATCAATAGGAAATTAAAAAAATCTAAAAAAATATTCTTTCAAAGGAGTGTATTATTTGATATAATTACATTCGGATTATAAAACTAGGAGGCAACTGTGCTGAATAAACAAAAATTTATTAGAAATTTTTCGATAATTGCTCATATAGATCACGGTAAATCGACTTTAGCCGATAGATTAATAGAAAAAACGGGATTGCTTACATCAAGGGAGATGCATGAACAGATTCTCGATAACATGGATTTGGAGAGAGAGCGTGGGATAACCATTAAGCTTCAAACCATAAGACTGATATACGAGGCAAAGGATGGAAATGAGTATATCCTGAATCTTATTGACACTCCGGGACATGTTGACTTTAACTACGAGGTTTCAAGAAGTTTGGCGGCTTGTGAAGGAGCTGTACTTGTTGTGGATGCTGCTCAGGGTATTGAAGCCCAGACTCTTGCAAATGTATATCTTGCAGTGGATCAGAATCTTGAGATAGTGCCTGTTATAAACAAGATAGACCTACCAAGTGCAAGACCTGATGAAATCAAGGAAGAGATAGAAGATGTAATAGGTCTTGAAGCCCATGACGCACCATTGATATCGGCAAAGGATGGACTTAATATTGAAGATGTCCTTGAAGCCATAGTGGCAAAGGTTCCTGCTCCAGAGGGAGATGTTGATGGAACGCTGAAAGCTTTGATTTTCGATTCATATTATGACAGCTATAAAGGAGTAGTAGCATATATAAGAGTAAAGGAAGGAACTGTTAAAAAAGGCGACAAGATAAAAATGATGGCTACGGATACGGATTTTGAAGTTACTGAAGTTGGTATACTTGCTCCCGGACAAGTTTCTATGGATAAGTTGAGTGCGGGAGATGTTGGTTATCTAGCTGCAAGCATAAAGGAAGTAAAGAACTGTAGGGTTGGAGATACTATAACAGATGCTGAACATCCAGCTGCGGAATCTCTTCCTGGATACAAGAAAGTTGTATCAATGGTATATTGTGGATTGTATCCTGCTGAGGGAGAAGATTTCAACAATATCAGAGATGCCCTGGAAAAACTTCAGGTTAATGATGCTGCACTGACATTTGAACCTGAGACTTCTGTTGCTTTGGGGTTTGGATTCAGATGTGGATTTTTGGGACTTTTGCATATGGAAATCATACAGGAAAGACTTGAAAGGGAATTTGACCTTAACATAATAGCCACATCACCGAGTGTTATCTACAATATATATAAGACCGACGGAACAATGATGAAGATGCAGAATCCTACAAACATGCCTTCACCAGCTGAAATAGATTACATGGAAGAGCCTGTTGTAAAGGCCGGTATCATGACTCCTACTGACTATGTAGGTCCAATAATGGAATTGTGCCAGAACAGGAGAGGCGAATTCTTGAATATGGAGTATATTGAAACTACAAGAGTCATACTTCACTACAGACTGCCTCTTAATGAGGTAATATATGATTTCTTTGATGCTATTAAGTCGAAGACAAAGGGTTATGCGTCCTTGGATTATGAACTTGAGGGATATCAGCGTTCAAACCTTGTTAAACTTGATATACTTATAAATTCAGAGCTTGTGGATGCATTTTCAATGATAGTCCATGAGGAAAAAGCATATGAGAGGGGAAGGATTATAGCTGAGAAACTTAAGGATGTAATACCTAGGCATATGTTCGTAGTACCTATTCAGGCAGCTGTAGGAGCAAAAATTATTGCTAGAGAGACTGTTAAGGCTATGAGAAAGGATGTTCTTGCAAAATGCTACGGCGGAGATATATCAAGGAAGAAAAAACTTCTTGCTAAACAGAAGGAAGGTAAGAAAAGGATGCGTCAGATTGGTAGTGTAGACGTACCACAGGAAGCATTCCTTACAGTACTTAAATTTGATGACAGCAAATAGGGTCGATAGACCCTTTTTTTATAGCCTCTATTTTGTAGCTTAAGGAGGCTATGGAAATGGCCTTGTTGTCGAGGAGTAAAATATTGAAAAAACTAGGATTATATATACATATACCTTTCTGCAAGAGGAAATGTCTTTATTGTGATTTCTGTTCCTTTACGGACATTGATGATAATATTAAAGACAGATATGTCGAGGCATTGGTTGAAGAATTGAATATTCAATCTGGAAGACTGGAGAATTATGTAGTCGATTCAATATTCATTGGTGGGGGTACTCCGTCCCTTCTGAAGGGGGAGTCCATAGAGTATCTCATGAAGAAGATACATGAAAAATTAAGGATTGCTAAAGATTGTGAGACTACAATAGAGACTAATCCCGGTACTGTGAATCAAGGCAAGGTATTGTCCTATAAAAAGGCGGGCATAAACCGCATAAGCATAGGAGTACAGAGTCTGGATGATCAGGTACTTAAAAGAATAGGAAGAATCCACAAGAGGGAGGATGTATTCAAGACAATTAATCTGTTTAAGGATGCCGGATTTAAAAATATAAGTGCAGATATAATTTTCAATCTTCCTGGTCAGGAAATTGAATCTCCCGTCAACGATTTGAAGGAAATCATGGCAAGTGGAATTAAGCATATTTCTTATTATTCTCTTAAGCTGGAAGAGGGTACACCTTTATGTGATATGTATGAAAGAGGACAAGTATTTGTCTGTGACGACGAAGAAGAAAGAAAAATGTATTATGAAGGCAGGATGGAAATGGTTGATAAAGGGTTTTGTCAGTATGAAATTTCAAATTTTTCATTAAAAGGATTTGAAAGCAGGCATAATTTGAAATACTGGAACAGGGAAGAGTATCTGGGTATTGGTTTGTCATCTCATTCCTGTCTTGATGATTTGCGTTTTTCGAATACCCTTGACCTCCACAAATATTTAAAGAATATTGAATCGGGCAGACTTGAACTTGAAACTGTTGAAAAAGTCGATAAAAGTGAAGGAGAATGGGAATATATGATTCTTGGATTGAGAAAGACAGCAGGTATTGCATATAAAGATTACAAAAAAAACATAATTATAAACTTTGATTATTATAATAAAAAAATTAACGATTTTGTGAAAGAAGGGCTTGTTTTCAACGATGGACAAACAATCAGACTTACTGAAAAAGGTTTGGACCTGTCAAACACCGTATTCATAGGATTAATGGCAGATTAAATCTTACAAAAAAACGCATATTGGTATTGACAAAAGCAATAGTTAGTAGTATCTTATTGCTATGAGCTTAGCACTCATCTGTATAGAGTGCTAACAGAGGAGCTGGTAAAATGGAATTGAATGATAGAAAAATTAAGATATTGAAAGCCATAGTCAGCAGCTACATTCACGAAGGCGAAGCCATCGGATCAAGGACCATTTCAAAGAAGTACGATCTTGGTATAAGTTCTGCTACTGTCAGGAATGAAATGTCAGATCTTGAGGAGTTGGGATTCTTGGCACAACCCCATACTTCAGCAGGAAGAGTTCCTACTGACAAAGCATACAGACTCTATGTAGACAAGCTTATCAGAAACAATTCAAAAAACAAATACAATGCTCAGATAAAGAAAATCCTGCAGGAAGAAATAGATGAGATGGAAAAATTCATCAGGAATTCAGCAAGGATATTGTCCCAGTTCACCAAATATACTTCTTTTGCAATGACTCCACAACTTAAGGAATCGAAGCTGAAAAGGATACAGCTGGTACCTATTACCGAAAACAAGCTGTTGATGGTTCTTGTAACTGAAAATAATCTTATTAAAAATGTAATATTGAACATTAAAATTCCGGTACCTGCAGAACAGTTGAATCAGATATCCAATCTGTTGACTGAAAAGCTTGGAGGAAGACAGCTCAAATCCCTGGACAAAAATCTTTACAACCACATATTGAAAGAGATTTATTCAATCAGAGAATCCTTTGATGAAAAGTTTGATGAGGTTTTCATCCTTCTGCTGAATACCATGAAGCAATATGAAAAAGTGGATGTTTATTATGATGGATTGACAAATATATTGAATTACCCAGAATACAACGATACAGGAAAAGCCAAGGAGCTCTTGTCTTTTATGGAAGACAGAAAGGCCATGGCGAGTGTTCTCATGGATGAAACGGGAGAAGATTTGGCCGTATCAATAGGACATGAGAACAAATTCGATGAAATCAAACAGTGCAGTGTGATTTCAGCCACATACAAACTTAATGGTGTAACCATAGGCAAGATAGGGCTTATAGGTCCTACGCGGATGGATTATAAGAATGTAATATCCATGGTCAAGGCATTGTCCTTAAATGTCAACAGACTGATAGAGGAAAATTATATAGATATAGCAAGGAGTGATACAGATGAATGACAAGAAAAATGATGATGTTATTGATGAAGTGTCTGAAGAAATTGAAGACGTGGAATCTTTAGAATCAGAAGAAATTGAAGAAACAGAAGAAACAGAAGAAACAGTAGAAGAGGAAGATCAGGAAGAAGAACCTGAAGAGGAAAAAGAGGATATGAATACGAAACTATTGAGACTGCAGGCTGATTTTATCAATTATAAGAATAGGGCTGACAAGGAAAAAACAAGAATATATTCATCGGCAGTAGAAGATGTGGTTTGTGAAATGCTTACGGTTCTTGACAACTTTGAAAGAGCCCTTGAGGCACCTGATGATAATGGCAGCTTCAAGGAAGGTGTACAAATGATATTTGACCAGTTTAAACAGACCCTTGAAAAAAGAGGTTTGGAGGAAATAGATGCTTTGGGAGCAAATTTCGATCCTGCGCTTCACCACGGAGTAATGTCGGAAGAAGTCGAAGGTACTGAAGCGGACCTAGTACTGGAAGTTTTGCAAAAAGGTTACAAAATGAAAGAAAAAATAATCAGACC
>CAZFYP010000094.1:0-10624 GCA_964523535.1 uncultured Clostridia bacterium
AGGATAATAAAATGAGTGACACTATTGACATGAAAAGAATTCCCCAACATATAGCAATAATTATGGATGGAAACAGAAGATGGGCAAAACTCAACAATAAGAATAAAATGCTTGGACACAGAGAAGGAATGTTCAGGATAAGGGAGATTGTTGAAGAGTGCGTGAGACTGGGTGTCAAGTCATTGACTGTATATGCATTTTCCACCGAAAACTGGGGTAGAGAAAAAGATGAAGTAGGTTACTTGATGAATCTTCTTATCGAATTTTCAAAAACCATGATAAAACCTCTGGATGATGCTGGAGTCAAAATAAATATATTCGGTGATATTTCAGTCTTGCCAGAAAGGTCTAGAACAAGTGTAATGAAGGCAATAGGAAGGACATGCCACAATGACATAATGAATTTCAATATAGCTTTGAACTACGGCTCCAGGACTGAAATTTCACATGCTGTCAGACAAATTACACAAGATGTTGTAGAGGGCAGAGTTGATATGAAAGAGATCAATGAAGATTTTATAAGTGGTTATTTGTATTCCAAAGACCAGATGGATCCTGATTTAATAATAAGAACAAGCGGTGAGCAAAGGTTGAGTAATTTTTTGCTCTATCAGGTTGCATATTCTGAGTTTTATTTTACAGATGTATTGTGGCCGGATTTTACTGCAGATGAATTGGATAAGGCAATTATAGAATATCAAAACAGGAATAGAAGATTCGGCAAGGAGTAATAGATAACTATGGGAAATCGAGTAAAGACAGGATTGATAGCTGGAGCATATTTGGCAGTTGCCACCTATATGGGCGGATATATATTTAAATTTACTTTTTTTGTTATAACCATGGTAGCCCTGTATGAATATGACAAGGCAGTAAACAAGAAGAATCACGTATACATACTTAACTACCTGGTTACTATTGTGATTTTTACTGCAAATGCTTTTCAATTGAATATTAATCCATATTTGGTGTTGTCATCCTATATGATAGCAGCGGGTTTATTTTACGTTATTGATTCAAGTATCAAGCTGTTTGATATTTCTTCAACCATTTTTGGTTTTGTATATGTTGTAATGCTTATGTATCATGTAGTGCTTTTGGGAGATACTATACACATATGGACAGCTTATGCAGTAGCTTTCAGTGCTGATTCTTTTGCATATCTTGTTGGAGTCAGATTCGGCAAGCATAAGCTTTGTCCGAATCTAAGTCCCAAAAAGAGCATTGAAGGTGCTGTTGGAGGTCTCGCAGGTACAATGCTTGTAATGATGATTATCAATGTATTCTTGCTAAAAAGTGCTATATCGATAGTATTATTCATAGGAGCCATGGGTGTCATTGCTTCAGTTTTTGGAGATTTGGTTGCCTCCAAGATAAAAAGAGAGTACAATGTAAAGGATTACGGAAATGTATTGCCTGGACATGGAGGAATGCTTGACAGATTTGACAGTTTCTTGTTTGTAGCACCTCTTGTGTATTATATGACATTATATTTGCTTTAGGAGGACATAATGATAACAACAATATCTTCAATAATTATTTTTTCTATTGTAATACTAATTCACGAACTGGGACATTTTATGGCTGCCAGGAGAGTTGGTATTAAGGTTCATGAATTTTCTATTGGTATGGGACCGGTACTCTATAGAAAAAAAGGTGAAAAAACAGACTATTTAATAAAAGCGCTTCCAATTGGAGGTTATGTCAGGATGGAAGGGGAAGATGATGAAACTTTCTCTCATGACAGCTTCAATTCAAAAACAGCACTTGAAAGATTCACTGTTATTTTCATGGGTCCAATGATGAATTTCATTCTTGCTTTTTTTCTGTTTTTCATTATAATATCAACTTATGGGATATCAGGAACTACTGTTGAATATATCGATATCGATTCAAATGAATATTTATCAGGTCTTAGGGAAGGCGATGAGATAATAAACATAGAGGGTAACAGGGTCAGGTTCTGGGATGACTTATATGAGGAAATTTCAGAAAACGAAGAAAGTTACAATATTACCGTTGAAAGAAACGGCAAAGAATATGAATTCAATATTGAAAACAGCTATAGATATATTGTTGGTATTTCACCTAGGGAAGTAGGTGGTGAATATACTACAGAGCTTTCCCTGGTAAATATGGGGTATCCGGCAAATGAAGCTGGAATCAAGATGGGAGACAGTATTCTGTCCATTAATAATATTGATACAAATACTTGGGATGAAGTCAAGAATGCAATAAAGAGCTCTGATGGAAGTGTAATTGATATTAGGGTGGACAGGAATGGAGAAACTTTGAATTTTGAAGTTGAACCAATTAATCAATTGACTGTCGGCTTCTATACGGAAATCGAAAAGAATATTATATCTGCAATATATGGTTCTTTGTTTAAAACCGTGTTTTATATTAAACTTATGTTCCAGTTTATACTTATGCTATTTACAGGAAGTGTTGGTACGGAATCCATAGCGGGTCCAGTTGGAATAATATCCATGGTTGGAGAGGCCGCTAAAATAGGTCTGTATCCATTGATCAATCTGGCAGCATTTATCAGTATAAACCTGGGATTTATGAATTTATTACCTATACCTGCATTGGATGGAAGCAGGCTGGTGTTTATATTGTGGGAAGGCATTTCTGGAAAAAGGATTCCGCCTGAAAAGGAAGGCTATGTACATTTTATAGGTTTTGTCTTTCTAATGGCGCTTATGTTCTTCATATTGTACAAGGATATATTAAAACTATTAACTTAGGGGTAGAAATGAATAAGAAAATATATTATGGAAATGTTGCTGTAGGCGGTGACAGTATGGTAACAGTGCAATCCATGACAAATACGGATACAAGAAATATACAAGAAACGGTTAAACAGATTAAGGCACTTGAAAGACTAGGCTGTGATATTATAAGATGTGCGGTAGCTGATATGGAAAGTGCCCATGCGATTAAGGAAATAAAGAAGGAAATTGTTATTCCACTTGTTGCTGATATTCATTTTGATCACAATCTTGCCATTAAGTCTCTGGATAATGGAGTTGACGGAATTAGATTGAACCCTGGGAATATAGGAAGTAGGGAAAATGTCAAAGATGTAGTAAAGGCATGCAGAGAGAAAAATATTCCTATTAGGGTTGGAGTCAATTCGGGTTCTGTTAAAAAGGAATATATAGAAAAGTATAATGGAGTAAATGAAGATTCTCTAGTTGAAAGTGCCATAGAGCAGGTAGGCATAATTGAAGATTGTGGTTACGATAATATTGTAATATCCATTAAATCATCTGATGTGAACCTTACATATAAGGCAAACAGTCTTATAAGGGAAAGAAATGATTATCCACTGCATCTTGGTATAACGGAAGCAGGTTCCTTTGTAAACGGAACAATAAAGTCCGCAATGGGAATAGGAAGTCTGCTGATGAAGGGAATAGGAGATACAATAAGGATTTCTCTAACTGATTCTCCTGAGAAGGAAGTTGTTGTGGGAAGGAAGATGCTTCAGTTCTTGAATATGAGGCCTTATGGTCCAAATATCATATCCTGTCCAACTTGTGGAAGAACCAAGATAAACCTAGAAAAAATTGTCAATGAAGTTGAAGAAGCCCTTGTGGATTGCAGGAAGGATTTGAACATCGCAATAATGGGGTGTATAGTCAATGGTCCGGGAGAAGCAAAGGAAGCGGATATAGGTATTGCTGGCGGAGATGGAAGAGCGGTACTTTTTAAGAAAGGCCAAGTTATTAGAACAATCGATGAAAAAAATGTTGTTGCTGCACTTCTTGAAGAGATAGAAAAATTATAAACTGCTTAGCGCAGTTTTTTTATGGTGATATAAACATGGATAAAAATTTATTAATAAATAATTTAATTTCAAATATAGAACTTGATCATAATTCCAATAGGATGAAGATTCTTCTTTGCAATGAAAAAATATATGACCTTGCATCCCTGTACAATTATGAAAATGAATACAAAAAGTTGTTTTCAGGGAATATATCTGTAAAGCTTTCATATGGCTGCAAGGTGGATGGACTTCCGGAAGACACCATTAAAGAAAATGTGTGTTTTCTTTTTAGTAAGTACATAAAATCTTTTGCCCGTGAATTCAATGTAGAGAATGTTGTTGTGGAAGGAGAACAGGTTGTTTTAAATGTAAATAGCAAGCTCTTGTATGATAATATCATGAGAAGCAATACTGTAGATAAAATTGCTGGATACAACGAGAGCGTTTACGGTTACAGATATAATATCAATGTTAATCTCCTTGAAAAGAGTAGTCCAAATCTTGATTTGGACAAGGAACTGGACGAAATAGTAAAGAAAAGCAGTGAAATAAATATTGCACAACAGTCTAAAAGGGCCAAGCAGCCTTTAAAGAAGGGTAAGGAAACTTCTTCAAGTGGAGATATAATCCTGGGAAAGAAAATAAAGGACAGTTTTATTAGAATTGATGATGTAATGGATGTTGAAGGATTTGAAGTTTGTGTAAGGGGAGAGATACTTTCAATCGAAGTAAAGGCAATCAAGAAAGACCTCTATATAAGTCAAATTGACATTACTGACTATACAAATTCCATAACCGTTAAAAGTTTTATTAGAAAGGCAGATGCAGTACAGCGTGTTGAAACACTAGGTAAGGGAAGCACCATCATAGTTAAGGGAAGGATGAACTACGATACTTATTCAAAGGAATATGTATTGATAGCCAACAGTATTTGCCTTTGTGAAATGGATTCCGGCAAGTGTGTCTGTCAGGATACCTGTCCTGAAAAGAGGGTTGAACTCCATGTTCACAGCAAGATGAGTTCAATGGATGGTGTAAGCGAATTTGGCGGCATTGTAAAAAGAGCAAAAGAATGGGGGCACAAGGCAATTGCCATTACAGACCATGGTGTACTACAATGCTTTCCTGATGCTATGCATGCAGCTGATAAACATGGAATAAAAATACTTTATGGAGTTGAAGGATATTTATCCGATGATGATATAACCATAGTGAAGAATCCTCTAAATCAGGGAATCAGAGATGAAATGGTTGTTTTTGATATTGAGACAACAGGGCTTTCCCCAATTAAGGATATGATAATAGAAATTGGTGCCGTCAAGGTTGTCAATAATGAAATAACTGAAGAATTCAATATTCTTATTAACCCAGGTATGGATATACCGGCAAATATTACAGAACTTACGGGAATAAGAAATGAAGATGTAAGAGATTGTGAGGACATACACTACTGCATTGAAGAATTCATGAAGTTTATAGGGGATTGCAAGGTGTTAGTTGCCCATAATGCCGCTTTTGATTATTCCTTTATAAGAAAATACATTAAGGGTGATTTCAGTATTCTCGATACACTTGAACTGTCTAGAATTTTGTTAAAAAAAAGAAGAAGCCACAAACTAAACAAAATCTGCGACTATTTCAAGATATCGCTGGAAAACCATCACAGGGCTTCAGATGATGCAAGAGCAACAGGAGAAATACTAATCAGATTCATTGAAATGCTTGAAGAAAGGAAGATTACAAATCTTTCCGAGGTGAATTCAGGCCTTTCGACGGAAACGTCAATAAAGGATTCACAGACCTATCATATTATCATTTTAGCTAAGAATTATATTGGACTGAAGAATATGTATAAGCTGGTATCGGAAGCCCATATAAATTATTTTTATAAAAAGCCGCGTATACCAAAATCTTTAATAAGCAAATACAGAGAGGGCTTGATTCTGGGAACGGCATGTGAAGCTGGTGAGCTTTTCAAGGCTGTAATGAGTGGTGCCAGCGATTCGGAAATTGATGAAATTGTTTCAATGTATGATTTTGTTGAAATCCAGCCAATTATGAACAATATATTTTTGGTTAACAAGGAAATACTGAAAAGCAAGGATGATCTTGTAGAAATAAACAAGAAACTCGTTGAAATAGGAAAAAGAAACAACAAAATTATTTGTGCTACGGGAGATGTACATTTTCTTGATGAAGATGACAGTCAGACAAGGGAGATACTAATGAGCGGGCAGGGTTATTCGGATGCTGCCGACCAGCCTCCTCTCTATTTCAAGTCTACTGATGAAATGTTAAAGGAATTTTCTTATCTGGGTGAAGATGTTTGCAGGGAAGTTGTAATTAAAGGACCCAATCTTATAGCTGATTCCATTGATGACGATATGAGGCCTATACCCGATGGTACCTTCCCGCCTATCATTGAAGGCTCAGATGAAATGCTTAAGGAAATAACGGCCAAGAATGCAATTGAAAAATATGGCGATCCTCTTCCGGAAATTGTTAAACAACGTCTTGACAGGGAACTGAATTCCATTATTTCCAATGGATATGCCATTATGTATATAATTTCGCAAAAACTTGTTGAAAGGTCTTTGCAGCTTGGATATTTAGTGGGATCCAGGGGATCAGTAGGGTCTTCCTTTGCAGCTACAATGAGTAATATTACTGAAGTAAATCCATTGCCTCCACATTACTTATGTAAAAAATGCAAGCATAGTGAATTCAATCTTGAAGGTACCTATGGTTCTGGTGTCGACATGCCTCCGAAAAAATGTCCAATATGCGGCGAGGAATATGAAAAAGATGGACATGACATACCCTTTGAAGTATTCCTTGGATTCAAAGGAGACAAGGAGCCTGATATAGACCTTAACTTTGCTGCAGTTGCGCAAGTGGCAGCCATGAAGAATACGGAAGAGCTTTTTGGAGAAGGGTTTGTATACAGAGCAGGTACTATAGGAACCATTGCTTCAAAAACAGCTTATGGATTTGTAAAAAACTATTTCGACGAAAAGGATGTAAAACTCAGGAATGCAGAAATAAACAGATTGGTGGAGAATTGTACAGGAATAAAAAGAACAACTGGACAGCATCCTGGCGGTGTAATGATTGTTCCTAAAAACAAGGAAATATATGACTTTACACCTATTCAGTATCCTGCAAACAATAAGAAGTCTGGTGTTATAACAACCCATTTTGATTACCATTCAATATCAGGAAGGATATTGAAACTGGACCTTCTGGGACATGATACGCCTACTATAATAAGAATGCTTGAGGATTTTACAGGTGTAAGCAATTACGATGTACCATTGGACGACCCTGAAACTATTTCACTCTTTGAATCTCCAGAGGCCTTAGGAATTACAAAAGAAGATATCAATTGTGAAACAGGTACCCTTGGTATTCCTGAATTTGGCACCCATTTTGTAAGGCAGATGCTTCTTGATACAAAACCCAAGACATTTTCAGACCTGGTAAGGATATCCGGTCTTTCCCATGGTACGGATGTTTGGATAAATAATGCCCAGGAACTGGTCAGGAAGAATATAACAACAATCAGTAACGTAATATCCACAAGGGATGACATCATGACATACCTTATTTATCAGGGTCTTGAAAAGAAAAGGTCTTTTGATATAATGGAAAGAGTAAGGAAGGGAAAGGGACTACGGGATGAGGATCTTGAAGCCATGCATGAGCAAAATGTACCGCAGTGGTATATAGATTCATGCAACAAGATAAAATACATGTTTCCTAAAGCACATGCCGTAGCCTATGTAACTATGTCTGTTAAGATAGCTTACTTCAAAGTACACCATCCTTTGGCTTTTTATGGTTCCTACTTTACTATGAAAGCACAGGATTTTGATGCAGATCTTGTAGTAAAGGGAGAAAAGGCAATAGAAGATACTTTGACTGAAATTTCCAGAAAAGAGAGCAAGACACAAAAGGAAAAGAATCTCTGTACCGTATTGGAGGTTGCCCTCGAAATGTATAAGCGAGGATATTCTATTCTACCTGTTGATCTGTATAAGTCAGACTACAAGGAATTTAAAATCGTTGACAACAAGCTGATGCCTCCATTTATATCTATCCAAGGACTTGGAGAAAGTGCGGCTTTGAGCATACAGGAAGAAAGGGAAAAGGGTGAGTTCATATCCATTGAAGACCTTTCCAGCAGAGCCCGGGTTAACAAAACCTGTATAGAAATTTTAAAAAACCACGGAAGCCTTGATGGCCTTAATCAAAGTAATCAGATATCTTTATTTAATATTTGATTATTGGGTTCTTTTGTGATATAATATTGAGTGTTGAATAAAGAAACTAGAGAGTGGGGCAGCCCACTCTTTCTAATTGCCCAAAGGAGGGTTGTATGAATAAAAACAGTATTTTAGATTATATAAGAGATATTTCTGAAAAGATAGTTGAAGACATGGATGTTGAAATTTACGATGTGGAATACGTGAAAGAAAGTGGAATCAACTATTTGAGAATATATATATCAAAGGAAGCAGGAGTAAATTTAGATGACTGTTCCATAGTAAATAATAAAATAAGTGAAGAACTTGACAAGGAAGACCCTATTGAAGAAGCCTATTATTTGGAGGTGTCTTCACCTGGAATAGACAGAGCCTTTAGAAATGAAAAGGATTATGAGAAAAATGTTGGAAGGGAAGTTGAAGTCAAGCTGTATTCAAAGTTGGATGGGAAGAAGTATTATTTAGGCAACCTAGTTGAATTCAATGAAGAAACAGTAATTGTTGAAGAGGCTGGTAAGAAAATTAGAATTGAAAGAAGCAATATATCAAAAATCAATAAGTCAGTTGAATTTTAGTGGAGGAAGAAATGAACAAGGATTTTATCAGAGCTATTGATGATTTAGAAAAAGAAAAGGGAATATCAAAGGAAATCGTCATTGAAGCAATTGAAACGGCACTTATTTCAGGTTACAAAAAAAATTACGGAAAAAATGGAAATGTAAAGGTACAAATTGATACTGAAACAGGTCAATATAATGTATATACTGAAATGGACGTTGTTGAAGAAGTTGAAGACAGTGGATTCCAAATGGACCTTGAAAGTGCAAAGGAAATTGATGAAAAATACGAAATTGGTGATGTTGTGAGAAGCACAATTCAACCAAAGGAAGATTTTGGAAGAATAGCTGCACAAACTTCAAGACAGGTTATACTTCAAAAAATCAGAGAAGCAGAAAGAGAAAATATTTATGAAGAGTTTCACGGAAGGGAAAGTGAAATAGTTACAGGTACGGTTCAAAGAATCAGCAAAAATAATATTTTCATAAACCTGGGAAAAATCGAAGGTATCTTGACTGAAGGTGAGCAGATACCAGGAGAAGTCTACAGACAAGGAGACAGGATCAAGGCTGTTATTGTAGATGTAAAAAACACAAGCAAGGGTGCAAATATCACCTTGTCGAGGACTCATCCAGACCTTGTAAAGAGAATATTCGAGCTGGAAGTTCCTGAGATATATGATGGTGTTATAGATATCTTTAATATAGCAAGGGAAGCAGGATCCAGATCAAAGATTGCAGTTATGACAAACGATGAAAATGTGGATCCAGTCGGTTCTTGTGTAGGAAACAAAGGAACAAGGGTAAAGGCCATTGTAGATGAAATAAATGGTGAAAAAATAGATATTATTGTCTATGACAAGGATCCGGCTAAATTCATTTCAAACAGTTTGAGTCCTGCAACAGTAGTCAAGGTGGAAGTTAATGAGAAGAGCAAGAGTGCTATGGTTGTAGTACCTGATTTCCAGCTTTCGCTTGCAATAGGTAAGGAAGGACAAAATGCAAGGCTGGCAGCAAAATTGACTAGTTGGAAGATTGACATTAAAAGCGAATCTCAATATAGCGAAATAAATGAAGGTGAGTAAATGAAAAATAAGAAAGTGCCTATGAGAAAGTGTCTGGGGTGCAATGAAGTTTTTTCAAAAAAAGAACTCATAAGAGTTGTTAAAAATAAAGAAGGCAATATATCCCTTGATTTAAAAGGAAAGTTGAATGGAAGGGGAGCATATATTTGTAAAAGCAAGGAATGCTATGAAAAGGCATACAAGTCAAAGAGACTGAACAAGGCATTTCAATGTGAAATTTCCGAAGAACTTTATGAAGAAATGCTAAAGGTTCTTGAAGATGACGAATAAAATATACGGCATGATTGGATTTGCTAGAAAAAGCGGGAATTTACTATTGGGGTATGATGCAGTTACTGATGGAATCAAGAATAAAAAAGTGGTATTGGTAATATGCAGTTCAGACTCTTCAGAAAAAATAAGGGAAAAAGTAGCTAGGCTTTGCGACATAAACACTATTAAATGTCTGGAATACGGTTTGAAAATAGAAATCGGCAGCATTTTAAATAAATCTGAAGTGAGCTTCATAGGAATATGTGATGTAAACATGGCAGACTATATAATGAAACATTATTAACAGGAGGTGTTCTTTATGAGAATATACGAATTATCGAAAATACTCAATATATCAAGTAAGAAAATAATAGAATCAGCAGAAAAAGAACTGAATATTGAAGGTATAAAAAATCACATGAGCTCAGTCAGTGAACTTGACGCAGCCAGGATACAAAAGCTGTTTCTGAAGACACATGAAGACAAGAGCAAGCCAAAGGATCAAGGAAACAAGAATAAAAAACTCCATGTAAACAAACAGAAAAGCGCTGACAGGAAACAAGGCATCCAAAGCAAACCGCATAATAACAATGAAAAGAGACAGGGCGATTCAAACAATAGAAACAAACCGCAAGGTGGAAACAAGCCACAAGGCGGAAACAAGCCGCAGGGTGGAAACAAGCCGCA
>CAZFYP010000095.1:0-8500 GCA_964523535.1 uncultured Clostridia bacterium
GAAGGTGGTATAGAGGGCCATTTCCTAACCTGTTTCTTGTCCCTGCTGATTCTTAGGATTCTTGAAATGGAGACAAGAGGTATCTATTCCATAGAAAAATTAGTAGATTCACTCATTAAATCGGAGGTAGTTCATCTAAAGATGAACTACTACCAGGGAGTTTATTACGATGAAGTCCTAAAATGCATAGATGAAAATCTTGGAACCAATCTAAACCAGAAATACCAGACTTTGGACGGCATAAAAAAATTAATATCTGATACAAAATCAGCTCTGTAGTACAACATCAACACGAAAAAAGTTAAAGCCCTGAAACCATTCATTTACAATGGCTCAGGGCTTGTTTTATTAGTGTTTTGCTTTCAAACTTAAGATATTATACTACACTATTGAAATTTTCACCAATCAATGTTATAAATAGATACGGCAAATACACTTAACCTGCAAAACGAGGGAGAACATAATATAATGAACAAAATCTTCAGTAAGGATAAATCGACTATGTCATCTTGACTGGAGACCAGCCATGAGCCAAGACCACTAAAAGAACCAGGAGGATATAGTGAAGAGTTTTATTATATATATGATGATATTTTTATCAACTACAGTAAGTCCAATAGTAGATGAAACACTAACCCCGCCTGTTCCCGAACCGGAACTGATCGTTGAAACAGAAAATAATTGCCCGGGAAATATTTTAATAGTTAGTATAGAAAATCCACCTTCAGACAGAGACATGACTATGGTCACAAATATTTTACATGGTCCTGTTTCTGAAGGATATGTGGATGAAGCATATAGTTACTTCATCCCCATCGACATATGGGAAGAAGCAGGGTCATATGATGTGGAAGTCACTGTAAAAGATAAGACCTTGGATAAATCATACACATTTTCCAAGGAGATAGAACTCACAGACTGGGACTTTAAAGTACAGCATCTCTACGTATCCACTGAAGTCTATGAATCCACCAACAACGACGAAGCCTACAGAGAATTTAGGGAAAAGGTAAAAACTGCACGAAGCAAATCAGATATGGAAAGATATTGGGAAGGCAAATTCAGCCTACCTTTTGAAGATTTCACCCTAACCACCGACTACGGTGAAATAAGATATGTTAACGACCAGATAACATCAACTAGACATTCGGGCCTTGACCTTGCCGCCCCAAGGGGAACAGGAATATATTCCTGCAACAAGGGTATAGTGACCCTTGCTGAATATATAACCCTAACTGGAAACACACTGATAATAGACCACGGAATGGGTCTTTTCACCAGCTATTACCACATGGACACCATAGATGTAAAAAAAGGCGACTTCCTAAACAAGGGAGACTATGTCGGTACAGTAGGTTCCACTGGATTTTCAACGGGTCCCCATCTCCACTGGTCCATATCCGTCTACAATACCTATGTGAACACCCATCAGGTCCTGGACAACGAATTATAAATAAAATCCCCTGCATCAACAATAGCCGTCCTGTCTTGTCAGAAATATGTACGGTCATTATTATCTGTAGTATAATAGGTGCAGACTTATTCATGATTGGAGAAATTTTATGAAAGACTTAAAGCAAATGCTTCTCATTGGCCTCTTTGTATCAGTGGGATCACAATTCCATCTGAAATTCTTTTCGGAAGGATTTCTTATTACATCATCAATAATAGTTCTTCCAACACTTCTATATATCTATGATTATCTTTCAGCCTTCAGGACTTTATTGGTTGTGGCTGTAATGTCTCCATGTTTCAGGTTTGTCATTGAAATTCTACGGGGATATACATTTGCAGAAGCAGCCACCATGGTATATCCTGATATTTTCTTTTATGTGTCATATGCCCTATTCTTCTATTTGCTCTATACAAGAAAGAGAAGTCACCAGCTTTCCGACTTCATTTTTGCCATTTTAACATGTGATTTCCTGTCCAATCTCGTAGAGCTCAGCATAAGGACAAGGGTTACTGATATGGAAGACAACATGATTCTTCTAATAATCGGAGTAGCCGTACTTAGAGCAATAATTGTATTTGCGCTAATTCTCCTCCTTGAAACATACAAGTCAATAATGGACAAAAGAGACCATCTCAAAAGATATGAAAGACTATATATGCTGACCTCCTTCTTCAAGAGTGAAAGCTATTATATAAAAAAGAACATGGACCAAATCGAATCACTTACCAAAAAGGGTTTTGAAATCCACAAGGCAGTTGCTGAAAGCGAAAACAACGACGAACTGGAGGCAATGACCCTTGAATTTGCAAAAGACATACACGAAGTTAAAAAAGACTATCATCAGGTTGTAAAGGGTCTTGACATACTCGAAGATGAAAACATGAAATCCATACCAATGGACATTGCCGACATAGTAAAAATAATTACAACTTCAATTGACAAAAGCAAGGTCAATCTCAAAATAACCATAAACTACAATGAGAAAATCAAGGAACACTATTATCTTACCTCAATATTGAGAAATATGATAAACAACTCCCTTGAAGCCTTTAATAAAACAAAATATCCAAGGATAGATATTGAAACAGAAAAAGAAGACGATATATGCATATTCAAAATAAAAGATAACGGTAGCGGTATAAACCCGGAATATATTGACGATGTATTCTCTCCTGGCTTTTCAACAAAGTTCAATATGGAAACTGGAGATATATTCAGAGGACTGGGTCTTTCAATAGTCAAGGACCTTATAGAAACACATTTCAATGGGAAGCTTAGCATAAAGTCACATTTAGGAACAGGTACTGAAATGAAAATAGAAATTCCGATAACAAATATGAAAAACCAGAAAATATATCTCATAGATGACGACAAGGCAGTTCTTAAAAGTCTTAAATTTCTAATTGAGGAAAATGATCTTGGAACAGTTGTAGGCTATACAAACAAGCCTCTTGAATCCATCGAGGATATAGAAGTTCTAAGGCCCCAGGTTGTAATTGTAGACTATATGATGCCTACCATAGACGGTCCTTCCCTCATAGCAAAGCTGGAAAAAGTCATATCCGATGTCAATTACATTATGCTTTCAAAGGTAAGCGACAAGGAGATGATTGCAGAGGCATATTCAAAAGGAATCGAATACTATATCAACAAACCAATAAACATAGTGGAGGTTTCACATATACTAAAAAACCTCTATGAAAAAGTACAGCTTCAGGAGAAGCTCAAGCAAATACATCAGATCTTTAACACTGGAGACAAACTAGTCGAAAGTCAGGAAGAAGATACTACAGAAAATGCCAGAGCAATACTGAGGATACTAGGAGTATCAGGAAAATCAGGATACAGCGATATAGTGAAAATTTGCACATATGTACTCCAAGAAGATATTGATATCTATGCTTCTGACCTTAAGGATATCTTCGAAAAAACAGACCTTGAATACAAATCTTCTGTCCAAAGAATCAGACGCTGTGCTGCCCATGCATTGAGAAACATAGCAAATCTAGGTCTTGAAGACAACCTCAGCGAATATTTCCAGAAATATTCAAACTCACTATTTGGTTTCGAAGCAGTCAAATATGAAATGGATCATATTAGAGGACTCCGCGATGACAGCGGCAAAATCAATGTGAAGAATTTTTTGACCAATCTTGTTGATTTATCCAAGGATTATTAGGATCTTGAGCCTTTAATGCTAAAAAAAGTCTTTCCTACATCTTTTCTTTCTGTGAAAACGTTTTACTTTTTTATTGAAGTTTTATGAAACATTTTGAAGTCTGATGAATTCCCCTCCTATTATATATACATAGCAAGGTAACAGCTAATAAATAATATTTTAGGAGGATTTTATGGAAAACGTAGTTGAGCATTATGGTATTTTATCTCTAATTCCACCGCTGATCGCAATTGTATTGGCATTTACTACCAAGCAGGTTATACCTGCCTTATTCGCAGCAATATGGGGTGGAGCAATAATACTTACAGGAAATCCATTGGCAGGATTTGCATTGACCATTGAAAAGTACATTGCAGGTTCAGTAGCCAGTCCATGGAATGCAGGAATCATCGTATTCGACATGGCTCTTGGTGGAACAATAGGAATCGTAGCCAAGTCCGGTGGTGCAAAATCAATAGCAAACTGGCTTGCCAAGAAGGCAAAAAGTGCAAAGAGTGGTATGGTTGCAACTTGGGCCATGGGTCTTTTAATCTTCTTTGATGACTACTCAAACACACTTCTTGTTGGAACAACAATGAGACCTCTTACAGACAAACTTAGGATATCAAGAGAAAAGCTTTCATTCATAACAGATGCAACTGCAGCTCCAATAGCATCTATGGCTTTCATAGCTACATGGACTGCTTACGAAATGGGTCTTTTGAGAGATGCCTTTGCATCAATAGGAGTAGAAGCCAATATCTACGGAGCTTTCCTTCACTCAATACCATTCAGATTCTACAGCTTGATAATGGTTGGATTCGTCCTCATGATCTGCTTCACAGGAAAGGACTACGGTCCAATGCTTAAGGCAGAGGCAAGAGCAAGGCAAACAGGAAAAGTTCTAGCTGATGGAGCTATTCCACTGGCTTCCAAAGAACTTACTGAAATGGAAATAAGCGATGAAATACCACTAAGAATGAGAAACGCTATAATTCCAATATTGACAGTTATCGCATTCGTAATAATCGGACTATATGTAAATGGAAGAAATGCAATAATGGTAAGCGACAATGTTGCTCTTATACAGCAGGTAAAGGATACTCCATTTGCATTTACAGTAATCAGAGATGCCCTTGGATATTCAAACGCTTCTGTAGCAATGATGTGGGCTTCATTTGCAGGAACAATAGTAGCATTTGCACTTGTTCTTTCTCAAAAGATTCTTACATTTAGAGAAACTATGGATGCATGGGTTGACGGAGCAAAATCACTGGTAATAGCCGTATTCGTACTTGTACTTGCATGGGGTATAGGTGGAGTTGCAAAGGATCTTGGAACAGCCAAATTCCTAATTAGCATACTTAGCGGCAAGATTTCTCCAAATGTAATTCCTATGGCAGTATTCCTTCTTGGGTGTCTAATAGCATTCTCAACAGGAACTTCATGGGGAACTACAGCTCTCATGATGCCAATAGCAGTACCTCTTGTATACGAACTAAGCGGTGGGGACACTGGTGTACTTCTTTACGCTACAATCGGTGCAGTATTCACAGGTGCAGTTTTCGGAGACCACTGTTCACCAATATCCGATACAACAATCATGTCTTCCATGGCAGCAGCTTCAGACCACATTGACCACGTAAAGACTCAGATGCCTTATGCCGTAACAGCAGCAGTTGTTGCAGTTGTAGTTGGATACCTTCCAGCAGCAGTCCTTGGAATTAATCCATTAATCTCCGTAATACTTGGATGGGCAATCTGTTTTGCAATAATCAAAGTCAAGGGACAGAGTCCAGAGACTTATGTGATTCCAGACAAGACAAGCAAGCAGGCATAGGTTAAATAATAAAAATATAAAACCCATACTATATACAAACAACAATTAAAGAGGCATGGCAACAGCAAAAAAACGGACCGTAGATTATCTACAGTCCGTTTTTTTGCTGTTGCCAGCTATTATTTAATCCCCTTTTATACTAGAACAAAACGACTTTCTTATTCAGCTTCGTAGAGAAGCCTGCTTTCGGAATTCTCCGAAAGGAATATCTTTTCTATCTCGTCATCCACAAGATTTTCAATTTCACCGTCGTACTTGATTCTGGCGCTAATGCTGCAATTAGAACTCAAAGCCCTTGGTACAGGCATAAGCTTGCATGAAATATCCATTTTCTTAGCTTTCCTGCTAAACTTCATTGCTCCCGAATGTGTAAAAAACAAAACATTGTACTCCATCTTATTTCCTCGCACTTAGAATATACAGTTCCCCTTCTTCTGATATTTCTACATTGTATTTGAATTTCTCCAGGTATCTTTTTACATTTCCCTTTGCCGTATTGTTGTCCACTACTATATCTGCTCCCTCAGGATTCTTATCCAACGCCTTCTTTGTCATAAGGACAGGCTGGGGACAAGACATTCCACATGTATCTATTCTAGCCATGATTCACTTCTCCTTTCCTTTCATCTTTACTGGTTGATTTTGCAGCCAGATCTGAATTAAAATATGCTATTGCCGCAACAAGGACAAAACACAATACTACGGCTATCTGACCATTTGCACTAGGTCCTTTTGGACTTGCTGCCAGGCCGAAGTTATGGCACAATGCCGCTCCTACAATAAGACCCATTACAGTAATAGCTGAATCGGCATTTCCCTCTCCTGCAAGTATAAGCTGTCTTAAAGGACATCCTCCTAGAAGTACTGAAGCCCATCCTACAAGGGCCATTCCAAGTGCATTCCACAATCCGTCAGTATGAGCTACAGGTTGACCTTCCATACCAAGATTGAAATAACCTAAAGCAAGGTTTCCAATAGCTGCAAATACTATGATTGATATGAACCCAGCAAGAAGATAAGAATCTCTAAAAAGTATCATATCCCTTGTTCCACCTACCATGCAAAGCCTTGTCTTCTGTGACAATGCTCCAACCAGAAGTCCTGCCGCCAATGAAATAAGCATTGGTGCATAAAGTGCTCCTGGACCGCTTTCACTGAAAAATATAAAGGCCGGTGCAGCAAGCAAAAGCACCAACAAGCCTACATTTACAGCCGGGAACATATATCCTTCCATCTTTGTCATCTTATAATTTCTCTTAAGGTTGAATCCCTTGTTGAGGAAGAATACACCTACAAATATTCCAGCCATGAAACCTACAAGACCAAATAATGCATTAATATCTCCACCACCGATTCTCAAGACCATTCTCATAGGACAACCTAAAAACATAAGTGCTCCAATCATTACGGTCATTCCCAAAATGAATCTTGTAAAAGGTGCCGATCCTCCCCTTGATTCAAACTCTCCATTCTTGCTGGCAATGATGAATGCACCAAGTACTAGTCCCATTATTTCAGGCCTTATATACTGCACTACTGCTGCCCTATGCATGCCTAAGCCTCCTGCAATATCCCTTAGGAAACAGGCTATACAGAAACCCATGTTTGCAGGATTTCCAAAATATACCAGTGCAACGGACACTAGACCGATAATTCCACCGGTAATAATAATTCCTTTTTTGCCGTTCATTAACAAACCTCCAAGTTTTATAATAATTTCAGTTTTCAGTTTATCAGCACTTGTCTCCCATGTGAAATAGGAATACCGTATAGTAAACTTGCCAATATTCGAATTACTTATAGGATTTGAAATCAGATGATGCAGCTAATATAATCGGTTATATAATATAAATTAATGTACGAAAAGGTGGACTAACAATGAAAAATATATATTTGGACAACGGTGCAACATCATTTCCCAAGGCACCGGGAGTTGCTGAAAGCATGTCCCATTATCTCTTGAATGTAGGCTGTAATGTAAACCGCGGAGCATATGACTCCTCTCTGGAAGCTGAAAACATAGTATATGAAACAAGAGAACTTCTATGCGAACTCTTCAACTTCAACAAACCTGAAAATGCAGTCTTCACCAAGAATATAACAGAAAGCTTGAATGTAGTATTGAAAACCCTTCTAAAAAGAGGAGACCATGTCATAGTGTCTTCAATGGAGCACAATGCAGTCATGAGACCTCTCGGTTCCCTTGCAGAAAAAGGAGTGAAGTTTTCTAAAGTTCCCTGCAATATAGCAGGACAGCTTAATCCTGAAGATATCAAGGATTATATAAAACCAAATACTAGAGCCGTAGTAATGACTCACGGTTCAAATGTAAGCGGCACCATGATCGACATTGAAAAAGTCGGTGAAATCTGTAAGGAAAACAATATCTACTTCATAGTAGACACTGCCCAGACGGCAGGTTTTGCAGATATCGACTTCGAAAAAGTCAATGCAGACATAATAGCCTTCACAGGACATAAAAGTCTTCTCGGTCCCCAGGGAACAGGTGGATTCCTTGTAGGAGAAGAAATACTCAAAGACATGTCCACCTTCATCGAAGGTGGAACGGGAAGCGCCTCAGAAATTGAAATACAACCAAACTATATGCCGGATAAGTTTGAAGCAGGTACAATGAATATTCCTGGAATATATGGTCTGAATGCAGCCCTTAAGTATATTTCAAAGGGAAAAATAAAAGAAATCAGGGAAAAAGAACTATATCTTATTGATGCTTTCTTAAAAGACATATATAATATAGATGGAATACGACCTGTCGGCCTATCTTCCATCGAAGGAAGAACAGCCGTTGTTTCAATAGATTTCCTTGAAAATGACAATGCCCTGGTTGCACACAGCCTCAACGAAGATTACGGCATAATGACTAGATGCGGTCTCCACTGCGCACCATCGGCACACAAGACACTGGATACATTCCCACAGGGAACTGTAAGATTCGGTTTCAGTCATTTCACCACCATGGAAGAAGTAAAATACACTATAGACAGCATAAACAGCGTCGTCAAAAAAGCAGCTATGCTGCGTTAAA
>CAZFYP010000095.1:8600-10573 GCA_964523535.1 uncultured Clostridia bacterium
TCAAAAAAGCAGCTATGCTGCGTTAAAGGGCGGATAAATTTGGAATTCAATCAACTTGAAAGTTTCATTAATGTAGTAAATCTGAAAAGCTTCTCCAAGGCTGCTGAAAATCTTTACCTTACACAGCCTACAGTTTCAAACAATGTTCAAAGTCTGGAAAAGGAACTTGGGACAGTACTGATAAACAGGAACAACAAAAAAATCTCAGTCACCGAAGAAGGTGAACTGCTTTATAGCTATGCAGTGAACATGCTGAACCTTAGAGACAAGGCAGCCTGCGAAGTAGGAAAACACAAGGGCAGGATCTGCGGCAATCTGGAATTAAGCTCCAGCACCATTCCCCAGCAGTATATACTGCCTGGATACCTGAAGGATTTTTCCAGGAAATATCCTAACATGACCTTCACCATAAACCAGGGTGATTCAAAAAAAGTAGTGGACGATGTTCTAAAAGGTTATACCAATTATGGAATAACTGGAGCCGTCTATGAGTCTAAGCAGCTTGAATACCTCCCCTTTTATGAAGACAGGATAGTACTTGCAGTTGCTAATAGCGACAGATTCTCCCTTGAAGACTATGGAGAAATCGATGTAGAAGTTTTAAAAAATGAAAAACTCATAATGAGAGAGGAAGGTTCAGGCACGAGAAAAATTCTCGAAAAAGCCCTTGCAGATGCAGATATCAACTTGTCCATTATGGATATTGTATCCTCGGTGGAAAGCAATGTCACAATCAAGAAGATGGTGGAACTGGACATGGGAATAACCTTCATGTCTGAAATAGCCATAAAAAATGAAATCAGCCTGAAGCTGATAAAACCCCTCCTTGTTAAGGGACTTGATATAAGACGACAATTCTATTTCGTATACAGCAAGAACAGATACCTGTCTCCCCTAGCAGAGAAATTCAAAGAATTCTTGATTTCTTGACAAAATAATGCATGCAAAAATTACAAAAAAAGCGGAAGCACCCTCTAGCCAGTTGGAGGGTGCTTCCTTTTATAGTTTTCTCTAGCCGTTAAGTACTTTTTCGAGTATTCCCTTTATTGTTCCAGGGTTTCCCTTTCCTTTTGTTGCTTTCATACACTGACCCATTAGGAATCCGAAAGACTTTTTCTTTCCTTCCTTGAAATCCTCTATTGCCTGTGGGTTGTCTTCTAGTATCTTCTTAACTATACCTTCAAGCTCATCACTTGAGCTGATCTGCTTAAGACCTTTTTCTTCTATTACTTGGCCAACAGACTTGCTGCTTTTACAAAGCACCTCGAAAACTTCCTTGGCGGCAGTCCTGCTTACTGTTCCCTTCTTCACCTCTGCAATAAGGTCTGAAAGTTGAACTTCAGTTACCGGTATTTGGTCTTCAGTCTTGAGAACCCTCAGTACCTCCGTTATTATCCAATTTGCAGCCTCCTTTGGCTCCTTTGAAAGCTCAACAGTCTTCTCGTAGAAGTCTGCAATTTCCTTTTCCTCTATTAGTATTTCTGTGTCCTTTTCGGATAACCCATACTCTGAAACCATTCTTTCCTTCTTCTGCTTTGGTAGCTCCGGAAGAGTGCCTCGTATACTTTCAACTCTTGTTTCCTGCTTTATCTTGTGACCTTCACCGTAGCTGTAAAGCTCAATTTGACGTTTTTCTTCCTTCTTGATGGCTTTGTAGACTTCTTTCATGGAGTTCATATTCTTTATTTCGACTCTTGTGTTTAGTACATCGCTACCCGCTTCTCTAATGGAAATATTTACGTCACATCTCATGGAACCCTGCTCCATACGACAATCTGATATTCCAGAATATACAAGTATTGCTCTCAGGTTTTTAAGGAATGAAACAGCTTCTTCAGCTGACCTCATGTCAGGCTCGGAAACTATCTCTATAAGCGGTACCCCACCCCTGTTGTAGTCAATCAGAGTGTTTTCCTCGTCTTCAAGGTGGATCAACTTTCCTGCATCCTCTTCTATATGTATTCTAGTCAAGG
>CAZFYP010000096.1:0-10429 GCA_964523535.1 uncultured Clostridia bacterium
GATTATGGTGGCAACTGCCGGCATGGGTTTTGTACCGTTTTTTGCCAAGATCAGCTTTGAGAATGGATTTAATGCTTATACCCTGGTTTTTTTTAGGTGTATCTTTGCAACGGCAATATTGATTCCCTATATGAAATTTATGAAAATTGACTACAGAGTAGACAAGAAGCTTTTGTGGGAGTTGGCAGCCGTCAGCTTTTTCTGTTACGGCCTTATGATGTTGACCCTGGTCAGTTCCTATACCCTTATTCCTACAGGAATTGCTACAACGCTGCACTTTGTTTATCCGGTGGCAGTTCTTATAGGAGCAACTGTCTTCTATAAGGATAAACTTACTCTTGAGAAAGCTGCAGCAGTAATCATTGCCATGTTTGGCATATTTTTGCTGTCAGTTGAAAAGGGAGACTTATCACTTAATGTTCCCGGGGCTGTTCTTGCGCTCATGTCGGGAATCTTTTATGCAGCATATATATTAAAGGCGGCTCATGGAAGAATTAGGGATATGAATTCCTTTGTTCTTGTATACTATCTGTCTGTATTCAATATATTGTATTTTGCCCTATTTTCCTTTGTAACGGGCAATCTGGATCTTCATATTACCTATATTGGTTATCTTGATGTAATGGTATTGGCGCTAGTGTCCGTGAGTGTCATGGCCTTGTTCAAATCAGGACTCAATTATGTATCCTCTTCTTCGGCAGCTGTATTGAGCACCTTCGAACCCCTTACAAGCATTCTTGTGGGAGTTTTGATCTTTGGTGAATCCTTCACCTTGAGAAGTGCGGCAGGAACTGCTGTGATTATTGCGGCCGTGGTATTAATATCCTTTATAGAGAAGAAGAGCGATGAAAAAGTGTCCAAGTCGGTAGAACTGCAATAAATCTTTATAAATCAATGAAGATGTTGTATAATAAGTGGATAATATTGTATTTAAGGCAGCCAAGCTGCTTTCTTGGGGTGTAGATTATGCTTAGTTATGTTGTTTTGGGTATATTTATATTTCTTATAATTTCTTTCATGTTTGTTCTCGTTGTAGAGCTTACAACTTCTGCCGCTGACGGTGAAAAAAGAAGAAAGAAATTATTGGAAAAGAAGAAAGAAAAAAGGATTATAGCAAAGAAGGCTCAGATTTATTCTGACAATTACTTTGATAAATACAGCAGGAGGCTATAATGAACAAGGATTATTCCGTTAAGGAAGTTTTGCAGAAAAAGGGCAAGTCAACAATGTTTTTCGCTCTTGCAGGATTTGCTTCCATTTTGGTTCTGAATATTTTGATTACTCTTACAAACAAGCTTGGAGGCTACAGGAATTTAGTCTCCATAGGGTTGGTTCTGGTTTTTGGAATAATAATATTCCTTATTGTTGAAAGAATCATTTCAGTTTATGTATATATGATAGCAGACAAGCACATAGCTTTTGTAAAGAGGATTGGTAAAAAGGACAACATCATTCTTGACGTCAAGTTCAAGGAAATTGAAAGGGTATTGCCCATCAGCGAGATGGAGCCCAATACCGAGGTCAATAACACATATTACTTCATATACAGCGAAGCCGATGAAAACTGTAAGTTCGGTGAATATAGAAGAGATGGAAAGCTTTACAGATTTGTATTTGCTCCCAGCGAGAGAATAATGAGAATACTGAGCAGGAAGGTTACAACTTCATGAAACTGGGCGAGGAACTGAAAAAATACAGTGATGCAGGGACTGCAAGGTTTCATATGCCTGGCCACAAGGGTATTTCTTCCTGTCTAGAGGAAGTACTTTTATTGGAAAACGATGTTACAGAGGTGGAGGGGCTGGATAATCTCCATCACCCTACAGGTGTAATTAAGGATCTTTTGGAGAACATTTCAAAGGTCTACGACTCATATAGGACTTTCATTTCAACAAACGGCAGCACCAGTTCCCTTCAAAGTGCAATTCTTGGAGTGACCAAGCCAGGTGAGGGCATTCTTGTGGACAGAAACTGCCACAAATCTGTCTACAATGCAATGATACTGGGTGATTTGGATCCTGTCTATCTCATGCCTGAATACGATGATAAGTCGGGACAGTCCTGGATTAAAGATATGGACAGTTTGGAAGATGCAATCAGGTCCAACGGCAATATCAAGGCAGTTGTCCTTGCCTATCCCACATATTTCGGCATATGTTGTAATATGAAGAAAATTGTTGAACTTGTACACAGATACAAGAAGATACTCATAGTTGATGAAGCTCATGGAAGCCATTTGAAATTTTGTCGTGAACTTCCGGAATCAGCTCTTGATTTAGGAGCTGACATTGTAATACAGAGCACCCATAAGACACTTCCTTCACTTACCCAGTCATCTCTTCTTCATGTGAAGAATGAAAAGTATGTTGAGCGGATAGGGGAAATGCTTTCAATGATGATGACTTCAAGTCCTTCATATCTTATGATGGCATCTATTGAAGCATCAGTTGACATGATGGTTGAAGAAGGCAGTGAAAGGCTGAAAAGGAATATGGTCCATGTTAAAAAAATGGTCCGCAAATACTCTAATGCAGGAAGGATATTCAAAGGAAGGGACTATTTCATAAGCCGTGGAGTATATGATTTTGATGATACTAGACTTCTTTTCAAGACTTCCGATATATCCATCAAAGGCAGGGAAGCGGAGTCCATTTTAAGAAAGGAATACAATCTACAGGTTGAAATGGCCGACATAAATTATATAAATGCCTTCATGACAGTCTGCGATGAGCTGGAGGATATTGAAATGCTTTTCAAGGCTGTGGATGAAATGGTTTTGAAATACGGCAGCATATCTTCCGGAGAAAGGGATATCGAAGAAATTGAAAGAAGACCTTCCTGTCCAATGGAATGTCCTGAAATCATAATGAATATTAGAAAGGCTTTTTATTCCCAGAAGTTTTCTGTGGATATCAATGAAGCTGTAGGGAAAATATGTGGAAGCCATATCATTCCATATCCGCCGGGAATACCTCTTCTTTGTCCCGGAGAAATGATAAGCAGGGAAATGGTGAAAAAAATACTTGAAATGAATGATTCAAATATTGAAGTTATTGGAATGGATGAAGGAAAGATTAAGATAATAGATATAATAAAATGACGAGAAAAATACAGGAGTGTATATGGATAAAGGACTATTTATAGTGCTCGAAGGCCCCGACGGAGCAGGAAAGAGTACCGTTGCCAAGCTGATAGCGGAATATTTGGAGAAGAAGGGACACAGCATAGAGTTTTCAAGGGAACCGGGAGGCACACCAATAAGTGAGAAAATCAGGGATATAATACTTGACTGCGACCACAAGGAGATGGCTGATACTACTGAAGCACTTCTATATGCAGCTTCAAGGGCACAGCATGTGGCGGAAAAAATAAGACCTCTCTTGGAGTCCGGCAAGACTGTCATTTGTGAAAGATTTTACCATTCAAGCCTTGTCTATCAGGGAATAGGCAGAAAGCTTGGTGTTGAAAAAATAAGAAAGATAAATGAGTTTGCCATAGGAGATACATATCCGGACCTTGTTTTATTTTTGGATATCAATCCCCAGGTGGCTCTTAAAAGAAAGACGGACATAGATGGTGGAGATAGGCTTGAGAATGAACATATCTCCTTCCACATGGATGTATACAATGGCTACAAGGAGATCATAAAGATATCTCCTGAAATCAAGGTTGTAGATGCATCTGTAGACAGAGAACAGGTATTTGAAAATGTAATTGAAGAGCTTGAAAAGATCATATAGACAGGAGGATGCTATGAAACTTGTAGTAGCGGTTATACAGGATGAAGATGCAAACAAGGTGTCTTCGGAACTTAGAGATAATAATTTTGGACTTACAAAGCTTGCTTCGACAGGAGGATTTTTAAGTTCGGGAAACACAACACTTATGATAGGTGTAGAAAAGGAAAAGGTAGATCAAGTACTTGATATAATAAGGAAGAACTGTCAGACAAGAAAGAAGCACACTTCGGCAACCCTGCCAAGTGCATATACTGCATCCAGCGGATATATACCGAGGTCAATAGAGGTTTTGATAGGTGGAGCGACTGTGTTTGTTCTTGATGTTGACAAATTCGAAAAAATGTAGGTGATTGCTTAATGGCTAGTTTATCGGGCTATGATCAGGTAGTAGGTCAGGATGAAATAAAAAAACATTTGATGGATATAACAAAAAGTGATAGTATTTCACATGGGTACATATTTGAAGGACCCAAGGGGACGGGAAAACTGAAACTTGCAGGAATTTTTGCTCAGACAATATTGTGTAGCGAAAGAAGGGACTATCCCTGCGGAACCTGCACCTCCTGCATAAAGGCACTGGCAGGAAGCCATCCTGATATCCATGTCATGGATTTCAGTGAAAACTCCATAAAAAGACAGGATGTAGACGGAATTCAGGAAATAGTCTATGTAAAACCCTATGAGAGTAGTAAAAAGGTAATAATTATCAACGATGCACACAAGATGACTGTACAGGCGGCAAACACGTTTTTGAAGACTCTTGAGGAGCCTCCTGAAGATACTGTCATTATCCTTATAACAATTAATCAAAGCCTGATTATTCCAACCATGGTATCAAGGTGTCAGACAATCAAGCTTGAAAGAATAAGCGACCTGGAAGTGAAAAGGATACTTCTTGAAGAATACGGTGTTGACATTGACAAGGCAGGACTAATTACGGGATATTCAAAGGGTATAGTACAAAGAGCGGTGAACATACTTCAGGAAGAGGTAAACATACTTGAGCTGAGGGGAGAAACTGTCGACATGGTCGATGATATTCTTAGAAGTGGAAAATCAAGGGTTTTCGAATATGAAAAATACTTTGACAAGCACAAAGATGATATAGATGATATTCTGGAAATACTCATGATATGGTTCAGGGACCTGTCCTTCTACAAGGTGGGAGCAGTGGATCAGATTATAAACATTGACAGGATGGACCTGATTGAGAAACAGTCGGTAAAAACCGACGGGAAAAGATGTTCTGAAGCCTATGAAGTATTTCAGAACACATATGATGATATAAAGAGCAATGTGAATTATAAATTGGCAATAGATAACATGCTATTCGGAATACAGGAGGTTAAAGCATGATTAGCGTAATAGGAGTAAGGTTTAAGAAAGCCGGAAAGATATATTATTTCGATCCTGACAGTAAGCTTGTCAAGAAGGACGATTATGTAATAGTGGAGACTGCAAGGGGAATAGAATTCGGTGCTGCAGTTGTAGGCCCCAAGCTTATAAGTGAAGATGAAGTAATCCAGCCCCTAAAAAAGGTCTTGAGGGTTGCAACCAAGGATGATATAGACAAGAATGCAAAGAACAAGAAAAACGAGCAGAAGGCTTTTGTTACATGTATGGGAAAAATAGAAGACCACGGTCTCGACATGAAGCTTGTTGATGTTGAATATACCTTCGACAACAACAAGGTCATATTCTACTTCACTGCAGAAGGAAGAGTTGACTTCAGAGAACTTGTAAAGGATCTTGCATCTATATTCAAGACGAGAATAGAACTTAGACAGATAGGAGTAAGAGACGAAGCCAAGATGATAGGCGGTCTTGGGCCATGTGGAAGACCATTGTGCTGTGCCAGCTTCCTTGGTGATTTTGCACCTGTATCCATAAAGATGGCCAAGGAGCAGAACCTGTCCCTGAATCCTACAAAGATCTCTGGAATATGTTCAAGACTCATGTGCTGTCTTAACTATGAAAAGGATCTTTATGAGGAAAACCTTGACCGTCTTCCAAGAATCGGAGACAGGGTGGAGACGCCAAACGGTATAGGCGATGTAATAAGGATAAATCCTCTTCTTTCAAAGGTTAAGGTAAGAATTAGAAGCAGGGGTGAGAGAGGCGACATAGATGAAATCGAAGATTTCAATGATGAAGATGTGAAGAAGCTCAACAAGGGCGACAAGGGATACGACAGACCTGAACCAAAGGTAAAGAAAAAATCCGGAAGGCCCGACAGACAAGCTAAAGGAGACAGGAAAGACAACCAGGGAAAGAATAGAGGCAGAAAAGGAAAACCGGCTGAAGGTAAAAGCGAAATAAAAGATAGTCAAAACAAAAAAGCCAAGCCGCAAAAGCAAAATCCAAAAAACAAGCAGGTAAAACAGGACAATAAAGACAGACAGGATTTAAAGAATAAGCAGGATCAAAAGGATAGACCGGAAAAAAAAGACAGGCCTGTCAGGAAAAAAAAGACAGGCCTGTCAGGAAAAAAAGATATAAAAAAGATAGAAATCAGAACAAAGACAGACAAAATAACAAAGAAAAACCTCAAAACAATGAAAAACCACAATAATTTTACTTTAAATAAATTGACATCAGTGGTAAAATAATGTAGAGTTTATTTAGCTTCAATTAAGGAGGTGTAGTGATGGCTTATAAAATTAATGATGCTTGCATTAGCTGTGGAGCTTGTGAGGCAGAATGCCCAGTAGGTTGCATCAGTGCAGGAGACGATATCTATGTAATAGATGAGGCTGCTTGTATTGACTGTGGAGCATGCGCTAGCGTATGTCCTGTAGAAGCACCTGTTCAGGTTTAATCTAATGGACAAACAAAAAAGTTCTCGTAGGAGAACTTTTTTTCTTTTTTGTCAAGAAAAAAATGCGAATGCAGTTTTAAAACGCCACCACTATTCCACCGTCATCGGCATATACAGTACTTATACCTCTGGCTTCAAATATCATTATTTCTTTGAATGGATATTTTTTCAATATGTCTTCCTTCAGTTTCTGAGCCTTTTCAAGAGCATTCACATGGGTGATTCCAAGTATTGTATTTTCATAGTCTACATTTTCTTCGCCAATCATATCAACAAGCTTTCTGAAAGCCTTTTTCTTGCCCCTTACCTTTTCAAGGGCTACGATTTCGCCTTCCTTGTTTGCACTCATTATTGGACAGATGTGAAGAAATGTTGCCAAAGATGCAGTTACCTTGCTCAGTCTTCCTGCTTTTGCAAGGTGGTCATAGGAGTCAAGAATGAAAAGAGTTTTTAGTTTTTCAACATAATTGGATGTGATGTTGACTATTTCTTCCTTTGTATGATCCAAATCAATGAGTTCCTTTATCTTGATGCTTATCATTGACTGGGCGGAAGAAGCCGACCTGGAGTCGAAGACATGTACAAAAGAGTCCAGGGAGTTCTCCTTAATCATTTCGCATGCAGTCATTGCACTGTTGTATGAACCACTTAACTTGCTGGAAAGGGTAACTACAAAATTCTCCTTGTTCTTGATGAATGAATCGTAATATTCTCCCGGTGAAGGACATGCTGTTTTCAAAGTCAGGCTGCCCTTTATCTTATTTAGAAGAACATCCGTATCTAGATTCTTGTCAGTTATTTCTTCACTGTCAATTATTATCTTAAGGGGGATTGTTTCGAAATTATCCTTTATTGCATCATTGATGTCTGTGCAGCTGTCTACTATTATTTTTCTATCCATAAATTATCCTTCCTTTTTAATCTATCTTTATTATACCAGTATTATTTCAAAATTCATCAAAAATAAAAAAATTTAAATGTTTTTTAACAATTAATGCGTTATAATATGATATATGTGTTGACATAGCATATTTTTTTTGATAGTTTATATAAAATTACATTATATATCGTATAATCAATTTGACCTTAAATTGATTATTTAATATTTGAGAGGAGTTGCAATGGAAAAGATTTTAGAAACTGGATACACATTTGATGATGTACTATTGGTACCTGCAAAGTCGGATATTTTGCCTAGAGACGTTGATGTCAGTACCTATTTGACAAAAAAGCTTAAGCTGAACATACCTATTATGTCAGCAAGTATGGATACTGTAACCGAAGCAAAGATGGCAATAGCCATGGCTAGGGAAGGCGGAATAGGAATCATCCACAAGAACATGTCAATAGAAGCACAGGCTATGGAAGTGGATAAGGTAAAAAGATCGGAACACGGTGTAATCACCGACCCCTTCTATCTATCCCAAGACCACCTGGTAGAAGATGCGCTTGAGCTTATGTCCAGATACAGGATATCTGGAGTTCCAATTGTAGACGACCAGCAAAAACTAATAGGAATAATCACAAACCGTGATGTAAGATTCGAAAGAGATTTTTCAAAGACTATCAAGGAAGCAATGACGAGTGAAGGACTTATTACAGCCAAGGAAGGCATTGATATGGAAGATGCTCTTCAGATTATGTCAAAGTACAGGATTGAAAAGCTTCCTTTAATGAGAGAAGACGGAACTCTTGCAGGACTTATTACAATCAAGGACATAGAAAAGACAATAAAGTACCCTAATTCTGCAAAGGATTCAAATGGAAGACTTCTAGCGGGAGCGGGAGTAGGAGTCACAGCTGACATGATGGAAAGAATCGAGGCCCTCGTAAAGGCCAAGGTTGACGTTGTAGCAGTTGATACTGCCCACGGACATTCATCAGGAGTTATAAATGCAGTCAAGAAGATCAAGGAAACATATCCTGAACTTCAGGTAATAGCGGGAAATGTGGCTACGGCAGCTGCCGTAAAGGCTCTTATAGAAGCGGGAGCAGACTGTATCAAGGTTGGTATAGGACCTGGTTCCATATGTACAACAAGAGTAGTAGCAGGAGTTGGAGTACCTCAGCTTACTGCAATATACAATTGTGCAGAGGAAGCCAAGAAGCATGACATACCTGTCATAGCAGATGGTGGAATAAAATATACTGGGGATATTCCAAAGGCAATAGCAGCTGGAGCAAGCATTGTAATGATGGGATCAATGTTCGCAGGAACAGAAGAAAGTCCTGGTGAAACAGTATTGTATCAGGGAAGAAGATTCAAGGTATACAGGGGAATGGGCTCAGAAGGTGCCATGAACCAGGGAAGCAAGGACAGATACTTCCAGGATGATGCCAAGAAATTTGTTCCTGAAGGAGTTGAAGGTAGAGTTCCATTCAAGGGACCTATCGGTGAAGTAATCTACCAAATGGTAGGGGGACTTAAGGCCGGTATGGGATACTGTGGTGCTGCAAGCATAGAGGCACTCAAGACCGATGCTAGATTTGTACAGATAACAGGTGCCGGTCTCAAGGAAAGTCATCCCCATGACATTCAGATAACCAAAGAATCATCAAACTACAGCATCAGCAGCTAATTAGAGGAGAAAGAAAATGATACTAATATTGGATTTCGGTGCTCAGTACAGCCAGCTGATTGCCAGAAGAGTTAGGGAAGCAAAGGTATATTGTGAAATAGTACCTTACAGTGTTTCAATAGAAAAAATCAAGGAAAAGAATCCAAGCGGAATAATTCTTTCAGGGGGACCTGCAAGCGTCTATGAAGAAAATGCACCCAAGGCAATTGCTGAAATATTTGAACTTGGACTTCCAATCCTTGGAATCTGCTACGGAGGTCAGTTCATAGCACAGACTTTTGGCGGTAAGGTAACAAGAGCATCTTCGAGGGAATATGGAAGAATAGAGCTTGATATGAATTCTGATAGCGGCCTCTTTACAGGTATAGACAAGAGCACAAAATGCTGGATGAGCCATACTGACTATATCGAGCAGCTTCCTGAAGGATTTGAAGTTACTGCAAGTTCTGATACCTGTCCTGTAGCGGCAATGGAAAACAAGGAAAGAAACATATATGCAGTACAGTTCCATCCGGAAGTTGAACATACTGAAAGAGGAAGAGACGTCCTGAATAATTTTGTACATGGAGTTTGCGGCGAGGAATCCTCATGGGATATGGGTAACTATGCCGAAGAACAGATAAAGGCGATAAAGGACCTTGTAGGTGACAAGAAGGCACTTTGTGCCCTGTCCGGTGGAGTTGATTCTTCAGTTGCGGCAGTTATGGTTCACAAGGCCATAGGAAAGAACCTTGTCTGCGTATTCGTTGACCACGGACTTCTAAGAAAAGACGAGGGAGACCAGGTTGAACACGTCTTCAGAGACGAGTTCGACATGAACCTCATAAGGGTAAATGCACAGGACAGATTCCTTGGAAAACTTGAGGGAGTTTCAGATCCTGAGAAGAAGAGAAAGATAATTGGAGAGGAATTCATCAGAGTCTTTGAAGAAGAAAAAGAAAGACTCAAGGAAGAATTCGGACACATAGACTATCTTATTCAGGGAACAATATACCCTGACGTTATAGAAAGTGGTACTGATACTGCAGCAGTTATAAAGAGTCACCACAATGTTGGCGGACTTCCAGAGGACGTTGACTTCGAACTTCTTGAGCCACTAAGACAGCTCTTCAAGGATGAGGTAAGACAGGTTGGAAGAGAACTTGGAATCTCCAATGATCTAGTTGAAAGACAGCCTTTCCCGGGACCGGGACTGGCAATAAGGGTACTTGGAGAAATAACTCCTGACAAGCTTGAGCTTGTAACGGAAGTAGATCTCGTATTCAGAGCTGAGATAAAGAAGGCCGGACTTC
>CAZFYP010000097.1:0-7983 GCA_964523535.1 uncultured Clostridia bacterium
TATTAATACATTTCCCTTATTGTTTATTGTATACAGAATTAGACAACCCATTATACCACATAAATATATTTTTTGTTATAAGTTTTATTCATTACTTGTCATTTTTTTAAGTGGATAAAAGTTAAAATATTAACAAACCCTTTAAGTTTAGGTTTTATTCGGTTCAGGTGATTTTTTCTCATCTTTTAATACTTTTGTTAGAAGTAGCAAGACCCATTCTATTTCTTGATTTCAGCTATATTTTCAAGTATATACCCCTTTGCCCACATAAGAACATCAGGGCTGTCAAGAGGAACCCCCTCCAGTATTTCCCTTATTTCAACAGTGTTAAAAATAAATAGTTTATCATTATATACATGGGTATAAACAAGTTCGTACTTATCCGAATCATTGAGAAGAATCATTATTGTATCCTGAATCTTACCTAGAGGCGGTCTGTCTATATGGTCGTAATCCATTTGGCAGTATAATTTTGTACCAGTACCTAACTCGGATTGTATTTTTATACTACCTTTGCATCTTTCCGCAGCAGCCTTCAAAAGCGGTATTCCAAGACCTACTCTTCTTACATCCCTTGATGTATAGAAGGGGTCTTCTATTTTTTTCAGGGTTTCCTCGTCCATCCCCTTTCCATTATCCTCTATTGCTATTATCAGCTTGTTGTCCTTAAGATTCTCTTCAACCAATATACTTATTTTAGTTGCTTCCGCCCTTATTGAATTTCTAGCAATATCCAAAATATGCAGTGAAAGTTCCTTCATACAATCCTCCTATAATAATTCAATACTATTAAACAAGAAAGCGGCTTTGCCGCGTTATCCGGGTCATGCTTCATGTATACAACCCGGATATCAAGAGGTTTAAGAAAGTTTCCTTAGCAGTGTAATACCAATACTTCAAGGTATTACACAATTTTAACTTTCTTTGACTATAAAAAAGGCAGGATATCATCCTGCCCTAAATTACTAATTCAATCCTATATATTTTATCATCGATTCCAGATCGTCACAATCAAAATAATTGTCAGGCTCCGAAATATCCTCAAGCCTGTGAGCATCAGAATTATAAATTTTTTTATAATTCTCTATGAAGCGGTTTTCATAATCCTTTGATTTCCCTTCTATGAACTCAAAATCATAATCAGGAGGTATGAATCCAAGCACTCCGATTATTCCATTTGATTTCTTTTCAACATGGGCAGGCATCACCACCCCATTCACTTCCCTTACCATTCCAATTATGTCCTTGATGGTAAAGCTCGTCGCATTTATAAGAAGCTTTTCAAGACTGCCCTTTGGATTGTCCATTTCATCATAAATTATCTGGTCTCCAAAAATCTCAGGCTTGTTCTTAATATCCGGCAAGGCTTGGTAAAGTCTGTCTGATATGATTTTTGCATCTTCATATGTTCTGAAGTAGGCAAGTATATGAACTTCTTCCCTACTTGCAATCTCTATACCCGGCAGCACTTTCAAACCGGCCTTGTCGGCAACAATCTTGATAGCAGGGTAGTTTTCAACTGTATTGTGATCTGTGACTGCTATTATGTCCAGTCCCTTTATCAAAGACATGTTCACAATATTATTGGGAGTCATTTCATTTTCTCCACAGGGAGAAAGTCCCGAATGAATATGCAGATCATAATAAAACTTCATTACATTCCCAAGTCGTGTAGACTGCAAGCAAGTCTATAGGCAGGCAACTTTGATTTAAGAATGACAATTTCCATATCTGCAGCCTTTTCAATGGTATCTTCATCAATTTCCATATTCTCTGCAACAAGAATGGCACCCAAATCAAGAAGGTCGGCAATTGCCACTACATTTATATGGGTCTGGATAGTAATCCATATCTCATCATGTTTTGCCTTTGCCATAACCAGACTTAGAAGGTCTCCAATGTATACTCCTTCAATGTCGATATTTCTTATTCCTGTTTCCCCTGTTACTATTTCAAGTTCAAGTTCTTCTATTATTGTACTAAGTTTCATAACATTAGCTCCTATTTCTCAATTTAAGTATTACACAGCTGTCCAACTCATTTATTCCATCAACTATATCTTCTGCAAGAGCCCTGCAAGTAGGTGATCCGCATGAACCGCAGTCAAGTCTGGGAAGGATTCCATATATCTTTTCAATTTCCTCCATTCTCTTGACAGCAGCCTTAAGGTCTATCTTTTTTTCTATACTATCCTTAAGGTCAAGTTCATCCTCAAAATATCCAAGTTCTTCAAACTCCTCAAATTTTTCAAGGTCGTCATTGAGTACCATTGAATGATCTGTATTCTTGATTATATAATTTATATTGTTTTTAGCAACAAATGGATTTTCAAAGTTAAAGGATCCTCCAACACAAGATCCGTTGCAAGACATAAGTTCTACAAAATCCACATGTTCAAGCTTGCCCAATTCTATTTCATCCAAAATATTCATTACATTTTCAATACCTGAAACGGATATGCTGTTATCTGCATTTACAGCCTTTGCCTGACCGCCTGAAATACACCACTGGAGTCCTTCAAGGGACGGCGTTGAAAAACACATGTCATCCTGCATCTTTATTGCCCTTACAAGATCTCCATATATCTCCTTGAAGGAAATAACCTTGTCTATGCTTGAACCGTTCATACCTATAGGTTTTCTTACGCTTATAGCCTTGGCGGGACAAGGTGATATATAGAACACCTCTATTGGTTTACTGGATTTCTTGAATATCTCCTTGACCTTTCTTATTGCAAGTTTAGCGGCAATTTCCATAGGAGACTGAATTTCAACCAAATGATCAAGCAAAGAAGGATACTTGACCTTTATCAACCTTATGACTGCAGGACAGTTTGAATTAATCAAAGGTTTTGGGATATCCTTTTCCTTCAACTTCTTGTTTATGGCTTTTGATACCAGCTCCGCACCCCAGCTTTCATCATATACATAGTCGAAACCAATAGAAAGCAATGCCCTGTGTATCTTGCATGTTTCAGTACCATGGCCGAACTGCCCATATACGGTTACAGAAGGTATGACAATGGATATCTTGTCCTTGTCTATATCCTCAAGCTTGTCCGTACTTGGTTCATAAGCATTATATGGACACACTCGAATGCATTCACCACAGTGTATGCATTTTTCAATATTTATTATAGCCTTGTTGTTTACTACTCTGATAGCCTCAGTGGGGCATTTCCTCATACAATTGGTACACCCCTTGCATTTGTCCTTATCAAGAAAAAAAGCTCTATCCAATAATTTCACCCTCTAATCCATAATAATATCAATTTCTATCTTTGTTCCTTCACTAGTCGATTCTATATTAAAGTTATCTGAATTCTTTCTTATGTTGGGCAGTCCCATACCTGCCCCAAATCCGAGCTCCCTTGCCTTTTGGTCGGCAGTTGAAAAACCTTCCGACAAGGCAAGATCTATGTTTTCAATACCCGGACCCTTGTCCTGGGCCTTAATTCTTATCCTGTCGTCATATATTTCAAGTATCATCTTGCCACCATGAGAGTGGATTATTATATTTATTTCAGCCTCATACGAAATAATTGCAACCTTCCTAACCAGCATGGGAGGAATTCCCAGATTTTTCAATACTCGCTTAATCGAACTTGAAGCCTTGCCTGCCAAGTCAAAATTATCAGTTACTACAACATGTTCATATTTTTTAATCAAATTTCCCATTACTAAATCCTTTTACTCCATCAGCATATAAAATTCCACATGAATTATACATATTATAATCAGTCGTCATAAGAGTAATACCATTTTCCACTGCCATTTCTACCATCTCCGGTTTTGGCTGTTTTCCCCTTACTAGGATTATCACAGCAAGGTCCAGCATCTCCGCAGTTCTTATCAACTGCAGATTGTTCAATCCTGAAACCAAAACAGCATTGTCATCAAGATATTCAGAAGCCAATACATCACTCATAAGATCAGAAGCATATGCTCCAAAAATATCCTTTTCCATCTGTTCTTGGCAAGAGTGAACATTTGCATTTAACAATTCCTTTATTTTCAATACTTTCATAATATCCTCCACACTAATATTCTCAGAACAAGAAATCCTTCGAATTGTCGGTCAGTCAACATTCCTACCGATTAATAACAATACTTTATATGAAGTATATCATTTCGTTAAATATTTGTCAAACTTATTTGGCCTAATATTTTTAGAAAATAATCATTGTCTTCCTCTGTCTTTACCGCAACTCTTATGTACTTGCCTTCAAGTGTCTTGAAATTCTTTGTATGTCTTGTTACTACTCCCTTTTTCATGAATTTTTCAATGATTTCATCATCATTATCCACCTTCATTAAAAAGAAATTCACCTGGGTATCCATTACTTCAAACCCCAATTCTCTTATTCTGCCAATGAATCTTATTCTTTCATTTTTATAGTATTCCTTTGTATTAGTGATATATTTTTCACAATTCAGATATTGCATCGCAAGTTTCTGTGCAATTGAATTTACACTCCAGGTAGCTTGTATCTTTTCAATGTCTGCAACATTCTTTTTATCTGTCACTACATAGCCTATCCTGATACCCGAAAGATTAAATATCTTAGTCAGTGATTTCATTATATAAATATTGTCAAAATCCTTTACAAGGTCCCTTGTTTCACACTCACCTTCCAGGAAGAAAGAATATGCTTCATCAAGTACAATCTTTATTTTATTATCCCTGCAATGCTCTGCAATATTTCTTAATGTATCCTTGTCAATGAAGCTTCCAGTTGGATTGTTTGGATTGCATATATACAAAAGATCAACATCTTCAAGTTCATATATGTCATCTATTGAAAATATATCCAATGTTTCAACATTATATCCATTCAATGCCTTTTCGTACTCGGAATACAAAGGCTGCAAGAGTGCCGCCTTGCCTCCTGAATGAAGGGATGCCAACATGTATATGAATTCATTTGTCCCGCTGCAGACAAGGATTTCATCTTCACTGCAGTTTTCAATAGAGGACAACTTGCCTTTCAATTCCAGACATTCATCATCGGGATAAGTGCTGACAATATTGTTGAAATCGAAATCCATTTCAAGATTGAATTTCAAGACATTTGTATTTGTACTAAAGTCAATAATCCTTTCAGGCATTTCAATGCCCAGTTTGCTGTATAGTTTATCCGGATTCGCACCATGCATTCTGTATTTCATATAAGAACTCCAAATATCAATATTATTATGGTAAGAACATCAGTAGCCACTAGAATCCTGTTGGTCCTGTGTATGTCCTGTCCCTTCACTTTTTCATTTCTGTCTCCAATGACAGGTTTTTTTACAATTTTTCCAAAATACCTGTTGGCTCCACCCAGTTGTATGTTTAAAAGTCCTGCAACAACACTTTCAGAATGAGCCGAATTGGGACTGCTGTGGTTCTTTCTGTCCCTTTTGAATATTTTCATGCCGTTCTTCCAGTCGTATCCAAGAATCAAGCCTGCTACAATCATGAGCATGCTGCCAATCCTTGCCGGTATGAAGTTAAGCACATCATCGAACTTTGCAGAAAAATATCCAAAGTCCATATATCTGTCATTCTTGTATCCAACCATGGAATCAAGAGTATTGACAGACTTGTAAATATATCCCAATACCAGACCCAGTCCGAATATGTTGCCTATAAGTATGTAGAACAAGGGGGCAACAAATCCGTCAATTGTGTTTTCCGCAGAAGTCTCTATGGCCGCCTTTATTACCGATTCCTCGTCAAGCTCTTCTGTATCCCTTCCTACAAGGTAAGAAAGCTTCACCCTGGCTTCCACCAGACCCTCTTCCTTCAGGGCCCTGTATACATCCTCTGTCAAATCCTTCAAAGTCTTCACAGAAGGAATGAGGTACATGAAATAGCCTACAAGGACCATGTGAACCCATTTATTAAAGGAGAAAAACCTGTCTATCGAATATGCTGCAAGGCCTGTAATGGACATTGTCAACAGCAAAAGAAACAGTCCGGCAGTTTTTTTATTATTCAATACATATAACTTTTTTTCAAGATATGATATAAGATTTCCAACAAGTATTATAGGATGTTTCCATATGCACCTGTCGCCTAAGAACAAGTCAAGTACAAGGGCTGCAACGACTATATGCATTCTATACCTCTTTGTTGATTATCTTCATAATATAATCTATGTCAAGATGTTCCTCGGCATAGGCCGCTAGCTTTTCATAGGATTCTTCCTTGATTTTATCCGTATCAACAACTTCCCTGGTCTCCATCTTGTTCTTTCTTCTTATCATGTTGAGCCAGTCATTTCTTAATACATCATTGTGGAATACATTGTGAAGATAGGTACCGAATACCCTTCCACCGTCATATATGCATCCGTCCTCACTACCATCTTCCAGAAGGGCAAAATAATCACAGTCCTCAAGAAATTCAGTCCTTCCAAGATGGATTTCGTAACCATCGATTTCCTGATTTGAAAATATACTGTCAACTCTTCCCGTAGTCTGTCTTACCTGCTTGTCTCCTATGAATACAGTCTCTACTGGAAGCATGTCAAGTCCGTCCATATCATCAAACTGTACACTATCTACATTGTCGGGATCCTTAAGCTTTCTGCCCATTATCTGATAGCCTCCACAGATTCCGGCTATTACTCCTCCTCTTTGGTCATATTCCTTCAACTTATCATACATGCCGCTTTCAACAAGGGACTGAAGATCATCGGTAGTACTCTTTGTTCCAGGAATGATTACTGCATGAGGGTTTCCAAATTCCTTTGGATCCTTTACTATCCTTACACTTACATCCTTTTCATGTATGAAAGCTTCCACATCTGTATTGTTGCTGACCCTTTCAAGATGGACAACTGCAATGTCTATTGGATTTGCAACATCATACTGGAAGAGAAGATGCTTGCTCTGTGCATCCTCAGTTTCTATATACAAGTCTGTAAGATATGGCAATACTCCTACAACCTTGATTCCATATTCTTCCTCAAGCCAGTCAAGACCGTTCTCAAGAAGCTTAATATCTCCCCTGAACTTGTTGAATATTACTCCCTTGAACCTGTGTCTGTGTTCCTTCAAGAGCTCGAGAGTTCCTACAACACTGGCAAAGGATCCGCCTCTGTCTATATCAGTAACAAGAACCACTCCCACATCCGCTATGTCAGCAACTCTCATGTTTACTATTTCACGGTCATTTAGATTAACTTCCGCCGGTGACCCTGCACCTTCAATTACTAGACAGTCATAATCCTCAGACAGCTTATCTATTGAATCTTCAATGGCTTTCACACCATGAGTAAGGGCAAAATCCTTTCTATAGTCAAATCCCGAATATGCATTGAAGACCTTACCGAAAAGTACAACCTCGCTTTGAGTGTCTCTTGTAGGTTTCAACAATATTGGATTCATATAAACAGAAGCCTTTGCCCTTGCAGCTTCAGCCTGCACTCCCTGAGCCCTTGATATCTCCTGTCCATCTTCTGCAGCATAGGAGTTGTTTGACATGTTCTGCGACTTGAATGGAGCAGTCTTTATTCCTCTGTTTGATAAAACTCTACACAATGCAGTAGTCACGTAACTTTTCCCAGAATCCGAACTGGTTCCCTGTACCATTATACCTTTCATAATCCACCTCTTTATGTTCACTTGATTTTTCTTTTATATTTTCAGTGCTTATACTGCACTTTTCTTATAGAACAATGTTTTCAAAACTATCTATTATTATACCATTTTTTGAGCTTATTGCTATGATTTTTCTTGGAAATACGTTGCATATTTTGGTAAATATTTTATAAATTTTACTAAAACTTAATAACTTTCTTAATAAATGTAAACATGGATGTATTTAATTGTACAAAAATATGATGTATAATTAATTCAGAAAACAACATTTAACAATAATTTGGGAGGAGATTATGAACTTCAAGGAAAAACTGGAAAACTATGCGGACGTTATAATAACAAAGGGCATCAGCCTAAAAAAAGGACAGAAGGTAGAAATAAGAGCATCACTTGA
>CAZFYP010000097.1:8047-10404 GCA_964523535.1 uncultured Clostridia bacterium
CAGCCGATGTAAACATAGCATGGATAGACTATCTGTCCAGAAAGATAAAATTCCTAAATGCCAATCCGGAACTCTTCGACAATGTATATGACTGGGACCAGAAAAGAATGGACAGCCTGTGTGATGAAAAATGGTGCATAATTAATATATCCGCTCCCGACCCGGAAGTGATGAAAGAAGTAAATCCTGATACGATAGCCAGATGGTTCAAATCAAGGGCAAAGGCTTTTGAAAGAAACAAGGTCCTTCAAATGAGTTTCGAAACCAAATGGGTCATAGCTCTTGCCGCTTCAGCACCATGGGCCGAAAAAATCTTCCCGGATTTAAAGGGTCAGGATGCTACTGAAAAACTCTGGGACTATATATTCAAGGTTTCAAGAGCCGATAATGAAAACTGCGTCCAAATGTGGGATGCCCACCTCAAAAATCTTAGATTCAGACATACAAGTCTGACTGAAAAAGCTTTCAAAAAATTGAAATACTCAGGACCAGGTACGGATTTCCAGGTAGAACTTATAAAAGACAGCAAGTGGGTTGGTGGCAGCATACCTGCTCCAGACGGTACCGATGTGGTTCCAAACATGCCTACTGAAGAGGTCTTTACAATACCTTCAAAATATACGGCAAGTGGAACAGTAAGCTGTACAATGCCCTTTGTCTACAACGGAAATATAATTGACGGTATAAAGCTTACTTTTAAAAAAGGAAAGGTAGTTGACTTCAGTGCAAGTAAAGGTCAGGAACTTTTGAAAACATATCTAGAAACAGATGAGGGAGCTTCGTATCTTGGTGAGCTTGCACTTGTTCCTGTGGATTCTCCCATATATGAACTCAATACCCTCTTTTTCAACACACTATATGATGAAAATGCTGCCTGCCATATAGCTCTTGGTAATGCACTCTCCATGTGTATAGAAGGTGGAGTGGAAGAAATGTCCAAGGACGACAAGGAAGAAATGGGATTCAATTCATGTACTGTTCATCAGGATATAATGATAGGTTCAGACAAACTGGATATCATTGGAATCCACCAGGATGGAAGGGAAGAATATATATTTAGAAATGGAAAGTGGGCCTTTTAAGAGGTCTACTGACTTAATCACATAAACTGATTCTAAGCAAAGTTTTAAAAAGGCCTAATTCTCATATTTGAAAATTAGGCCTTTTTTATGCTTATTTAAATATCTAACAATTTGATTTTCAAGTTACACCGTTGGCACGGCAAAGCTGCTTTCTTGATCTTAAAGAAAACTCAATACGCTGTCGAGAACTTCAGTATTGGCTTTTCCAGTCTTTGAAACAATGGCCTGGTTAACTTGACCTTCAGTATTGTCGGTTCTTGTAACACTGCCGCAAGACTCTGCAAGTGATGCCATTGGTATAACAAGGTCTGCCATTTCAGTGTTGACTGTATCGAACATATCCATTACTGCAAGATAGTCAGGCTTTATATCAAGTCCATCCACATCTTCACCTACGATGAGAAGTCCCTTTACCTTTCCTTGTTTAACTGCAGCTATGATTTCTTCTGCATCCATGTCGAATCCTGCATCCAGGGCACCTTGTGTATTAACACTGTCTTTAAGGGTGATGATTCCCCTGTAAGGCTTGTCAAGCTTGTCTGTAAGTTTTGCTACCGCATATATGAGCTCAAGCTCTTCTGATGTCATTGCTCCTTCGTCTACTACGAAGATAGGCTTTCTTCTGTCTACATATTCTGCAGCCATGGCTTGTGCTTCCTTTGTTGCTTCCACGCCTTCAAGTGACTTCTCGAGTCCTTCCAGGTCTATTCCATTTGCTTTTGCAATTTCTTCATTGTAGTTTTTGCCGTCAAGGATTGACTTAATCATTCCCTTGATGAAGTCTGCATTTCCTTTTGTCTTGTTGATGTTTGCCGTAAACTCGTCAAGCTTTGTTCCTGAAGCAGATACCGTATGAAGGTTCTTGACTTCATTCTTAAGCATTACTCCCATTGGGAAGAAGTTTTCATATACAGTCTCCACTGCAATTACCATATCTGCATTGAGAAGTTCTTCTGTCTGGCAGGTTGACTTGTATGTCGTCGAATCTACTGTTGCCCTATATTTTGTTTCCAGAACTTGAGACAGTTTCTTAAGCTTGGCAAGTTCCTGGTTTGTCAGATTCTGTCCTGCTATTATTCCTATGGAGTCTTTTCCATTTATGTATCTAATTGACTTAAACTTTGATGCCAGGTCGTATTCCGCTCCTGCAAAATCAAGTTCCTTTATTTGACCAAGTGCTCTTTCATATGGCATTGTCAGCCTGTTTTCACTGTTTATGTATTCGAATTCGAATTTACCATACTGGCAGAGCACACCATATCCCTTGTCCCTGTT
>CAZFYP010000098.1:0-10188 GCA_964523535.1 uncultured Clostridia bacterium
CTTACCCGTGTTTCATCAAGCCACATAAGGGTAGGTACCTTCCAATATGCAGCAAACTTCGGCACTACAAGAGAGCTTAAGGCACTTGCCGACTATAGCCTAAAAAAGCATTTCAATCATATAGATAAACATGAAAATCCATATTTGTTAATGCTAAAGGAAGTAATAGGCCGTCAGGCATTTTTGATAGCCAAATGGCAGCTTGTTGGCTTTGTCCACGGTGTAATGAATACTGACAATATGTCCATATGCGGAGAGACTATTGATTATGGACCCTGTGCCTTCATGGACAAATACGACAGAAAAACCGTCTTTAGTTCCATAGACCAGCATGGTCGATATTCTTATGGCAATCAACCTGAAATAGCCAAATGGAATCTGGCTGTATTTGCTGAAACACTCCTTCCCCTGCTACACATTGACAGGCAGGAAGCTGTAAGGCTGGCAAAAGATGCCCTTTCAAATTTCGACTCCCTGTATTTAGACCACTGGCTGTCAGGTATGAGAAGCAAGCTTGGAATTTTCAATGAAGAAGAAAGAGATGGAGAACTCATCTGGAGTCTACTCAATATTATGGAGAAAAATGGTGCTGACTATACCAATACCTTCAGACAACTTACTCTTGAAAAGTGTCTATCCTTGGATTTGACCAATACTAAGGAATTCAATGAATGTCATAGGCTGTGGCAGGCAAGACTACAAAGACAAGAGGAAAACAGGAAACAGTCAATAGACCTTATGAAAAAAAGCAATCCCTCAATCATACCAAGAAACCACAGGGTGGAAGAAGCCCTTGATTCAGCCGTCAAAAATGAAGACTACTCTGTAATGGAGAAGCTGCTACAAGTACTTTCAGATCCCTATGCCTATAGGCCTGAACAGGAAAAGTACATAGCACCACCCCCAGCTTCGTCACCTCCCTATGTTACCTATTGTGGAACTTAAAAACTGCAGCCAGAAATGGCTGCAGTCAATTTTTATTAGTCTTCAAATTTAGTCATTTCTACCAAATCATCGATACCTCTGTATTCAAATGGCTTAGCGTCACCTATGACATCCTTGACCTGGTCAATGAACCTCCATGAATACTCAATCTCATCCCATCTTGGAAAAAGGGTAGAGTCTCCGTCTATTATGTCAAGAATCAGCTTTTCATAAGCCTCCGGCAGATTACCTATGGCCTTGCACTTGTGGCAATAGTCAAGGGTTGCCGGATTGACATCAAAACTTAGTCCCGGAGTTTTGATGTTCATCTGGAATGTAATGCCATCTTCTGGAGCAACTTTTATTATAAGCTTATTAGACTCAATACCTTCTCCTGACCACTCTTTGGGTCTGCAGGTACTGTCTTTGAATTCAACTATAATCTCCGATCTTTTCTCATCAAGCCTCTTGCCTGTCATAAAATAGAAGGGGACCCCTTCCCACCTCTTTGAATCCACCTTTGCTTTCAAAAATACGAATGTTTCTGTCATTGATTGAGGATGAACACCCTTGGCCTCTTTATACTCCTTGTATTGTCCAATCACAAGATTATCCTTGCCTCCATCAAGTTTGAGTCTTTCTATTGCCTTGACCTTGTTTTTTCTCACAACATCGGGTTCAAAGCTTTCCAGCGAATCCATTGCAATTAGACTAAACATCTGCATGAGGTGATTCTGCACCATATCCCTCAATGCTCCAGACTTGTCGTAGTAACCACCCCGACTCATGACTCCTTCAGTTTCCTTTGCCAAAATTGTAACACTTTTTATCCCCCTCTTATCCCATATCTCTTCAAATATCCTGTTGGCAAACCTTACAACTAGAATATTTTGAATCATTTCCTTGCCCAGATAGTGGTCAATCCTGAAGATTTGGTTTTCGTCAAAATATTTACCAACCATCTCGTTGTATTCCCTTGCACTGACAAGATCCTCTCCAAAGGGTTTTTCGATTACAACTTTTCCCTTTGAGTCACCTTTTCCTACAAGACCTGCCTGACTTATTCCCCTGGCTACAACAGGAAACAGTTCCGGTCCTACAGCAAGATAAAAAACAGCATTGGACCTATATGGTCCGCAGTTTTCCTCTATTGATTTTTTAAGGATAAAATAATCAAGTATACTTTTGATATCCATCTTATAATAGTTAATGGACTTCTTCAAAATGTCCCAGTTTTCGACGTCTTTAGACTTTTCAATGGCATCTTCAATATATGAAGCAGTATCGAACTCCTTCCTGCCTATGCAGATTACTTTTGTTTTCCTGGATATTGAATTGTTCTCAAGAAGCCTGCTTAATGCAGGAAGAAGCTTTTTATATGTAAGGTTTCCAGTTGCACCAAATATGACAAATAAATTATTTTCCATTCTTACACCTACTTTTTATGGATGGCATGTCCGCCAAATTCCTTTCTCATGGCTGCCACTACTTTCTCAGAGAATCTTGTCTCATCCTTGGACTTGTATCTGGCAAATAGAGAATTTGATATTGCCGGCATTGACACTTTTAGCTTCAAAGCCTCCTCAACAGCCCACTGTCCTTCTCCTGATGCATCAACAATACCTTCTATCTGACCCAGGTCTTCACTTTTTTCGAATGAGGATAGTACACATCTCATGAGAAGACCTTCAATTATAGAACCATTGCTCCATACCTTTGCTACATCTTCATAGTTCAATTCAAAAGGACTTGCATTTAAAAGATCAAAACCTTCACCTATTGCCTGCATCATCCCATATTCTATTGCATTGTGAACCATCTTTACAAAGTGACCGCTTCCAGGAGCTCCCATGAAGGAATATCCGTCTTTTATAGCTATATCCTTAAACAAGGTCGAAATATCATTGACCACATCCGGTTCTCCTCCCACCATTAGACAGGCTCCATTCCTTGCTCCATCAATTCCACCGCTGGTTCCCGCATCTACATAGTCTATTCCCATTTCCTTAAGTTTTTCATATCTTCTTAATGTATCCTTATAGAAGGAATTTCCTCCATCAATGAGAATAGCTCCCGGCTTCAGATATACAATAAGCTTGTCAATCATATTGTCAACAGTTTCCCCAGAAGGCACCATCATCCATATGACCTGTATGTCTTCAAATGATGAGCAAAGCTCCTCAAGACTGTATGCTCCTTTTATTCCTTCCTTTTCAATCATCTCTGTCTTCTCGGGACTCCTATTATATGCAACAAGCTCATGACCCTTGTCCCTCATGTTGAGTGCAAGGTTATAACCCATTTTTCCCAAACCTATTAATCCTATTTTCACAGTCATACCTCCAATTTTAATCATCAAACAAAATTTTTATTCCCTTTTTCAAAGCTCTATTTATTAAGTCCACCAAAGGCATCCTCATCTAAAAACCAATCCACCCTTCCCTCAAGGGGATTAACCATTTCAATAGGAAGTTTCCTCCCCCTGCCTCCATAGAAAATTTTTTTAACCACAGATGCTTTTGATTTGCCAATTGCCACCACTGCAACATTACGGGACCAGTTGATTACAGGCAGGGTCAATGTCATCCTGCACTTCGGTGCTTTGGGAGAATTTTTTATAATTAGACAAGGCCTTTTCACTTCCTCAAGAGCAGGATAACCCTGAAAAAGGGACCCTATATGGCCATCTTCTCCAACACCCAGTAATATTAAATCAAATTTAGGGAAGCTTTCATCACCATCTAGTAAAAAAAACCGGGACAGTTCCTTAACATATTCATTCAAAGCTTCATCCGATTTCATTCTTCCATTGAAATGATGGATATGGTATTCCGGTATGTCCACATGTTCGAGCAGTAGTTCCCTAGCTTTACCGTAGTTGCTCTGAAGGCTATCTTCAGGCACACATCTTTCATCTACCCAAAAGACATGCCATTTATTCCAGTCAATGACTCCCCTGATTTCATCTCTCAACAATGCCTTTGACAGTATCTCCATAGACGAACCACCAGACAAGGCTATGGTAAAAATACCTCTTTGGCTTAATGCGGATTCAGCCAAATTCTTGACATAAATACCGAGTTTAGCTGTAATTTCATGGATATTACCTCTGTTTAAGTTAGTCTTAACCATCTTTGTATCCTCCTGTCAGTTGGTGAATCTTAATCCATTAAAACAATTATACCATAAAAAGAGATTTTCCCCTGTCATGACTGCATAAATCCATATTGTGTTAATGTACATATCTGTGTCTTTTGACACTACCTTTATCATCTTCATGATTATGTATGTTTTTTATTGACAAGTATTAGCTTAATAGTTTTCTTTTTTCTTCTGATCTCAGATTCAATGCACTATCTTAATAAAAGTATGTGATTGGAGCAAGAAAACAGGATTTTCAGAAATCCGACATTCACTGATATTCTTACAAATAAATGTGATATACTATAAATGTAAAAAGACCTTAATTTATTAAAAATGAAAGGATTGGTTTTATGGCAAATTTAAATTATATACAAATAGGTGGAATATTTTTATTTGTGCTCTTGATTCTTGAATCACTTGTAGGAAGAAAGGTGATTCAACTGGATATCAATGTCCATAAGAACCTGTCCCTTGTTCTCTTGGCAATAGCATTGGGGCACGGCCTCTATGGTTATACCCTCTATGGTTTCTCCAGCATAAATTTCCTCATTGGTATTTTCTTGTTCATTTCCATATCCACTGGAACATACATTGGTTTCAACATAAGAAAGCGAAAGCTTAAGAATCACAAGTATCTGGCTTATGCAGCTGGTCTACTTGCTATATTTCATGTAGTTTCAGGACTTGGAATTATTTAATCGCAGCTAAGAAAAATCAATATATTTCACAAGACTAAAAAGCCATTACTGGCTTTTTTCTTTTTTCCACAGCATGAAATTTGCCAAAACTCCATCTCTAATGTAATATATTAGTAATGAAATTAAAAATGCATCAAGGAGAAATATAACTATGCGAATATTAAAGGAAAATACGGGTGCTATAATCATAGACATGCAGGAAAGGCTGGTTCCTCACATGAACAAAGTTGAAGACCTGCATAAGAATATGGAAATACTGGTTAAGGGATTAAAGGAGTTTGAAATTCCAATTATTGTAAGCGAGCAGTATAGAAAGGGATTGGGTCCTACGGTAGAAAACATCAATGAAATACTTGGAGATTCTGAATGCCTGGAAAAGACATCCTTCTCATGCTGTGACGAGTCCTGCCTTCATGAGAAACTTAAATCCATGAACAAGAAATGGATGATCATAGCAGGAGTGGAATCACATATATGTGTTATGCAGACAGTCATCGATATGATAGAAAAAGGTTTTATTCCCGTGGTCATAGAAGATTGCGTATCATCAAGAAAGGGAAACGACAAGAGAATAGCCATTGAGAGAATGAGACAGGAAGGTGCAATAATCTCCACCTGTGAATCCATATTGTTTGAACTGTGCAGGTATGCTGGATCTGATACTTTTAAAGCTATTTCAAATCTGGTAAAATAAAAGCCTAATATCCTATAATATCAATATATCAACTTAACAAGGTGGACATAACTTTATGAAAAAATTAAGAATCTATATTATTCCTTTACTAATAACAATATCTATTATTGCACTTGCCCTAATATTGCCCTCTGACAATTTATCCCTTTTCAAGGACCCCATATACGAATTGACTGGGGATTTTGAAGTCGTCTTTCCTGACGGTTCGGTAGAAAACACACCACTTCCTGCGAAATATAGCGTGGATGCAAACGAGGAAATAATAATATCAAAGACCTTTGACCATGACTTTCCAGACAGGATGAGCCTGAGAATCCGGTCGTCAATGCAGTATATGAAAATTTATGTTGATGAAGAGCTTATTTTTGAAAACGAAAAGATTGACTATAATCTGCTCCATGCCCCAGAAGCCAGCGTCTGGTATATAGTTCAGCTGCCCTCTCAAGTGAAGGGAAAAACTTTAAAAATGACAATAAGTTCTCCTGTCAAAGCATTCTCCGGCTTGATAAACCCAATTATTTATGGTGAAAGCGGTAATCTTAGACTTGAATTGATTTCAAAACGTCTGGGTTTGTTAATATCTTCCCTTATACTCTTGTTCTTCGGTATCATCATGCTGATTATGTTCATCATTCTAGGAAAGCAACTGGACAATAGACTCTACTATCTTTCCCTGTTTACAATATCAACAAACCTCTGGCTCCTGTCAGAAATGGACCTCTTCCAGTTTTTTACAGGCAACAGATTCATTGTAGGGGGCATAAGCTTTATGCTTTTGACTGTCATCCCAGTATATCTGATCAAATATCTTAAAGAAGTGGTATTGACAAGATACGGCAAACTCTTGTCGGCAATATCATTTGTGTATCTTGTTTTATTTGCTGTAAACCTGACTTTACAGTTAGGCGGAATATCCTTCTTCATGGATTTACAGGTTGTCGTCAATGCTTTTATTCTAGTATCCATAGTCATTGTGATAGTACTGTTGTCCTATGACGCCCGTCACCATAAAGACAAAAACTCCATAAAATACCTGAAGTACCTAAGCTTTTTTCTAGCAACGGTTGTGATTGAACTACTGATGTTCTTCATCGGAGATTTTAACAGCATTTCATCTTTGAGCAGTATAGGTTTCATAGTGTTTCTGACACTGCTAATTATGGACTCCATAAAATACCTAAATGAAATAATAGCAAAGGAAAATGAAAGCAAACTCTTGAGGAAGCTTGCCTTTATGGACATATTGACAAAAGGTCCCAACAGGACATCCTTTGAACGAGATGTAGACAATATTCTGAACTCTGATATCAAAAGATCCTTCCGCCTTGTTTCTGCTGATTTGAACAATTTAAAGCTCATAAACGACAACTATGGCCATAAGGAAGGAGACTATGCCATAACAAGCTGCTACCAATGTTTGAAGAAAGGATCCCGGGACATGGGTCAGTGCTATCGCCTTGGCGGCGACGAATTTGCATGTATCATTTATGATGTTGATTACGGCTTTTACAAGGAATTCGTAAATATCGTAGAGGAATGCATAGCCGATATCAGCATAGATAAACCTTATGAATTAGAACTTGCAATGGGTACAGGAATATATACAAACAATGATAAGGAAACCTTTGAAGAATTTCTTCACAAGGTTGACCTTCAGATGTATGAAAATAAAAGGCTCAGGAAAACAAGTCAATAAAATTATTTGAAAAGATTAATTTTTTGAACAGTCAAATACAAAAGTGAGGGATTATTTAGGACAGGAATGTCTGCAGACTTCCAAACGGCACAGGCTATTCATGAATCGGGATGGGGACAGTATATACCGGTTGACAAGTACTCCGGTGAATTCTCAAACAATCTTTTCGGCATCAAGGGCTCAGGGAGGTCATCCACAACTGGACACTTGGAGCCTTTGCTATCCGAAGAGCAGGCTATGCAACAGATCCCGCCTATCCCTTCAAGCTTATGAACATAATAAAAGATTATGATCTTGAGGAACTGGATCGAATAGAAATATAAAAGAATATAATTAAAAAACAGAGATCATCAATGTGAACTTACATATGAAGGATCTCTGTTTTTATACAATTATATCTCTACACCCTCATGCTCAAGTATGGCAACCTTCTTGTCAACTCCACCGGCATAGCCTGTAAGCTGACCCTTGGCTCCAACCACCCGGTGGCATGGAATTATAAGGGATATTGGATTATGACCAACAGCTCGGCCTATTGCCTGCGCAGACATGGTTTCCTTGCCTTTTATCTTGGCAACCTTTTTTCCCAGCTCACCATAAGTAGTAGTAGCACCCATTGGAATCTCAAGAAGTTCCTTCCATACAAGCTTCCTGAATTCGCTACCTTGAGGAGCAAGAGGCAAGTCAAATTCCTTTCTCTTTCCTTCTTGGTATTCCTTTATCTGAAGGTCAAATCGTTTCATCGCTTCCCTCTGCTTGTCAACGCGAACTCTTGATTCTTTTGACCCACCTGCATCTTGGCAAATATCCTCCAGCCACAACTCATCTTCCGATATATCAGGGAAATACTTCTGATTCTGGAACCACAGTCCTGCTATATTTGCATCATCATCCAAGGCAACAGTTATGTCGCCCCACTTTATATGTCTCTTAAAATATATCATTATTACACCTCTCCATTTTAACCCTTGAAATCTCCCCGCCACAAGGCCAGAGTGAAATAGCTTCTAAAAGGTCTATATGATTCAGCATATTCCACTGCCAACTTTTCATACAGCTTGTTTAATTTGTATTTAGACAGGTCTGTTCTTTCTTTCAACCTTGTACCGTCATCATCCTTCAGGAATTCAAGCATCCTGTTCTTTATGACAATATCCGTAAGAGGAAATGCATCCGGCCAGCTCATGCCTCTCATGGAAAGATATTCTGCTGTCCACTGGCCTATTCCCTTGATGTCTGTCAGCTTTGACTTGAATATTTCAACATCTTCATTGAAGGTCAATTGTCCAGAATCAATTAGCCTTGCTATGGCTGTTATAGAGGATGTTCTTGACCGTATGACTCCAAGTTTTCCAAGGATGTCGTAGGCTTCTTCTCCCATTTCTGCAAAGACAGATGGTTCTGGAAAATACCGGTTGATTTCCTTCTAGGGAGTAAGAGCCTGGCCTCCAAGACTTTCTGCAATCCTTCCCGAAATTGTCGTCGCTGCACTCACAGTTATCTGCTGACCCAGGACTGCTCTAGTTGCCATCTCGAAACTGTCAAAGCATCCAGGCAGCCTTATTTCCGATGACAATTCATCAGGCATGTTTTCAGGAGACACATCAAGATCAAAGACCTTTCTCACAAGAGCAATAACTTGTACTACTGCCTTTTCCAGGCTTTTGCTGATCTTTAGGTCTACTCTGTTTTCATCCTCTACAGGTTTGATTTCTATCCATCCCAGATGACTTATCTCTCCGTCTTTGATTCTCAAGGTCCTTCTATAATATCCATTCTCCGAAAGCCATTCAACTCCCGGTATGGCTCTTGCTGAAAAAAACTTCATAATATGATTCCAGTCATAGGGAGGTCTATAGAATAATCTGACTGATACCGCATCACGATTTCTATCTTTCTTGTATTCCTTTCTTATATCACTCGGAGTCAGCTTGTAGTGCTTTTTCAAGGCGGCATTGAACCTTGAAGAGCTTCCGAATCCTGCCATTGAACCAATTTCCGTCACACTAAGATTTGTATCGGCCAGAAGCCCTTTTGCCCTAAGCAACCTTTTTGTCATAATGTATTCCTTGGGGCTGACACCAGATTCTTCCTTGAATACCCTATTTAAATGCCTGGGACTTATTCCCAAAAATTCGGCGCATTGACCTACTATCTTAGGCCTATAGTTATGGTCTTCGAAATACTCAATAATCATCCTAAAAAGTTCCTTGCCCTGGCCGAACTCAGAATATGCAGGAGCTAGTTCAGGTCTGCATCTGAGACAGGGTCTGAATCCGGCTGCTTCCGCCTCGGCAGCACTGCTATAAAAAGTACAGTTTTCAGTCTTTGGAGCAGGAACCTTGCACACAGGCCTGCAGTATATTCCAGTGGTTTTCACAGCCATATAGAAGACTCCATCAAATCTTGCATCCTTTGATTTTATAGCCCTGTAACAAGCTTGGTGATTTAGTTCCAAGATCTCACCTTCTCTATCAGTTATTTTATCTATAGACAGTATATCACAAGACATGACGAAAAACCTCTCGTTTTCGGACATGACCAACAAATACCTTTCCCGATCTTTATATCAAAAGCAGGAGGTTGATCCATATCAATATTTCACTGGAAGCCATAAAAGAAACTATTGAAAAAACAAAAATAGAAGTTTAAAAAACGCCTGTCCGGTTAGACAAGCGTTTTTACTTTTATATTGAAACCCTATCAAGCTCATAAAGATCATAATACTCAATGATATTGATCAGCTTGATGGGGTATTCCGGATCTGTTGCATATCCTGCCCTCCTTATGGCATAGGCACCCAATATATAGTCATGCATGACATCTCTGAATATGCCGTATCTTTCCTTTTCAAGAAGGAGGCTTTTATGGTCCTTCCAGCTTTCATAAGGATCCTTGTATGCCCTGAAATAGTCATCTACTCTGAAATATACACCATTGTAGACCTCCCATGTATTCACAAGAACGGATCCATTAGAAGCGCTTCCCTTAATGCCGAAGAGGTTGTTTGAAAATTCACCGCTGTACTTGTC
>CAZFYP010000099.1:0-10079 GCA_964523535.1 uncultured Clostridia bacterium
AATAAGTATCCTTTCATATGAAAAAATATCCTTATAATAAGTAACTTTAAAAATTGAGACTGAATTATATCAAAGACACTATGCAAGTGAAGACAAAAATGTATCAGTAGTCAGCAAAATACTCAATGTATGGCTATACGATAGCATGGTAAAATAAAATAACTAAAATGCATATGGAAGGATGTTCAAAATGGAGAAATACACACTATTGACTAAAGAAACGGCTATTACATATGTAAAAGAAAAAACGGACATATTTGCAAAAACAGATACACTGGTTGCAAAAGAATTTTCAGGTGACCGACAAAGTGTAGATAGTTATTGCAATGTACTTATACTGATTAAATCCTTGACTACAAATAAATCAGTAGTATTAAAACAAGTACTTCCATACGTTAGAGCATTAAAGGAAAAGGGTATATTATTGCCTATATCGTTGAAAAGACTAAAAGCAGAAGTCAGCTATATTGAACTATTGAATAAGGTCATACCAGACAGTGTACCTGAAATCTATTTATTTGATGAAACAGACAGTATATTGATTATGGAAGATCTTAGTAAAATGAGTATATTGCGAACCCAACTGATCAATATGGAAAAATTTCCTGAATTTCCCAGCCAACTAGGTACTTTTCTTGGAAAGTCTGCCTTCTATACTTCTGAATTATTTTTAAATTCAAATGAAAAAAAAGCTCTTGAAAATCTATTTAAAGCCTGGAATCCAGAAAGTGTTTTTGAAACACTGATATTTAATGATTCTATTAAGTACAATAATACTCATGTGGTAAATTATAAATTGCGAGATGATATAGATGAATTTTACAGTAACCCTAATGTAATAAAAGAGGTTAAAGAATTAAAAGATATATTTGTTAATGGTAACCAATGTTTAATCCACACAGATTTACACAGCTCAAATATTTTTGTCGACATTAAGAATATGAAGGTATTCGATTCGGAGTTTGCTCGTTACGGTCCAATCTCCTTTGATTTAGGAAGACTTATAGGGAATATCATTTTGAATTATGCATCATTGATAGGAATGAAAGGTATATCCGAAGAAAAAAGGAATGATTATCAAAGTTATTTACTTGAAATGATAACAGAAATATATCATAAATTTGAAAATTGCTTTTCTGAACTTAGCGATAAGAGTAATAACACATATGCTGAACATAAAAACCACTATATGAACTCCATGCTTGAAGAGACAATAGGCTTTGCATCATGTGTAAGCATATCACGAATATTTGACAATGGTTTGTCTTTTGACTTCAAGAGAATTGACAATTTAGAAGAAAGAACCAAAGGACAGAGGCTTGTTATTAGGCTTGCCAAGCACATGCTTTTAAACAGAAGAAAATATGATACTGTTGATGCTGCAATAAACGATATAAAAGATTTTACTTTGAAATATGTAGTTAGGGATTTAATTCAAGAAGCTGTTGGTCAAGATGGTCAATTAAAGATAAACAGTTGAGTTTTAAAAAAAGCATTGATAAAATTTCCAAAATATATTATTATATTTCCATGAAATATTTTGGGAGGACACAATGCTTATTGACATAATTCTAGATAATTATTCGGCTTTTTCAGAAAGAACCATGTATAGCTTTGCACCTGGTAAAATCACACTATATAAAAACAAGTTGTATTTTACTTCCGCGTCCTTTCTATACAAAAATTCAAGATATTATATTCTTCACTCATTGAGAATCATGGGAGGACGTCTTTTCATTAACACCAACCCAGATTTCGTACAAAAAAAAGATGCCTCCATTAAATCGGTAGAGGCATACAAATTACGTGGATATGAAAAACATATCTTTGATGGATATGGTCGTCTATTCCATTTTTTATTTGAGGACACATGTCACTTTACCAAACAAATCCACAATTCATTCATCATGTTTTTGCTGGAATATACATATAAACCTTTGTTTAAAGTAGACTTGGACAAAGCCCCCGATTCATACAAGTTCACTCTTCACAACAGTCTTTTGCTAACTTCGGATATCACAATGGGCACTGACAAAATATGGGCAAGAAATACCTGTCTTTATTCCTTGTCCGGCAAAAGATGCCTCTACGAATTCACTAACAAAAACATTACCATAGAGTGTGATAAAATCCATCTACTTAAAAATTCAAAAGCTTTGTTGAATCAAATTCTTCAAGGAGAACTCAATGGCCAGTGATAATCAACTTATATTTCTATTTCCCTGTTGTCAAAATCAAGCATGAAAATCCGGGACCTTCCTCCCAGCTTCTCTGCTACTTCTGTTGCAAGATCTTCTAGAGCTTTCTTCAAATCTGAAAGTCTGCTCTCATCAGTTTGCTCTATGCAGAGAAAGGCATTCCTGGTATCTTCAGTAAGCATGGTTCTTACTGATTCTCGCCAGTTCCAACAACGGCATATGGCACCTTCATCATCCTTGTAGACTATTTCACCTTCATAGGGTGGTGCACTCTTGTCCGAGCCATAAGTTATGAAGGGCTCATCCCCTACTGCCTTCGTAAGTTTCATGTCCCCTGCAAATGTGTCTATATCCTCTCCTCCACAAGGCATTGCATATCTCAATGAAATGGAATTGTAGATATCCACCAAAGGATTTATCGTACCTATGGAGTTCCCCTTATGCACACGCTTGAACAATGCTTCAATTGATGACCTGGCACCCTTTTTAGTCTTGAATCTGCTGTAGGCTCCTCTCCATACCTGAATAACTTCATTCTTGCTGAAGTCTTCAACAGGAAGATGTTTCATGGCTTCCTTCTCAGATGACGCCAGCATACCCGCATACTTTTCCTCATCCTGGATTGCATTATTGATTCCTTTGCAAACTACTATCCCAATCTTTGCCTCTGGAAACAAGTCCCAGAATTCCTCTTCGATTATAAATTTTTTCATAATGTGTCCTCCTAATTACTTTATTAAAATCGTTAATATCATCCTATTCGAAATTAAAAACAGCCTAGGAAATATCACATATCTCCCAGGCTTTTATCCTTCCGTGTACACAGCAAGCTGTGGGTCTTCTCTCGGACCAGCCAGCTTAAGCTGCGGAACCCTAGAAAACTAATTAAACTATAACACAGTATCATTTCTAAATCAATACTTTTGCAATCGCTCTGCAAGGAGTTCCTTCAACGCCCTTAATCTTCAAAGGAAAGGCTTCAATATAAATCTCACTGCCCTTCATCAGGTGAAGATTGGTGATGCATTCCAAAATAAGAATCCTCTGTGTACAAAGATACACATTAACTTCATAGTTCTTGCTTTTAACCGACTCAACTCCCAGGGCATCTATGGCTATCATCTTTATTTTCTTTTCTTGGCAAAGATATCTGGCAGCTTCAAGTGACAAACCTGGTCGCTTCATATCCATACGCTGGCTACTTATTAGCTCATCCATAAAACCTGTCCTGAAAACTACAATCTTACCTTCAAGGCCCACATCTGCTACTTTTTCCAAAAGGTCATCTTTGGTGATATCCTCACCTCTCTTGGTCACATCTATGATATGAGCCTTTCCTTCAAAGTCCTCCAGCTGATACTCATGGATTCGTATTCCATCAGATTTGAAGTAATGAGCCCCTTGTATATGGCTACCACTTTGGCTGCAAAATTCCAAGTCGTATACATATTCCGGATTGCTTCCTGTAACCCTATTAATAGGACCTTCTCTTACTACAGGAGGATTGCCCGGAAAGATAAAGTCATCCATCCAAATAGATAAATCCACAATTTTATATTTCATATTCATCACTCCATTACTTGCTTGCTTTCTTGTAGAAGCTTGCTATACGCTTAAGTCCTTCTTTAAGATTCTGCGTATCATTACCTATTCCCACCCTGAAATGGCTTTCAATATCAAGTCGTCCACCTGGTATTACCAGGACACCTTCATCATGAAGAAGCCTCATGCAGAACTCTTCAGAAGGCATGTCCAGGTCGAATTTGATAACAATAACAGGACCGGCCTTTGGCTTGACATAACTGAATCCCTTATTCTCATCCAGCCAACTTTCTATTATTTCAACATTTGTTTTTATTATGTCAAGGCTTCTGTCGATTATCTGGTCCTTGTTCTCAAGGGCAATTGATGCTATATGATCATCAATCATGGAACAGCTTATATGGTTATAATCCCTGTGTTTGTTTATCTCATCAATGACATCTCTGCTGGCGCAGACCCATCCAGTCCTCAATCCTGCCAGAGCAAATGTCTTGGACATGCTGCTTGTACTTATACCCTTATCATAAAGGTCCACTATTGATGTCGTGAATCTCTCTCCTTCATGATTCATTCCCCTGTATGCTTCGTCTGACAGTATATAGGCTCCAACAGGTCCTGCCATTTCAATGATTTCCTTAAGTGTGTCTTCATCAAGTGATGCTCCCGTTGGATTGTTTGGATTTGGGAAGCTTATCATCTTTGTATTTTCATTTATCAATGATCTGAGTTCCTCAAGATCAGGCTTAAAGTTGTTCTCTTCTCTTAATTGAATCTTATGCACCTTGGCACCAATGGACTCCGGCACAGAATAGTGCTGTTGATATGTTGGCAGGAAGGTAATAACTTCATCATCTGCTTCAATCAGACTCATCAATACAAGATAGTTTGCACCTATAGCTCCGTGTGTTACTGTTATTTGATGAGGATCAACTGTCTTGTATAGAGTAGTTATACCTTTCTTCAATCTATGAGAACCTTCTATGGCACCATATGTAAGCTTCATTTTCATCAAGTCGTCAAAAAACTCCTGTTTCTTCATTCGGAATACAGTTTCATTGGATTTCTCGCTGTTTTTTGCACTTATACAAATCAGATCCTCCAAGTGCATTGAATCCACACAGCTTTCAGCTATATTGATTTCACATTTTGTCTCATTTGCATCCATCCATCTTTCAACACCAAAATCTTTAATTTTCATTAACAATACCTCCGTTTCCTATTCTTAGGATATTTCCTATAATTTATATCATGCTATCATAGACAATTATCATCTTAAACAACATAGCATCAGATTTTAACCCAACAAAGAAATTTGGAAAGTGAAAAGGCAAGAAAAAACTCCCCGGCCACCGATGCCGAAGAGTCTCAAAACATTCAAACTACTCTATTGTAAACTGTCTTATGGTCTTAGCCAAAAGAGTCAAACCCTTGTCCAATTCCTCCAGACTTGCATAGGCATAGGATATTCGAATACTCCTATTGTTGGACGGTTCATAAATGTTTCCCGGATTAATTACCACTCCCTCCTTGTAGCAGGCTTCAAACAACCTGTACAAGGGCACTTCCTTATTCAGTGTAAACCAGATATAGAATCCTCCCGAAGGCTTATTCCATGTACCCATGCCATTGAATAATTCCTTCATTAGTGACAATGCAAAATCACGTCTCTTTTTCAACTCATCCCTCAGGTGATCTGTAAATCCCTTGTAATAGCCCTTTGAAAAGAATTCATAACACATCCACTGGGATACCGAGCTTGTCCCGTAGTCCATCTGCATTTTTATATCAGCCAGGCAATTTATTACATTTTCAGAAGCAATTATCCAACCGATTCTTAGTCCTGCCGACAATGACTTCGATATACTTCCCAGATACAATACGCTGCCGTTTCTATCATTTGCCTTCAAGGGTACGGGAGGTTGATCATCAAACCACAGCTCCCTGTAGACATCATCCTCTATGATAGGAAGCCTTTCATTTCCACACAATTCCAATAGATCACGTCTTCTTCTTTCAGACATTACTATCCCAGTAGGATTTTGAAAACAGGGTATGGTATACAATAGATCCGCTTTCTTGCGTGCGCATTTTCTGCGAATGTCATCCAGTACTATGCCCTCCCTGTCAAGAGCCACTCCAGACAGATTGATGTCATGGCTATCAAAAAGAGTCAGGGAATTCAGATATGAAGGACTTTCAGCAAGTACTGCAGAACCTTGATTGAGAATTCCAATGGCTATGAGATGAAGAGCCTGAAGGGCACCGGATACTATAAGCACCTTGTCGGGTTGAGCATCTATTCCAAAGGTTTTTACATATTTGCAAATCTCCTCCCTCAGCTGAATCAATCCCTTTTCTTCTTCATATCCCATATAATCCATATTGTCTGAAATATCTCCGAAGACATCCTTGAGATACTCCTTCGGATAAAGTTCTGGGGACAGTTCACCTGCACCCAGCCTTATGAGCTTTGAATCGAAATCCAGCTCGTTTATAATCTTTATTACATTAAGATTGGGCTTTTGCAGCCCTCCTTCTATATATCCCTTCCAGTCAGCAGGTGATCCTTCTGTCAGTAGTGACCAAGCATTGTTTACTATTATCGTTCCCGAGCTCTTCCTGCTTTCAACCAGTCCATCTGCCTTCAACTCATCATACACCAAAAGAATGGTGCTTCTATTGACACCAAAAGCGGCTGCAAGTTCCATTTGTGTAGGAAGTCTGCTTCCAATGGACCACTCTCCACTAGCTATCTTGTTCTTTATAAAATCAATTATCTGCTTGTACATGGGGACCGATGATGACTTGTCCGGCTGCCAGTTCAAATTTTCAACATTAACTTTTGTTGCCTTGGTCAACATTTGACTTCCTCCTTCATTTTATAGGAAAAAGCCAGGAATCGTTCTTCCTGACTTTTTATATATTCATCATAATATCAAAGCTTCTATTTTATTTCATTTAATGATATCATCAAATGTCCAAATACGGCTCCATATATAATCAGATAGAAAATCATGAAGAAAGCGACATGAAAATCTGGTGAAGCTACATACATTTCTCTTAATCGCACTAATGAAAAACTTAAATATATCATAAATGAGAAAACAATGGCCAATGCAGAATAATAAAATATCTTCTTTCTATTCATCAAGCCCATTGCATTCACTATAAGGAATACTCCTATTATAAAGCCCGTATCACTGCTAATCTTACTACTTACACCAAACAAAACATTAAAACCATCATAGTCTCCAAGCTTAAGAATACTTTCTTCTATGATTCCAATTCCATGCAAGGCAAAAAAAAAGCTGATGAAAACAATAATCTTTGCTTTCTTGAAATAATTCCTCACAGCTTTTATTTTTGGATTTTTCTCTATATTAAGAGTTTTCAGTTTTTTTATATATTCGGCCAGCATGTTCCTGCTAAACCTGTCCTTATATTTTGTTTTCATCTCAGCCTCTCATGAATATTGTAACTCCAATGTCTTCAAATATTCTGTCTCTTTTTAATTATACTTCAATCATCGAAAAAAGCAAGCTATCTTGCTGATTATCTATCTATTCATCTGAAGGCTAGGACTTGATTGTTATACTCTTTTTATAGGATTTTATAAAATTCATATTTTTTGTAAATATTTACATGACATACTGACACATGCCCGTAACTTCAACACATTCAACAAAAAAAATATATTTTTACAAAAGTTGCATCAAATATTTACAATTTTTTTATGTTTTTAGCCGCTGACAAGGATTACTTTCGCAAAAAATACAATTTATTTATAGTATACACATATTATTTACAATAAAATCATATGCCCGAATAGTATAATGGGTATAAAATATATTGAAAAAGGTGATTATTATGGAATTTATTGGAAAACGATTGAATGCTCCTCTATTGGGCGCACCAGGATGTCAATTGACTGGAACTACTCTTAAGGAAAATCTTTTGAATGCAGACACTCAATTTGAATCCCTCACAAAACTTTACGAAAAGTTTGAACCAGACATCATGCTTCCATACATGGAGCTGACTGTTGAAGCCGACACATTGGGTATGGGAATAAGATTCCCTGAAAACGACAATCCAGCAGTTGAAGAACACAAGGTTGCAAACATGGATGATTTCGAAAGTGTAGTAAGAGGCTACAAGGGTGTAAGCGACAGAATGAAGGTATTCGTTGATGTAATGGAAAAAATGTCAAAGAATCTACCATCTTCAGTTAACAACCTGGCTTATGTAATAGGTCCTTTCACTTTGGCTGGAGAGCTTATGGGCGTTGAAAGTATCTGTATGGCCTCCCTCATGGAACCTGACTTCATACAAAAACAGCTTGAATTTGCAAACAAGGTAATAAGCGACTACAGCAACGCTTTATTCAACGCAGGTGCAGACGGTATTGTTGTTCTTGAACCTACTGCCATGCTTCTTTCTCCAAAGAGCTATGTGGACAATTCACTTAATCCTTTTAAGCAGCTCCTTGATATGGTAAACAACAAGAACATGATTCTTCATATCTGCGGAAACACAAACCATCTAATACCTGGAATGTGTGAAACAGGTACTACAGGACTAAGTCTTGACTCTCCTATGGTATTTGGAGATTTGACTTCAAAGGTTCCAGATAACATTGCACTTATCGGTAATGTTGATCCTGTAAATGTAATGATGACAGGAACTCCTGAGAAAGTTGAAATAGAAACTCAGAAACTTATTGACGAAATGAAAGGTGCTGACAACTTCATCCTGAGTACAGGCTGTGACCTCCCTATGGAAACTCCTATGGAAAATATTGAAGCTTTCATGAAAGTAGCAAAAAAATGGAAAAACAGCTAAAAAATATTGTGTGAAATATCAAGTCGGGAAGATTGCCTTCCTGACTTTTTATTGCTCATTTGCATTTACACAACAAAACTATATAGATTAATTTCCCGGGAAATACAGTTTGAAAAATTATAGGTATTTTCTATACAGGTATTTTCAACAAAACACTTAAAATGTGATATAATAAAATATTGATTACTAAATAGTAAAATTGATTTTTGATTCGAGGTATTTTTACATGGATTTTTTTCTAAAATTTGACATTAATTTCTTTTCCATATTCATGCTGCTGATTCTGTATCTCACAATAAAAATGAGAAAAGAAGCTACAGGGACATCAAGTAATCTCTTCTTTAAGCTGTTGTGGATGACAGTTTTCTTGCTGATTCTTGAAATCTTTTCATGGGTATTCGACAGAGTACCTGGTCAAAACACATTGAATTATCTCTCTAATTTCTTGTTTGTATGGTTCACTACCTTGATATCATCTATTCTTGCATCTTATATCGACTATCACATGTTCGGTTCTTACGACAGGTTGAAAAGAAGAAAGTTCTATATCTATCCCTTTGCCCTTACAGGCATATTGCTGGTAATCAACTTCTTCCAACCAATCATATTCTCAGTTAGCCCAGACAACATATACAGTCGTGAACCTTTCATGATGCTCCTTCCAATAATAAGCATCTCCCTGTTCGTATACATTTGTTATCTGGCCTATAAGCATAGAGCGCACATTCAGAAAGAAATAATATGGGTTCTTCTGCTATATATATTCATGTCTGTAATAACTGCATTTCTACAAGTACTACTATTTGGAGTTTTCATCATGTGGCCCATGATGGCTGTCACTGTGATGATCACATATATCTTTCTTGAGACAGTATCCACATCAAGGGATTATTTGACAGGACTATTGAGCCGTCACCGAATAGATGACTATCTGGAATACATGCTGGAGCACAACAAATCTTTTGTTTTGGTTATGCTTGATCTTAATAATTTCAAGTCTATAAACGATACCTATGGACATATAAGTGGTGATACAGCGCTGCAGGTTTTTTCAGTATCATTGGCAAAACACTTCAAAAAAGCCAAGGTTGTCGGACGCTATGCAGGAGATGAATTCATCCTAATACTAGAAGATGCAAAATGCAATGATATAGATACAGGACTAAATAAAGTGGAAAAGGAAATGAGTCGACTCCACGAAACCGGCGAAATAGAATTCCCCATTACCTTCAGCTACGGCTGCTTTGAACATTATCCTGATACACAAATCAGCTATGAAGACATTATTCATATAGTGGACAAAAGGATGTACGATAACAAGGGTCACTAATCAGAAACTTTAATTCAATATTAAAACAGACGATACCATAGAAGCATTTATTCTAATATGCATTTCCATGGTATCTTTTTATGTACTTAGTACGAATAATCTCAGTACTTGTTTTTTTATTTACTACACGGTATACTGTACTTTCAGCGCTGAACCAATAATATACC
>CAZFYP010000100.1:0-10077 GCA_964523535.1 uncultured Clostridia bacterium
TCTATACTTGAAGCGACTTTTCAAATATAATATACTTATATGTAGAAAGCTTAAGCGAGGAGATAAAAATGATAACTATAGTAGCTAGAAGTATAATTAAGGAAGACAAGGTTAAAGAATTCAAAAAGCTGGCCGAAGAACTGGTAAGGGAAAGTCAAAAGGAAGATGGTTGTATTTCATATGACTTGTATGAAGATATAAAGGAGGCAAATGCCTTTACATTCATCGAAGAATGGAAGGATATGGACGCCATAGAAAAGCACAACAATGCAGACCACTTCACCACCATAGTTCCACAATTTGTAGAATTAAGAGAAGACAGTATAGTGAACTTATATAAAAGAGTTTAGACTTATTAAACTCTAAATATCAAAGGAGGAAGGACGTAAAAGTCCATATGAGATATGAAAGTTATAGCATTTAACGGAAGTCCAAAGAAGGAAGGAAATACCTATCATGCAATCAAGCTGGTAGCTGATGAGCTTGAAAAGGAAGGAATAGAAACTGAAATAGTAAGCATTGGAAACAAGAAAATAAGAGGATGTATGGGTTGCAACAAATGCAGGGAGAACCAGGATGAAAAATGCATATTTGAAGGCGATGTTGTTAATGAGATGGTTCAGAAATTGAAGGAAGCAGATGGAGTCATACTTGCTTCACCTGTCCATTATACAGATATGTCGGGAACCATGAAGTCATTTCTTGACAGGTTGTTCTATGTAAATGGAGCCAATGGAAATTTCCTTAAGCACAAGGTAGGAGCATCCCTGGTGGCTGTAAGAAGATCAGGTGGGTTGACAGCACTTAATCAGTTGAATTCATATTTGAATTATTCTGAAATGATTCTTCCAACATCATATTACTGGAATGTAATCCATGGCATGGCGCCGGGTGAGGTTCTCAAGGATGAAGAGGGAGTATGCATCATGAAGACTCTTGGGAGAAACATGGCATGGGCCATGAAGCTTGTGGAAAATGGAAAGGATGCTGTAAATAAACCTGAAAAAGTAGAAAAGACATCCATGAATTTTATAAGATAGTAACATATAATTAGAGGCTTATGGGTCAGACGGTTTGTAATAATCGGAAGGCAAGGCCTCTTTTTTTGTCTAAATTAAGATTAAATCAGATAAATCCTAAAAGATAAGGATAAAACTTATCCTAAAAGTAGTGTTATATAATTCACAAAAAAACTAATTCATTAGTGAATTAAAAAGTTTTTTAGTCGAAACATAAGGGTGAGGAAAACGTTCTAAAATAAAAAATACAAAAGAAACCTGTGCGAAATGTTGGTATACAAAGGTTTTAAGAGATGTATTGAAATGAAAGATTTTAAAAATAAAATGCAGTATATTTTAAGGTGTGTTAACATATAAACAATGCTTTTCAGAGCTATAAATCTATGATATTCTTGTATTAAGAATTGGTCGTACCGTAACACCTACTAAATAATATTAAGTACTTTTTGACTCATTTATTGAGAAGCAAATAGTGAAAGTAAGAGTAAATATTTTTTTTACAATCATTGGTCGTACCATAGCACCTAAACAAGAGGAGGATATATGGAAATAGTAGTATGTATTAAACAGGTACCCGGAACAACGGAAGTTGAAGTAGATGAAAAAACAGGTGTATTAAAGAGAGATGGAGTAGACTCCAAGATGAATCCCTACGATCTCTATGCAATTGAAACAGCAGTTAAAATCAAGGAAGAAAACGATGCCAAGATTACAGCAGTTACAATGGGACCGCCTCAAGCAGCTGAAGTTATAAAGGAAGCCTATATGATGGGAGCAGATGCAGGTGCATTGATAACCGACAGGAAATTTGCCGGAGCCGATGTTTTGGCTACGTCCTATACTTTGGCCCAAGGGGTCAAGAAGACAGGAAACCCTGATTTGATAATTTGTGGGAAAATGACTACTGATGGAGATACTGCACAGGTTGGACCTGAAATGGCAGAATTTCTGGACATACCCCATGTGGCAAATGTACTTAGAATTGTAGAACTTAAGGAAGATTCCATAGTAGTAGAAATGGATATGCCTGAAACTATAGAGATAGCAGAGGTTAAGTATCCTTGTCTAATTACTGTAGACAAGGGGATTTACCAGCCGAGACTTCCATCTTTCAAATTGAAAATGGCTACAAAAAATAGAGAAATACCCTTTTTAAGTTTAGCTGACTTTGATGACCAGGATGAAATGAAATATGGATTAAACGGGTCTCCTACACAGGTGAAGAGGATATTCCCACCAGAAGGAAACTCGGATCATGAAATTTGGGAAGGTTCAGGAAAAGAATTGTCTGACAAGTTGTTCAACAAGCTTGCAGATATGAAATTCATATAGGAGGATGTTATGGCTAAGATTATTATTAATCAGGATAAGATAAACAGTATAGATGAAGCGGTTAATTTGTGTCCATTTAGGGCTATTGAAGACAATAATGGAATAGTTGAAATAAATGCTGCCTGCAAGATGTGTAAAATATGCGTGAAGAAAGGACCGGAAGGTGCATTTAAATTTGTAGAAGATGAAATAGTGGAAATCAACAAGGATGAATGGAAGGGGGTAGTGGTTTATGTTGACCATGTGGAAGGTGATATACATCCTGTGACCTACGAGCTTATTGGAAAGGCAAGACAAATGGCCGAAAAGATAAATCACCCTGTATACTGTGTATTCATGGGTCACGGCATCAGTGACAAGTGCCATACATTACTTGAATATGGAGTTGACCAAGTATTTGTATACGATAATGAAGAACTAAAGGATTTCAGGATTGAACCTTATGCTGCAGCCTTTGAAGATTTCATAAATAAAAAGAAACCCTCAATAATATTGGTTGGAGGAACAACCATAGGAAGGTCAATAGCACCAAGAGTGGCGGCAAGATTCAGGACGGGACTTACGGCAGACTGTACTATACTTGATGTAGCTGAAAATACGGATCTTGACCAGATAAGGCCTGCTTTTGGTGGAAACATAATGGCTCATATTCATACGCCAAACCACAGACCGCAGTTTGCAACTGTAAGATACAAGATATTTTCTGCCCCTGAAAAGGTTGATGACATAAAGGGGAAGGTTACTCTTTGTAATATTGATAATGACAAGCTTTCTTCAGGAATTAATGTACTTGAAGTAAAGAAAAAGGAAAAGGTTCTAGGGATTGAGGATGCAGAAGTTGTCATTGTTGCAGGAAGAGCTATAAAGAAGCAGGAAGATTTGGATATGATACACAAGCTTGCAGACCTTCTCGATGGACAGGTTGCGACTACAAGACCATTGATTGAAGCAGGATGGGCAGACCCCAGAAAACAGATTGGTCTAAGTGGAAGGACAGTCAAACCCAAACTCATCATTACTTGTGGAGTATCGGGAGCCATACAGTTTGTAGCAGGAATGAATAATTCTGACTGTATAGTTGCAATCAACGAGGATAAGAATGCCAGCATATTTAATGTTGCCCATTATGGGATAATCGGAGATGTATATGAAGTTGTTCCAAACTTGATAGACATGATTGAAAGCGGTAAGGGCTTGTGCCTGGGCGCATAATAATGAAAGGAGGTTGCCATGATTATAGAATATAAGAAGATAGATAAGATTGATATAGATTTTTTAAGGGAAGTTACTAGTGAAGAAAGAGTGTATGTTGGAGATGAAATCAACGAAGATTTCAGTCATGATGAGCTTGCAGGAGAACACTCTTATCCGGAAGTTATGGTTGAGGCTGTATCTACTGAAGAGGTTTCACAAATAATGAAGTATGCATATGACAACAATATACCTGTCACTCCACGTGGACAGGGAACAGGACTTGTTGGAGCTTCTGTGGCAATTCACGGGGGCATAATGCTAAATATGAGCAAGATGAATAAGATATTGGAACTAGATGAGGAAAACCTTACTCTGACTGTTGAACCTGGAGTTTTGCTCATGGAGATATCCAAGTATGTCGAAGATAATGACTTGTTTTATCCTCCTGATCCGGGAGAAAAGAGTGCCACAATAGCTGGAAATATCAACACCAATGCAGGGGGTATGAGAGCTGTCAAGTACGGAGTCACTAGAGATTATGTAAGGGGTCTTGAAGTGGTATTGCCAAATGGTCAGATAATGCAAGTAGGCGGCAAGGTTGTAAAGAATAGTTCAGGATACAGCTTGAAGGATTTGATTGTAGGGTCTGAAGGAACACTGGCAATTGTTACAAAGGCAATACTTAAGCTTTTACCTCTGCCAAAGAAAGCCATAAGTCTTCTTATTCCATTTCCTGATCTGGAGACTGCAATAGAAACGGTACCAAAGATAATCAAGTCAAAGGTAATTCCTACTGCCATAGAGTATATGGTAAGAGATGTAATACTTGCATCAGAGGAATTCTTGGGAATGAAGTTTCCAGATAATTCTTCAGATGCCTATCTTTTGCTGACCTTTGATGGAAACTCAACAGACGAGATTGAAAAAATATATGAGAATGTAGCACAAATATGTCTTGAATCGGGAGCCTATGATGTATTGATTTCAGATACACAGGAAAGACAGGATTCTATCTGGAAGGCCAGAGGGGCATTTTTGGAGGCAATCAAGGCTTCTACTACTGAAATGGATGAATGTGATGTTGTAGTACCAAGGAATCGTATTGCAGAATTTGTCAAGTATGCAAATGACCTGCAAAAGAAATGCGATGTAAGGATCAAGGGCTTTGGGCATGCTGGAGACGGTAATCTCCATATATACATATTGAGAGATGAAATGGAGCAGGAAGCCTGGGAGGCAAAACTAAAGGAAGTATTTGGATACATGTATAACAAGTCAATAGAACTTGGAGGAAAGGTGTCTGGAGAACATGGTATAGGATATGCCAAGAAACCCTATCTTATGGAGTCGGAAGGGGATCTTTCCATGAATCTCCTTAAGAATATTAAACTTGCTTTTGATACAAAGAACATACTAAACCCTGGAAAAGTATGTTGATGTATTGATATAAAGAAGCACTTCTGAAGCTTTTCAAGGGCTGAGGAAGTGCTTCTTTTGCTTAGTAGCTGCTAGACTATAATGGATGAAAAATCTGATGATAGTTTCAAGTGAATAAAGAGTAAGTATTACAAAATAAATGTTAAGAAATTAACAATTAAGAGTTATATATATTAACAAAATGTAACAATGTTGTCAAATAAATCTTTAAAACCCGCAAATATATGAGTTTTCGAATATTATAAAAGAAATTTAATCGTTAAATAAATAACGAAGCTTGCTAAAGGGAAAAGGTTATCATATAATACTGATTATAGGTAGGACCATCATATCAATGAAAAAGTTATTGTACCATTGATTTGAGGTCCCAAATTATGCCTAGAATTGGTAGGACCATCATAACAATAATTTGGCTTATTGTTGCTTTTGATTTTACCGACAGATTAAATAAGGAGGGTATAAAACCAGTAGCATCATAGTAAACAAATATTAAGGAGGAAATATTTAATGTACGCATTATTAGCATTTGTACCGATATTAGTAGCAATAGTTCTTATGACAGTATTCAACTGGGGAGCAAAAAAAGCCTTACCTGTTTCATGGCTTGCAGCTGCCGTTATAGCAAGTCTTGTATGGAAAATTGAGCTGGGAAGTATTATAGGTTATTCAGTTTATGGACTTTTCAAATCAATAGATGTATTAATAATTATTTTTGGAGCAATACTTATTCTTAATACGTTAAAGAAATCCGGAGCAATGGCAACGATTAATAATGGATTCAACGGAATTACTAAAGACAGAAGAATTCAGGCCTTGATAATTGCCTGGATGTTTGCGGCATTTATTGAAGGAGCAGCAGGTTTTGGAACTCCGGCAGCGCTGGCAGGACCTTTATTGGTTGGACTTGGATTCCCACCATTGGCAGCAGCAATGATTTCACTTATTATGAATAGTACTCCAGTAGCATTTGGTGCTGTAGGTACACCTGTGTTTGGTGCCATGTCTACCTTGTCTGTCAATCTTAATGCAATAGGAGCTGATGCTGCGGCATATCAGATGGAACTTACTAAATGGTCTGCAGCAGGTCATGCTGTAGTAGGAACATTTATACCTCTACTTGCCATATGCCTAATGACTAAGTTTTTTGGAGAGGAAAGGTCTATCAAAGGTGGCTTGGAAGCTGCACCCTTTGCTATTTTTTCCGGCCTTGCTTTTACAGTTCCTTACTTTGGAGTTGCATACATATTTGGGCCTGAGCTTGCAGCCTTGGTTGGTGCATTTATTGGCTTGGCAATAGTGGTAGTAGCTGCTAAAAAAGGATTCCTTATGCCTAAGACTACATGGAATTTCCCTAATCAGGAAAACTGGGAAGACGATTGGAAATCTAAGATGGATTTGGGAAAGGCAGCAGAATCGAATATGTCACTCTTAAAAGCATGGACTCCATATATACTCATAGCAGTTATTTTGGTAGTTACTAGAATTCCAAGCTTGGGGCTTAAGGGATTACTTGCAGCACAAAAGATAACAATACCAAATATTATGGGAACAGGCTTGGATTACAGCCTTAAGTGGGCATACTTACCTGGAACAATTCCATTTATGTTGGTAGCAATAATAACACATTTCATTCATGGAATGAAGGGAGAAGATATAAAGTTTGCATGGAAGAACACATTCAAGCAGATATCAGGTGCTGCAATAGCACTATTTGCAGGAATTGCAATGGTTCAGCTAATGCTTAATTCAGGAACTAATGGTGCTGGACTTGAAAGTATGCTTACAGAGATGGCTAGGGCGTTGGCAAGTATATCTGGAAATGCATATGTCTTTGTTTCTCCATTCATAGGAGTACTTGGATCTTTTATGTCCGGATCAAACACAGTGTCAAATATTCTATTCTCATCACTTCAGTTTGAAACTGCTGCTATTTTGGAAATGCCAACAGTATTGATTACTGCAATGCAGGTAATAGGTGGTGGAATTGGAAATATGGTTTGTGTAAACAATGTTGTTGCCGTATGTGCAACTGTTGGAGTAATAGGTATGGAAGGAAAACTTATTAAAAGAAATGCATTACCTATGGTCATATATTCTTTGGCAGTAGCTACATTTTTCGCATTCTTTATATACTAAGGTTAAATAAATAGAATCATCAAATAATATACACATAAGTAAGTACGAGGCTCATTTTTATGGGCCTCATACTCAAGGAGGATTCAATTAATGAATGAAAGAAAGATTACTGTAGCAAATCCTACACCTTTGGGATTACTGGGATTAGGGCTCGTAACGATTGTTGCATCATCTGCAAAGCTTGGACTTACTACGGGAGTTTCATTTCTGATTCCATGGGTTGTGTTTCTGGGAGCTACTGCACAGCTCATAGCATGCTTCATGGACTTCAAGAAGGATAATATGTTTGGAGCTACGGCCTTTGGAGGATATGCTTTGTTCTGGTATTCCATGGCTATGGTTTGGATGATAAACGCAGGAGTATTTGGTGAAACATTAGCCAATTCAGTAGATCCTAAGCAACTTGGATTTGCATTCATAGGATACCTTATATTTAGTCTATTTATGACAGTAGGATCTCTTGCTACAAACAAGGTACTTTTTACAATATTTTTCCTTATTGACTTGTTGTTTATAGGACTGATATTTACAACATTCCACTTTATGGAAGAATTCGGACATTATCTTGCGGCATATTCCGAATTGATTATTTCAATGGTATCATTCTATGGTTCTGGAGCAATAATATTGAATGCTGCCTTCGACAGGGAAGTCTTGTCTATTGGAAAGGCAATTTACAATCCAAAGAAAGACAAGCTCAAGAAGGCTGCATAAAAGAGGGTGTTTCATCCCTCTTTAAAAAAATGATTAAAGTTATGTAATTGAGGTTTATATGAATAAAAATAGAATTTACAATAGGGAAAAGAATACTATTGATGAAATTGAAACAATGATTGATTATCTAATGAATCCTGTATATGAAATAACAGGAAATGTTACAGTTGAAATGGCTGTAGATATATTTAGAAAGGATGTCAATTTAATAATTATCAATAAGAACAAGTTAGGAAAATGCAGGGTAATTGACAAGGATATATTCTTTGATCTTCTCCTGAAAGATATTGGCAAGGATAGCAATATCTTTGAATATGGTTCTGAAGATTTTTGTGAATTGAAAAATCTGAACAATATTTCGAGCATTAAAAACAGATACATAATGGTCAGGAACTTCGAACATAGGGTGACTGGTATTTTCAAAAGAACATATTTGAACAAACTGTCGGGTAAATTCGAAAATCTGAACGAAAAGAATATAATGAAGATAGTGAAGAAAAAATTGGAAGACAATACTTTTGATATTATTGTAAACAGTGTTGTTCCAATGAAACAGGCAATAGAAAAAGTTGAAAGAGAATTGATTACAATGGTTATGAGAGAAACCAAAAGCACCTATAAGGCAGCAAAGATACTTGATGTAAGTCAGTCTACAATAGCAAGAAAGAGTAAAAAGTATAACGATGAATTACTTGAATTGATGTAATGGAATAGATTTTATCTATATACTGTAAGGGGTTTAATATGTTTAGGCATGTAAAGAGTAAAAAAGTGTATCAACATGTAGTTGAGCAAATTCAGCTTATGGCAATGAATGGTCAACTCAAAAAGGGAGACAAACTTCCTTCGGAAAGAGATCTTGCAGAGGAATTGGGAGTAAGCAGGACTTCTATAAGAGAAGCATTGAGATCATTGGAGATGATTGGACTGGTAGAATGCAGGCAAGGGGAGGGAAACTTCATAGGTGGAAATATAAGCGGTAATTTCTTTCAACCACTGTCAGTAATGTTTATGTTGAACCATGGCAATCCTAGAGATATTTTTGAACTTAGAGAAACATTGGAAATGGAGTCTGTATCAATAGCGGCCAGGAAAATTAGAGAAGAAGGTCGTCAAGAGGATATCAGAGAGCTTTATGAACTTATGGAAAGACTGCGAAAGGTTTCAAATGGCAACGACAGTCATAAAGTGGATTTTCAAATTCATTATAAAATATCAGAAATAACAGGGAATTACTTATTAATGATGCTTTTTAATACAATTTCATCATTGATGTCAACTTTTGTTGAAAATACAAGGGAAATCATACTTGTAGATAGAGAAAGCAGGGAAAACTTATTTAGAGAACATAAGAATCTTGTTGATGCAGTAGCGGCAGGTGATTCGCTGAAGGCTCGAAAGGCCATGCGAGTTCATCTGAATACAATATTTGAGAATATGGAACAAGGCTAAAATAAAAAATGCTTTTAATGAGAATAAATATATGCTATAATTAAAACGGGAATTGGTCGTACCATAGTACCTAAAACATAATATATTAAAATATACAATATAGAACAGTATTGAAGAGTGTGGATAAGACATTATATTTTGATAAAATATAAATTTTTTACAACTGTTGGTCGTACCATAGTACCGTTTATTGGTAAAGATGAGAATAGTAGTACTCTTTTAAAAGTTTGCTGCTATTTTCACTGGTCCATCTCAGGAAGCACAGTTTATTAAGATAATATTTGGAGGAAAACATGGAAAAAGTAAAAGTATTAACGGCAAGCGAAGCAGTAAAAATAGTACAGGATGAACAAACACTGATAACTAGTGGTTTTGTGGGCAACGCTCTTCCAGAAGCTTTAAACAAGGCATTTGAAAAACGATTTCTTGAGACAGGATCACCAAGGGACATTACGTTTTTCTATACTTCATCACAGGGAGACAGAAGTGGAACAACCGGTGGATGTCACTATGCACATGAAGGACTTCTTAAAAGAGTTATTGTAGGACATTATGCAACTGCACCAAAACTTGGAGAGTTTGCACTTGCAAACAAGTGTGAAGCATATAATCTTCCACAGGGTGTACTTGTATATCTGGTTAGGGATATGGCAGGTAAGAGACCTGGAACCCTTACCCATGTTGGACTGGGAACATTTGTTGACCCAAGGAATGGTGGGGGAAAGGTAAACGAAAGAACTACAGAAGATTTGGTAGAACTGGTAAACATAGGTGGAGAGGAAAAACTTCTTTA
>CAZFYP010000101.1:0-10077 GCA_964523535.1 uncultured Clostridia bacterium
TATTCAGTTTTCAATCAATATTCAATCTATTAAAATCAATGATGAATTTAGTCAATATAAGTTTCGTCCTTATTCTATCCCTTTCATGTCACGTTGAATCGTCGTGACATTCAGGTCTACAATAAACTCAACTAATGTTGACAAATTCTTTTACTACATTTCCATTCCAATCTTGAATGCTTCAAGGTTGATGTCTATGAACTTGGGCTTCACATTCTCGGAGATTACTTTTTCCCAGTCAACATCAGTTATTCCCATGTTATTTACAAGAGCTCCAAGAAGTATAACATTCATAACCTTTGAATTTCCAAGCGCTTCAGCCATTTTAGCTGCATTGAATATCTTGGCATCAGCCACTTTTTCAAGCTCTTCGTTTATTCCCTCAGGATATTTGCATGAACCATTCTTAATAGGCATTGACTCTATAGCATAATCATTCACTACTGCCTTGCCGCCTTTTTTAAGATAGTCCATCCATCTCAGTGCTTCCATTTTTTCAAAAGAAACAAGTATGTCCGCTCCACCATGCTCTATGACAGGGGATTCAACCTTTTTACCATATCTTACCTGTGAAGAAACGGATCCACCTCTCTGGCTCATTCCGTGTATTTCACTCATCTTTACATCATAGCCTGATTCCATCAGACCTGTTACCAATAATTTGCTGGCAAGGATTGTTCCCTGTCCGCCTACTCCTACCAATAATACGCTGCTAGTCATTAGTTTACCTCCTTGCTGATTGCACCTACAGGGCATGTCTGTGCACATACGTCACATCCAACGCACTGTGTTCTGTCTATTGAAGCCTTCTTGGCTACCTTGTCGAATGAAAGTGCAGGACAACCTGTCTTCATACATTTTGTACATCCAATACACTTGTCTTCATCAATTACACACTTAGTCTGGAAAAGACCGTCAAATTCTTCCTTGTCTGCTTCCGAGAACTTCTTCAGTACACATGGGTATCTAGTGATTATTACAGATGCCTCGTCAAGTGAATATGCCCAGTCAAGAGTTTCCTTTACAAGCTTAAGATTATTTGGATCAATGACTCTTACATTCTTGAATCCAAGTGCTTTTACCAAAGGCTCAATCTCGATTATGTTTGTTTCTTCTCCCTGAAGTTTGAATCCTGATCCAGGGTTTTCCTGATGTCCAGTCATTCCAGTAATTCTGTTGTCAAGGATTACGTTGATGGAGTTACCCTTGTTGTATATAACATTTGTAAGTGAGTTGATTCCAGTATGGAAGAATGTTGAGTCTCCAAGTACCGATACAACCCTTTTCTTGTTTGTTTCCTTCATGTTGAATACCTGCTGGGCACCATGTCCTATACTCATGGATCCACCCATTACTACAACACTATCCATAGCATTATATGGCTCAAGATATCCAAGTGTATAACATCCTATATCTCCTGAAACATAGGTATCCTTTCTCTTTCCAAGCTCGTAGAAGAATCCTCTGTGAGGACATCCTGCACAAAGTGTTGGAGGTCTTCCAACTACCTTTTCCTTGTCATACTTGTTTGCTTCAAGCATTTCGCCATATATGGCCTGCCTAATAACATCAGGAGTCATTTCACCAGTTACAGGGAAAGTATCATATCCGTGACATTCTATTCCAAGAGTCTTTACGAATTCTTCAATAATTGGGTCATTCTCTTCTATTATATATATCTTCTCAACTTGTGATGCAAATTCCTTTATCATTTTCTCAGGCATTGGATATGTAAATCCAAGCTTAAGGTATGAAGCGTCTCTTCCAAATACTTCCTTTGCATAGTAGAAAGATCCACCTGAAGAAATTACTCCGATTTTTGCATCGTTCATTTCTGTATAGTTCATACTTGTTGTTTCAGAGAATTCCTTAAGCTTATTTGTTCTATCTTCAACTTTCAACCTAAGTTTATTAGTGTGTGCAGGTGCTGCTACATATTTCTTGACATCTTTTACATATTCCTTGAAAGGTACTTCTTTTCTATCATAGCATTCAACTATTGCCTTTGAGTGACAAACTCTTGTTGTCATTCTAAGAAGAACAGGAGTATCATATTCTTCACTTATATCGAAGGCGGTTTTCATCATGTCCTTGCATTCCTGGCTGTCTGCAGGCTCTAACATAGGTATCTTTGCAAATTTTGCATAGTTTCTGTTGTCCTGTTCATTCTGCGAAGAGTGATGTCCAGGCTCGTCGGCAGTGATTATTACCATTCCGCCATTAACTCCTGTATAAGCAAATGTGAAAAGAGGATCAGCTGCAACATTAAGTCCAACATGTTTCATGGCTGCAAATGTTCTTCCACCAGCTATAGATGCTCCTATTGAATTTTCAAGTGCTACCTTCTCGTTTGGAGCCCATTCTGCAAGAATGTCTCCCTTATATAGAGCGGCATTTTCAAGAATTTCAGTACTTGGTGTTCCAGGATAAGCCGATGCATATTGTACTCCTGCCTCATATGCTCCTCTGGCAAGTGCTTCATTACCTGTAAATAGTTTTTTCATCTTTGGTTGGCTTTGCTTTTCTAGTTCCGGTGTAGCGGCAGCTAAAGTTTCTGCTATTGGTTTACTCATATCATTCTCCTTGATTTTATTGAATGGGTCCGAAACGGCTCTAACCCTTTATTTTCTTATGCCAAATAATAGAGCAATAACCATGCCAATTTTAAAAATATTACAATAATTTCCATCCAAGTCTTACATAGATGTAAAACTCATTAGAAAAAACCCTACAATTCCAGTGCTTTAAGGACGTATTAAATTTTAATTTTTTAAATAAAAAAGAGCAACCATTCTTAATACAATGACTGCTCTTCATATATTCTGTTGACAATTAATGGGACCTAAGGGCCTTTGTCCCGTTTGAGATACCTTTAGTCCCTTTGGTCCCTTTCGACTTATTCACTTCATGTTTATTTTAATATTCAATCCAGCAATTCTTCAACCAAGTCAACACCGTCTTCAGTTAAAATGCTGCCTCCTCTTCCCTTGTGGATTACTATATATGCCTTCTTATCAAGATCCACCAGGATGTTTCTTATTTCCTTTTCGCTAATGAAGAAATCTTCTTCAAGAGCCTTACTGCATATGCTTCTCCTGCCAATCCTTTCCCTGTTTTTCCTTGCCTCATACAAGGCTTTCAAAACAAAGAGATATTTGGCAGCTTCCTTGACCCCAAAAATTTCTTCTATATGGTCATAGGCATCATTATCAAAAGCAGGATCTCCTGAATTTCTTGATTCCTTAAATCCTTCGGTTTCCAAGGTTTTACTATCTTTCAATACCCCTTCTTCTACAATATCCTCACCATACTCAAATGGAAGGTCTGTCTTTTCTATAGTCTTTATACCCATGGAGGCAAGATATTCAGCCACATTTCTTAGCTCACGTATATTTCCACTCCATTTATATCTAACCAGTGAAGCTTCAACCTCCCTGGTCATCCTGAATCTGCCATCGTATACATCCTTAAAATGATCAAATAATTCCAGTATGTCATCCCTTCTCTCCCTAAGTGAAGGCAGGTAGAGGGGTAAAATCTTAAGCCTATAATAGAGGTCTTCCCTGAACTCGCCGGATTTAACCAAATCTTCAAGCTTCTTATTGGATGCTGCAATTACCCTAATATCAATGCTTATGACAGAATCGCTGCCAAGACGCATGATCTCCTTCTCTTGCAGGACTCTCAGAAGCTTGACCTGTAGACTCTTTGGCATCTCACCTATTTCATCAAGAAATATTGTTCCTTTATGGGCAAGTTCAAACAGACCAGCCTTTCCACCCTTTCTTGCTCCCGTGAAAGCACCTTCCTCATATCCAAAAAGTTCACTTTCAAGAATATTTTCAGGAAGGGCACCACAGTTGACTGCAACAAACTGGTATTCCCTCCTAGAAGATTCACTGTGTATAGCCTGGGCAAAGAGCTCCTTTCCCGTCCCCGTCTCTCCATGTATTATAACAGAAGAGTCGGACCCGGCCATTCTCCTTGCAATATCCTTGGTCTTCCTTATTTCAAGACTGTCGCCTACTATATCGTCAAAGGTGTACTTGGCCCTGTGTCCCTTGCCTATAAGCTTTTTCCTTATCTTGTGCTGTTTCTTCTCCACTTCCTGGAATTCTCTGACAATAGCCATTGAACCATAGAACTTACCCGAATTCACCAGAGGATACACCGACACTATTAGGTCCTTGTCGTTAACATTCACTACCTCATCAAGTATGGTGGTCCTGCTGAAATAAACCGAGTTGAAAGATATATTCTTAATAAGATCGCAGGCATGAATGTCCGCTATGGCTTCATCATTCTTCCCCAATATCTCAATTGCCTTTTCATTGAAGTGTACAGCCCTTCTTTCCAGGTCAAATTCTATTATACCTTCATCGCTGTTGTCAAAAAGTACATTTATCTGGCTGTCATAGCGGTTTGACCTGTTAAGAATTCTCGCAAGGCCTGCTCTTGATGTCACCATTTCTCTGTATATCTTGTTAAGGTCCTTGTCCATAAGCAAATAAAGGGCATCAAGGCCTACAGCTATGTCTATTATGGTGTTTATGTCAAGGAGGGCTTCTCCAATATTTACAGTTTCCACACCATTGATTCTACTATAATTGTCAAGAACAACAAATACATCACTTTTAGCTTTAGCTGTTTTTTCGACCTTGTCTATGCCAAGAGGTAACATATCAATTTCTTTAAGACCAAGCTTATAAACCACCGTTGATATCTCACAAGCCCTTTCATATGTATTATCCACCAGGTATATACTCTTTTCCACATCCTGAGACTTAAGCTTATCAAAACCTTCAAGAGAAATAGTCCTGCTCATTACAGCTATTTCAGAACTGCTACTTATTTTATTCTTAACAACATTTAAAATGCTGTTGGAAGGAAGCAATACCATATCTCCTGAGATTTCTCCATATCCATAGGCTTCTTCTACCCTTATCTTCTTTATATTGAATCCGTCCTCAAATATCTCTCTTATCTGACTGCATATGACATCTATTGATGAAGCATAATCTATTACGGTTATAGTTTTTTTCATGATTTTCAATCCTTCCTGATTATGTATGCTATTTTGATTTCTATAACTTTATTATAAATCAATTCTATATTAAGCAAATGCAAAGTGTCAACAACTACATGATCATTCTCTTGCTTTATCTAACACTTGTCTAACACACATCTAACACATTTGACAAGAGGAGTGTTAGATAGAATCAAAATTATAAAGAGGTGCCCACCAACAAATACTGGATATGGCACCTCTCTATGGAGATAATTCCCCATATTTCTAAATATATATACCGCTCAATAGCTTTTCTTTTTTCTTACTACTTTCTAATGATTATCCTTCAAGGGGAGTAAATCTTGAAGTAAAGAATCTAAGTACAGGCGGCTCATATACAATATCAAGACCCTTGATGCCGTCTCTTTCTTGATATAAATCAATTACAGAATCCGCTACCACGTCCATGTGTGCATATGTATAAACTCTTCTTGGAATGGTAAGTCTCACAAGCTCAAGCTTCGGTCTGTAGTGGTCTCCGTTCTTGTCTCTTCCTGCAGACACGATTCCTCTTTCCATTGTTCTTACTCCCGCCTTCAGATAAATTTCTGCAGCAAGTCTCTGAGCAGGGAACTCTGCCTGGTCAAGATGGGGCAGAAATCTCTTGGCATCAAGGAATACGGCGTGTCCACCTATTGGTTGAACAACTGGAACTCCAGCTTCAACAAGCTTTTCACCAAGATACTGTACCTGGGAGATCCTGTGATGGATATAGTTGTAGTCTACAGATTCGTAGATTCCTCTTGCCATTGCTTCCATGTCTCTTCCTGCAAGTCCGCCGTATGAAGGCATTCCCTCGTATACAACAACAAGCTGGGTAGCTCTTGTATAGAGGTCTTTGTCATTCATAGAAAGGAATCCGCCTATGTTTACAAGACAGTCCTTCTTTCCTGACATTGTAGCACCATCGCTGTAGGAACACATCTCTTTAAGGATATCGGCTACTGACTTGTTCTTGTATGCTTCTTCTCTTGTCTTTATAAAATATGCATTCTCAACACATCTTGTAGCATCAAGCATTACCTTGATACCATTCTTTGAAGCAAGGTCATAAACAGCCTTCATGTTTTCCATGGATACAGGCTGGCCACCTGCAAGATTTACCGTTACTGCAAGACAGATATATGGAATCCTATCAGGTCCAACTTCATCTATAAGAGCCTGGAACTTCTCAATTGATACATTTCCCTTGAACGGATAATCACTTTCCGAATCATGAGCCTCGTCGATGATTACGTCCCTGAATGTAGCTCCGTTCATCTCCTGGTGGGCTCTTGTTGTTGTGAAGTACATGTTGCCCGGAACATAATCACCTTCCTTTATTGTAAGCTGCGAAAGCAGGTTTTCAGCCCCTCTTCCCTGGTGGGTAGGTACTACATATTTGTATCCGTATATTTCCTTAACGGCATTTTCCAGATTATAGAAATTGTCCGATCCTGCATAGGCTTCATCCCCTACCATCATTCCTGCCCACTGGTTGTCGCTCATGGCAGTGGTTCCGCTATCTGTCAAAAGGTCTATGTAAATATCCTTTGACTTTAGCAGGAAGGTATTGTATCCAGCTTCCTCTATGGCCTTTTGTCTCTGGGTCTCAGTTGTGACTGCAATAGGTTCAACTACCTTGATCTTGTAAGGTTCTGCGATATACTTTTTCATTTCTTCCTCCGATTAATTCTTTGATTTTTTGTTTAGTCCTTAAACGTTTCGTTGAATTAATTATAAAACACTTAGTTGAACATGTCAACACTTTGTTTATTTAACGGCATGATTTGGCCTTTAAAATGAGTAATATGGCCTGTCAACGGTAGCTTTCATCCTGTCACCGGCAAGGCTTTAATAAAACTCAACACTTTGTTGAATTTTTCACCCTTCTTGTTGATAGTCTGGTTTTAAAATGATATCATATATCAATAAGAAGAATTGAACAGTGGAGTAAACCCTGTAAAATTGAAGGGAGCAAAGATGAACAGAAAAGATATGCTTGAAATGCTTAAGACAATGGCAGATGGAATATCCGAAACCTTCGGGCCCTCTTGCGAAACAGTAGTACACGAGATTTTCGACAATTCCCATATAATTTTATACATAAACAACGGTGAGGTTTCCGGAAGAAAGGACGGGGATACTACTACTATAATAGGTGATGATTCAGGTATAGACGACTTTTACAAGGGAAAGAATCTCATCAACTACGAAGCCCGGACCAGGGAAGGAAAGCTGATCAAGAGCACAACCTTCCATTATAAGGGAGAATCATATCACTTCAGTTTTGGAATAAACTATGACTTTACACTGTTTTCCATGATGAGCAATACCATAAATAGTTTCATCAAGACATCCTCACCCTATGATGAAGTACTTTCTCAAAAAGGAGATGTTAACCTCAACGACCTTTTCAATGAATGCCTTGAGGATATAAGCATTCCCGTTCATATGCTAAACAAGGAAGACAGAAAAAGGATAATCGAAATGCTTGATAAAAAATCAGCCTTCGACATAAAGAACAGCATAGTTGATATTGCGGAAAAGCTTGGAGTTTCAAGATATACCATTTACAATTATTTGAAGGAAATACGAGACTGATAATAAAAATTTCAATACAATTTTTCAAAACCTATCAAACCAAAAAGACTGTACCATGATTTTCTAATAACAATCGTGACACAGTCTCTACTTTAATTTTAGAAAATCAATATGATCATCCTGTCCTAAATGAGCTTCTTCTTAATGAGCTCATTCTCAGCTATCTCCCTGAGCTCCCTGAAGATTTTTATATTCTCACTGAAACTCAACCCGTCAACAGTCATTTCAGCTTCCTTGGTGAGTCCGTCTACTGCCCCTTCAAGAACTATCCTTCTGAGGATTTCCGTTTCCGTTACAGCATCATACATGAGCATCCTGTCGTTCATTACTGAAAGGACTGCACTGAGGGCATGACCGCCCCAATTGGAAATCCCTGCCACTATGAGGTTATCAGTTGATGTTTGGGCACATATTTTTTCACCGAGACGTACATTAGCCTTGACATAATCGCCAATCTTTCCCATACCTATCTCATTTCCGCCGTCACCAATGGCAGAGGTCCTGATACCATTCCTCCTTGCCAGTTCAAATATTATATCAGCATCAGGGGAACAGTCTGTAATATCCTCGCCGCTCATGGAATAGCACCTGCCATCCTTTGCCCTGCCCGGCCTTTCAATGGCTATGACATGCTGGGGATTGTATTTTTCCATGATTTCCAGATTCACAGACTCTGCATTATCTCCTTCAATGGCTATTATATCCACATCATTATCCATTCCCTCAATGCCGCTCTTCAAGAGATCACCTGAATACTTGTCAGTAACGATTACTACCTTTTTACCGAGTATAGCCAGGGCATGGGCAAGGGATATGGCACCAAGGGGACCATCAGTCTCGCCTATGCTGCACATCTTGATGCAAAAGCCCGTCACTATAAGGACAGAACTGCTGTCATTCATATCCCTTGCAGAGTTTTCAAGGTTATCCTTTAGTGCAGCACCAGCCATTCCTCTGCATTCCGAATTTGCAGATATTATCTTCTCTATTTTATGAATATATTTTTTCATAAACATTCTCCCATTCTGATACGATAAGCTTCTTTGATACATTATCCTCATAATACAAAACTTCAAAGGATTATGCATTTTATAAGCTAACAGAAAACAGAATTCATATATTAAATGGCTCTTGTAGCCCTTTCAAGCCAGGCTCTTGTCTCTTCATCCAGATAATATGCAAGAAGTCCATAGGTTTTCTCATGATATTCATTAAGCCATTTTATCTCTTCATCAGTCAACATTTCCCTGACTATGCATCTGGTGTCTATGGGACAATATGATATGGTATCAAAGCCGAGGAAGGTACCCATGTCATTTCTGGCCCTTTCCTTTACAAGCAGGGTGTTTTCTATCCTTATTCCATGTTTGTTTTCCTTGTAGATTCCAGGCTCGTTTGTTACAACCATTCCCGGTTTAATTATTACCGACTGATGATTCAGTCGCAGACCCATGGGTCCCTCATGAACACTTCCCACATATGCGACTCCATGTCCCGTGCCACTCTTATAGTCCATATATTCATTCCATATAGGCTGTCTTGCAATTATATCAAGATTCGAACCTGTGCTTCCTTCCAGGAATATAATTTTCGCCATTGAAATATGACCCTTCAAAACAAGAGTAAAGTCCTTCTTCTCCTCATCTGAAAGTTCCCCTGCCGCTACCGTCCTTGTAATATCAGTAGTACCGTCATAATACTGTCCGCCTGAATCAACAAGATAAAGTCCTTTAGGCTCTATTAGAGATCCCTTTCCACCACCTGTACTATAATGCATCATTGCCGCATTTGACCCATAAGCCGATATGGTTTCAAAGCTTGGTTCTATGAATAAATCCTGAGCCTTTCTGAAAGTCTCAAGTTTTTCAGCAGCATGGCCCTCGCAAAGTCCTCCCTGAGAAACAGCCGTGTCAAACCAGCTGAAGAACCTGACCATGGCTACACCGTCTCTCACCTGGCAACCCTTAAGGTTTTTTTCCTCCACCTGGCCAAGGACACCCTTCATCATAAAAACAAGGTCCTTTTCCTCAAGACAAACATTGGAAGAATCAAGAGTTGCAGACATAAGACCATTGGCCATATCAGGATCATAAGACACCTTGCAGTCCTTGATTTCCTTTAAATCATCATAAAACTGACTGTAGTCCCTTATGTCAACTCCCTGCTCCTTAAGATATACAAGGTCACTTACATCAAGCTTGTCCTTGTTGATATACAATTTTGCACCATCTTCATCTATGAGGCCATAGGCATAGGCAACAGGAGTATATTCCACATCATGACTTCTTATATTGAAAAGCCAAGCAATACTGCCCAGTGAATTCATCAGATATGCATCAACATTTTTTGATTCCATGACTTTTTTAAGCTTATCTATTTTCCCACCTGCATCAATACCGGTATACTTGATATTGTGAATGAATACT
>CAZFYP010000102.1:0-10062 GCA_964523535.1 uncultured Clostridia bacterium
CCTTTCGGCACACCTTTAGAAATCATCAGCTGTGTGTAATACCTGAAGTAGTATACCACAACAAAAATTGTTTGTAAATATTATTTTTTGCAATTATCGTTTGTGCACACAATTACTTCTCCATCTTTGGTTTTTTTCTTTACCTGAAGGCTTCCACAGTCCGAACACTTCTCACTTACAGGTTCATTCCAGGCTGTAAAATCACACTCTGGATAATTACTACAACCATAAAACTTTCTTCCTTTTTTTGTTCTCTTTTCAAGTATGTCACCGCCACATTTTGGACATTTGACATTTATGGTTTTTTCTATCTGTTTTGTATTCTTACACTCTGGATAATTTGGACAGGCAAGGAATTCTCCATACCTTCCTTTTTTAATGACCATTCTAGCTCCACACTTGTCACAGTCTACATCACTTACCTTTGCTTCACCGGTTTCTGAATCATACGGTTTTGTATTCTTACACTCTGGATAATTTGGACAGGCCAGGAACTTTCCGAACCTTCCCTTCTTAACAACCATTTTTGATCCACACTTTTCACATTCTATTTCAGTTATTTCTTCCTCAATTTCTATCTTTTCTATATTCTTGTCTGCTTCTGTAAGTGCCTTTTCAAATTCATCATAGAAACCTTTTATTACCTCCTGCCATCTGAAACTACCCGACTCTACTTCATCAAGCTTGTTCTCCAAATCGGCAGTGAACTTGTCGTTGATTATGCTTCCGAAGTGCTCTTTCAACAGCTCTGTAACAATTTCACCTATTTCAGTGATATTAAAAACTCCTTCGCTTTTAATTACGTATCCTCTACTGAGTATTGTTGAAATAGTTGGTGCGTAAGTACTTGGTCTACCTATTCCCAATTCCTCCATAGTCTTGACTAGTGAAGCTTCATTGTATCTTGCGGGAGGATTAGTAAAGTTTTGTTTCTCAAGAATTTTCTTGACCTTTATTTCTTCACCTTCTTTAAGATCCGGAAATTCATCAATTTTGTCCTTTGTTGGAAGAACCTTCATAAATCCATCAAAGAGTTTCTTTTTGCCGCTGTACCTGAAGGCATATCCTTCAATATTTATTAAAATCGTAAGATTTTCAAATTCAGCTGATTCCATACATGAAGCTAAAAATCTCTTCCATATAAGTCTGTACAATTTATACTGGTCATTTGTTAGGGATTCCTTTATTCTATCAGGATGATTGTATACCGTAGAAGGTCTGATAGCCTCGTGGGCATCTTGAATATCTGTCTTCTTTTTTGTTTTATAGACCCTGGAAGTATTTATATATTCTTTGCCATAGCTATCTTCTAGATATTCAGTAGCCTCTTGTTTCGCTTCATTTGATATTCTAAATGAATCCGTTCTTATATAGGTAATAAGACCTGATGTACCCTGTTCTTCAATTTCCACACCCTCATAAAGCTGTTGAGCTATCATCATTGTCTTTTTAGTGGAAAAATTCAATTGTCTGTTTGCATCCTGCTGCAAGGAACTGGTTGTAAACGGTGGTAAAGGAGACTTTTTGGTTTTCTTGTTTGTTATCTTTTCAATAATACCATAATCCTTGCTTCTCAATACTTCAAGAAGTTTATCTGCTTCTTCCCTATTGCTTATGTTAATCTTTTTTACTCTGCTTCCGTTGAGCTCTCCTGCGAATTTCGCTTCAAGAGTTTTCTTCTTACCGAATTCCCCGTCTATAGTCCAGTATTCTTCGGGTAGGAAATTTTGAATTTCCTTTTCCCTGTCATAAATCAACTTGACTGCAACAGATTGAACTCTACCAGCACTTAAACCCTTTTCTATTTTTCTCCACAACAAAGGACTGATTTTATAACCAACCAATCTGTCAAGTATTCTTCTAGCCTGCTGTGCATCTACAAGATCTTGATTAATGCTTCGAGGATTTTTCTTTGCATTTGAAACTGCATTTTTAGTTATCTCATTAAATACAATCCTAATATTATCTTCCGGGTTCAGCTTCAATATCTCAGCAAGATGCCAGGATATCGCCTCTCCCTCCCTGTCAGGGTCAGTTGCAAGAAAGATATTATCAGCCTTCTTTGCTTCTTTCTTCAATTCCTTGATGATATCCCCCTTACCACGAATGGTAATATAGTTCGGATTGAAATCATCTTCAATATCTATACCAAGCTTGCTTTTCGGCAAGTCTCTTAAATGACCCACCGATGCCTTAACCTTATAGTTTTTACCAAGAAATTTTCCTATTGTTTTAGCTTTTGACGGTGATTCAACTATAACCAGATTTTTAGCCATCGCTTCCTCCTTTGATTATTTCTTCCATATATTTGATTATTTTATTATTTACAAGTCTGAATTTTTTACCGCTACCCTGTACAATTAAACCATCCATTTCAAGAACTGTCAAATTACTGAGTATTTTATTCATATCAAAATCCAGGACAGATTCTATTTCAGATATTGATTTTTCACCTGAGGCAAGTGTTTTTAGAAGGGCCATTTTTATTTCATCATAGTTTCCCAAATCTGTTTGAAAACTCCTGTTGTCATATACATCATATGACAACTCTTCCAGAATATCGTCTGCACCGGTTACAATTTTTGCACCGTCCCTTATTAATCGATTAGCTCCTTTACTATAAATACTGTCAATGTTTCCAGGAACGGCAAAAACTTCCTTTCCCTGTTCGGCACCACAGGTAGCCGTTATAAGGGATCCACTTTTAAGTCCTGCTTCTACAACCAGTACTCCATCTCCTAATCCACTGATTATCCTATTTCTCAAAGGAAAGTTAAATCCTAATGGTCGAGTTCCCGGTGCAAATTCGCTTATTATGCATCCATTTTCTTCTATATCATAATATAGCTTCTTGTTTTTAGCCGGATATATAACATCTATACCGGACCCAAGTACGGCAATTGTAAAATTATTTCTTTCAAGCGATGTTCTGTGCGCTATGGAATCAATTCCATAAGCCATCCCACTGATAATAGAAACTCCCTTGTCGGCCAAATCACCGGCAATGCTTTCTGCAACCCATTTACCATAAGATGTGGCCTTTCTTGAACCTACGATGGAAATACTTGTTTTCCCATCGTTTAAGGGTACCATATTACCCTTGACATACAAGAGACATGGTTGATTGTCAATATATCTCAGCCTATCCGGATAATTATCTTTATATTTTGTTACAAGCTTGATATTTTCCTTTTCAAGATATTCAATATAGAATTCAATTCTTTCCTCTTTAATAAACCTTTCAATGGAATCATATTTCTCTCTGTCAAGAATCTTGGATTCCTTCAACTCATCCATAAGTTGGCAAAGATTGGTCAACCCTTCCACGCCAAAATAATCTTCCATCCTTTCAATGAGTTTATTATTTGGACCTATAGTATTGTTCAACATTAAAATATTTCTTGTTAATTTATCCATAAGCAACCTTTTGTTTTCAAATTTTCTTATTCTCTTTTTTTCTATTATTAGCATATAACCATTGTATTGTAAAGAAAAACTTGTTTTATTGGAAATCATGATTCTATTTTAATTTTCCCTTTATTTAAAAAAATACAACAGATTTCAATGATTAATACACTATAATCAACAATCTTGTCGCAAATTATGTCAACTATAGTTTTGCTTATTTTTACGTGATTTAGTATGCTTGTCATTTTATGTATACTTATATTTTCTATGCAAACCTAATCTCTGCAGGCAATGTAACAGACACGATTTCGACTTCAATCCTTATAAAATACGGACTTTTAATCTGATATATCTGTACAGCGTTTTTGATATATCATTTCTTTTTCACCTTATTCCTTTTCTTTAAGGTTTCGCAAAATAATATTCGTAGTACCGTCATCGTTTTGTTCAAAGGCAATTTTATCAGAATCGGTCATCAAATCTATTGGAATTATTATTTCTATTCCTTCCTTTGTTTTTATCTTTTGTTTCTTCAATATCTTATTATAGTTCAATTCATCAATCTTTATAGGTTCGCTGCTTAAACCTTTATTGGATATATGGGTATTGAAATTATCAATTAAAATATCATCTCCTTCAAATACCTTTTCTGCAATTTTATTTATATCCACTTCCTGTTTCTCGATACAATCTTTTATTATTTCTGTTTTCAATTCCTTGTGTTTTTCAATATCATCTTCATAATATTCATTGATCAGTTTCTCGGCAGTCTTCTTCACTATGTTAAGCTTTTCATTAATAGTCTTCTTTTCCTCAAGATTGAATATTCCCTGAGACAGGATATTAATTTTTGAGCCATCAACTTTGTACTGCTTTTCAAGTACTTTCACTTCACCTTTGCCTATTGAATAATTGAAAACATTCGACACTTTTTGAGTAATATTTGTAAGACATGTCTTATATTCAATTATTTCAGTTTTCATTCTATCATTGTCATAGCCAAATTTATGAATATATCCAGTTCTGTATTCAAGGAGCAACATAATAAAATTAACATTTCCTTCCATTTCATACAATACATAGAGTGAATCACCGTCAGGTACATCGTCATTGTTGTTTATCAAGCTGAAAATACTTTCAGTCATTTTTTTACTAGCTTCCATGAAGTTTTCATCAATACTTTCAAAAAACACGTTAATCTCTTCATTATTACTTTCATCAAAAGTCTTCACATCCGGTGAATTCATAAAGTTTTCTACATGCTTTCCAATGAAATCCCCCAGAAAATCAATATCCAATTCATAATCAGAATATACCGGTTCACTTACTGACCTGTCCATTATATGCATTATTGATTTTTTTATTCCTATATTTATATCCATAGCACTCCCTCAAATAAATTTTCATAGCATTATAACACAGGTCTTTCATCATTAACAAATTTTTATCTTGTAAACAATGAATAATAATTTTATTGAATTTCAATGTATTATTGAATATATTAAAAATTAATGATATAATTTTATTAAGAGATACGCATCCAAGCCATTCATAAATTTATGAATGGCGTTTTTTGTCTTAATCTAAAAGAGGAGGAATTACTGTGAACAAGTTAAATTTTTTCAGTCCTTGTAAAATAAGAATCGACAACAATGAAGATGAACTCATAAGGGCTTTTTTTATAGTATTGAAATATGTACCAGCCTTGCAAAATATTCTCTTCAGTCTTACAAATGAGAAAGCAAGCGAAACCATTCCTGATAAATTATTCAATGAAGATACAACAATAGAAGATATCTTCTATCAGGTTAAACCGACCGATAAAATTTTCAATTCTGAAAAGCTTGACAACAAAACAATAGCACATGTTGTTATTATTGATGATCAGTCACCAAACAAGGATTTTACCGGAAAAACTCTTGAAAAGCAATTCAATGGAATTCTTTTCACAAGCAACAATTATGCCCTTATAGTTGAAAACAACCCTGGTGAAGAACGAATCTGGCTTGATAAAATCAAATCTGTAATACCTGAAACAAAAAATACAGATGTTATCAGCAATACACTCCATCTTTCCTGGAAAAGCATTATATCAAAGATAAATACACTAATAAACGATGATATTCTACAGGGGCTTCAAAAGAGCCTTGTACTTGATTTTGTTGATTTCATAGAATCAGAGTATAAATGGATAAATCCTTACACCACTTTCCATTCATGTGAAAACGATTTGGGACAATTAAACAAAAGATGTGTTTATGCATTATCAACTTTTGACTCGGCCTCCGAAATCATGTATCAGGAAAATATGAGACCTTACATTTACAGCGGCAAAAAAACGGTTGATAAACTATATCTTGATGTGAATTGTCTGGACTCCAACTGGGCTGTAAATCTCTGGATGTATGCCGGAAGTTCTCTTACATCAGCATATTCCACCTATGAAAACCTTGATTTGAACAATTTGTTCGAACTTAAGAAAAAAGGATATGCAATTACAAAAAACATTATCATCCAACATGAAAACGATAACCTACTTGTGTTCAAAGGAGATTTATTCCTAGATGAATATTTGAGATTCTGGAAAAACGAATACAAAATAATTGAAAATCATAGAATAATTGACTTAATAGATATTATAAACACACTGCAACAAAGACACATACTTCTTCCTGAAGAAAATTCCAAAATCAAGAATCTTATAGAAACCAGTGATTTTGATAATTTAAGTATTTCTCCGGGATTTTTGGTGAAGTATACCTGGAACAGCAAAACCGCTAAAGTTCTTGATAAAATCAATCAATTCAATGAGGACTTTGAAAACAAGGTTGCTGAAGTATTTGAAGTTCTAGGTAATGTATAGTATTAAAAAATTTATCGGTCCGTTTTATTGACGGACCGATATCTTATCCCCAGTATTTTTTATCTATATTTCTATATTGAATGGCTTCAGCTGCATGTTCCATCTTTATATCCTTGCTGCCATCCAGATCTGCAATTGTTCTTGAAACCTTGATGATTTTATTGTAGGCTCTTGCACTTAAGGATAATTTGTCATATGCTGTTTTCAAAATATTCCTGGCATCAAGATCAAGATTGCAGAATTTTTTTATCTGACCGGCCCCGAGTTCTGAATTTGAAAATATACCTAATTCAACATAACGGTCTTCCTGTATCTTTCTTGCTCTATTTACCCTCTTTCTGATATCTAGAGAAGATTCAGACTTTCTAAGGGAATTAAGGTCATCGTATTCAACGGGTGTGGCTTCAATTTGAATATCAATTCTATCAAGGAGGGGGCCGGATATTTTACTTAAATATCTTTCGATTTGAGATGTTGAACACCTGCATTCATGCTTTGGATCTCCATAATAACCGCAGGGACAAGGATTCATACTTGATACGAGCATAAATTTCGAAGGATAGTCTACAGTTATGTTTGCCCTTGATATTGTTACCGTACCATCTTCAAGAGGTTGTCTTAATACTTCAAGGGAACTTTTGTTGAATTCAGGCAACTCATCAAGAAACAATACGCCATGGTTTGCAAGAGAAATTTCACCTGGCTTTGGAATACGACCGCCTCCAACCAGTGCAGTTCTAGTTATGGTATGATGAGGAGCTCTAAATGGTCTTGTTTGTATTAATCCACTTTCTCCATTAAGCCCTGCAATACTATATACTTTTGTAATATCAAGGGATTCTTCAAAAGTAAGGTCAGGAAGAATTGTAGGAATTCTTCTGGCAATAATTGTTTTTCCCGAACCTGGAGATCCTATTATCAATATATTATGACTTCCTGCTGCAGCTATTTCTACAGCACGTTTCAACGTTTCCTGACCCTTGACTTCTGAAAAGTCTACTTCGTAACTACTGTGTGCATTCGAGAATGAATAATCCTTTTTCGTTGCAGGTAATAAAGATTTTTTCTCATTTAAATGATCTACAAGTTCGTTAAGGCTTCCTACTGGATATATTTCCATATCCTTTATATAGCTAGCTTCTTTAATACTTTCTGCAGGTACATAGGCCGTTTCTATGCCTAATGTCCTTAATGATATAAGCATAGGTAAAACGCCGTTGATATATTTTATTGAACCGTCAAGAGACAGTTCTCCAATGAAACAGGTTTTTTCCTGCTCCTTGACCATACATGTACCCATTGCCGAAAGAATACCCAGGGCTATGGGTAGATCAAGCTGAGATCCTTCCTTCTTTATAGAAGCAGGCGACAGATTTACCGTTATCCTTGACATGGGAAAATCATAAGTCGAGTTTGATATTGCAGACCTTACTCTTTCTTTTGACTCCTTTATTGAAGCATCAGGAAGACCAACAATATTAAAAGTAGGTAATCCATTTGTTAAATCTGTTTCAACCTTTACTATATTGCCTTCCAGTCCCGAAAGGACACAGGCATTAACTGCTGATAACATAGCAACCCCCAATAATTATTTGATATTCGCTCTTATATTGTACATCTAGTACCAAGAAAATCAATTACTATCGATATATATTACAAAATGTTAACACATGGCGTATATCAAACGCTATTTGTTTAATATAAAACATACATTCATAGGAGGCTGCAAAATGAACTATATAAAGAAAGTAATAGCTATTGCGAAGATGAATGATTCATCCGAACCTGAATTTCTCCAAGCTGTCGAAGAGGTTCTTCTATCATTAAAACCGGTATTGGATAAGCATCCGGAATACGAGGAAAATCGAATCCTTGAAAGGCTTATAGAACCGGAAAGACAGATAATTTTCAGAGTACCTTGGCTAGATGATAGTGGTCAAATACAAGTTAATAGAGGGTTCAGAATACAATTTAACAGTGCCATCGGCCCTTACAAGGGAGGATTAAGATTCCATCCTACAGTAAACCTGAGCATAATCAAATTTTTGGGATTCGAGCAAACCTTCAAAAACTCCCTTACCGGTTTGTCAATTGGAGGCGGAAAAGGTGGTTCAAACTTTGATCCCAAGGGAAAATCAGATAAGGAAATAATGAAATTCTGTCAAAGTTTTATTACTGAGCTTTATAGACATCTTGGACAGTCTGTTGATGTACCAGCAGGTGATATTGGTGTAGGCGCAAGAGAAATCGGATATCTTTTCGGACAATATAAAAGAATAAAGAATGAATTTGAAGCCGGTGTACTTACTGGAAAAGGATTAAAATACGGCGGTTCTTTAGCAAGAAAGGAAGCAACTGGATTTGGCGTCATATATTTCATAAGGGAAATGCTTAAAGCTCACAATGAGAATTTAAAAGGAAAGACTATTGTTATATCCGGATCGGGAAATGTAGCCATATATGCATGTGTTAAAGCTATGGAATATGGAGCAAACGTAGTAGCAATGTCTGATTCCAAAGGATATGTTTATGATCCAAATGGAATCAATATAGATACGATAAAACAGATTAAAGAAATAGAAAGAAAGAGAATAAGTGAATATGTTAAATACCATCCTCAAGCTGAATATTTGGATAATCAAAGAAAATTATGGAACCTGAAATGTGATATAGCTCTGCCATGTGCTGCGCAAAATGATATACTCCTTGAAGATGCAAAAAAACTTGTTGAGAATGGATGTTTCTTAGTAGGTGAAGGTGCAAATATGCCTTGTAGCAATGAAGCAATAAAATATTTACTAAATAACAAGATACTCCTGGCACCAGCTAAGGCAGCTAATGCAGGTGGTGTCGCAACATCCGCTCTGGAGATGGCCCAAAACAGCATGAAGCTATCATGGACATTTGAAGAGGTAAACAATAAACTTGATGAAATAATGGTTAATATCTTCAAGGAGTCAAATGAAGCCGCTATAAAATATGGAGTTCCCGGCAACTATGTTGCAGGTGCAAATATTGCAGGATTCATAAAAGTCGCTGAAGCAATGATGAGTCTAGGGATAGTATGATAGCGAACTAAAAAACCTAACTAAAGAGAACCTTTATATATTCATATAATGGGTTCTCTTTTTATATTCTAAAATCAATACACACAGGAAAACGATTTGCAACCTCTTTAATGTTAAGATTTCGTAATAAATAGTCAAATTTCAACAATAAACATTGCTTTTTATTTAACGAGTGTTATAATTAAATAGAAATTAGGGAGGTTATACCATGAATTATGTAGAAAACGTAACATTATTATCAAAAGAGAGAGATTCGGCAGAACCCGAATTCCATCAAACAGTTGAAGAGGTGCTTCATTCATTAAAGCCAGTAATGGATATGCATCCGGAATATAAAGAAAACTGTATACTCGAAAGACTTATTGAACCAGAAAGACAGTTGATGTTCAGGGTTCCCTGGACTGATGACAAAGGACAAATACACGTGAACAGAGGATATAGAGTTCAATTCAGCAGCGCTATAGGACCTTACAAGGGAGGATTAAGATTCCACCCTACAGTAAACCTTGGAATAATTAAATTTTTAGGATTTGAGCAGATATTCAAGAATTCACTTACTGGATTAGCCATAGGTGGCGGAAAAGGTGGCTCTGATTTTGATCCAAAAGGTAAATCAGATAGAGAAATCATGAGATTTTGCCAGAGTTTCATGACAGAACTTTATAGACATCTTGGAGACAGCGTTGATGTTCCAGCCGGAGACATAGGTGTAGGCGGAAGAGA
>CAZFYP010000103.1:0-10014 GCA_964523535.1 uncultured Clostridia bacterium
GATTTAAGGAAATACTTGAAGGTAAGCATGATGACTTGCCTGAGCAGGCATTCCTAATGGTTGGTACTATAGACCAGGTTATAGAAAAAGCTGCAAAAATGAAGATGCAGAGAGAAGCTTAGTCTCCCTTATGGAGATTAAGAAAGGTTGGTGAATTCATGGCTAAATTCATGCTGGAAATTGTAACTCCCGATAGAGTATTCTATGAGGGAGAAGCTGACATGATAGTTGTGAAAGGAACAGGTGGAGAAATGGGAATATTAAAAGACCATGAACCCTTTGTAACTCCTTTGGCAATTGGACAAGTCAGAATAAAGGACAACGGTCAGTTCAGGAATGCTGCTTTGTCTCAAGGATATATGGAAGTATTGGAAGAGAAGGTTGTAATTCTCAGCGATACTGCCGAATGGCCTGATGAAATTGATATTGAGAGAGCTGAAAAGGCCAGGGAAAGAGCGGCCCAAAGGCTTGAACAAAAGACGGAAGAGCTTGATATTCTAAGAGCGGAAATAGCACTCAAGAAAGCTGCCACTAGAATAGGTATCGCAAAGATATCTAACAAACATTAAAAAAACCGGATGGGGATAACCTGTCCGGTTTTTCCATACAAAAAACAAAAGGGACGGTTCCTTTTGTTTTTTGTATGGAAAACTTAACAGACTTGTTGTAATATTTATAGCTGATAGATTTTAAATAATTTACATAGTTTGCAATGACTTAACTTTGAAATTATTCATTTGATACATAAGATTAATGACAGTTAGCCTAATCATATAGTATAATAGATATTAACAAATACAATATATAGGGGGTATCCTGCATGAAAAAAACTTTTGTACTAGATACTAACGTAATACTCCAGACACCTTATGCACTGTATCAATTTGACGAGCACGATATTGTAATAGCCGACATTGTTTTGGAAGAGCTTGACAAGTTCAAGAGCGAATCATCAGATCTTGGAGCCCATGCAAGGGAAGCAGCTAGAATAATGGATGACCTGAGGAAAACTGGAAACCTAATTGAAGGAGTTAAACTTCCTGGTGGAGGATCCATTAGGATAGAGCTTAACCACACTGAAATAGAGCTTCCTGACAGTTGGCTTAAGCACAAGAATGACAACAGGATTCTAAGGGTTTGCAAGGGTCTTATGGAAAAGGGAGACTATGTAATCCTTGTTTCCAAGGATGTTTTCTTAAGAATAAAGGCGGAAGTAATTGGAATCAAGGTACAGGATTTCTTTGCCGAGCAGGTTCCCAACTATGACGAACAGTACAAGGGTGTGGCGGAAGTCATTGCCAATGAACATGATATCACATCATTCTATAAGAATGGATATATATTGCCAGGTCAGGTCTTTAAGTATACACATGAGTTTGAGAAGCTTGGATATGAAGCAACAAGAAACGAGTTTTTTATAATAAAATCAAATACAAACGAGAAGCATTCGGCACTTGGACGCTTTGACGGTGAAAAGATAGTTCCGCTGAACTATGATACTGAAAAGCCTTTCGGTGTAAGTCCAAGAAGCGTATATCAGAAATTCATCCAGGAATCTTTAATGCAGGATGCGGACAAGGCGCCTCTTGTTATAATAAAGGGACCGGCAGGAACTGCAAAGACTTTCTATTCAATGGCTGTAGGGCTTCACAAGATACTTCACGAGCACAGCAGGTTTTACAGGAAGATTCTTGTATGCAGACCAAATGTGAAAATGGATGAGGATATAGGATTCCTACCCGGAACCGAAGAGGAAAAGATAGCACCATTCATGAGACCTATAATAGATAATCTTGAAATACTAATGTCACTTGAGTCAAAGAAGAAATTTACCCAGGATGTTGATTTGTCCTTTAAGATAAAGGAACTGTTTGAAAATGGAATACTCACCACGGAAGCAGTAGCCTTCCTTAGGGGACGGTCCATAGTTAACCAGTGGGTGCTGATAGATGAAGCTCAAAACCTTACACCCAGACAGGTAAAGGGAATAATAACAAGAGCGGGAATAGGAACGAAAATCATACTTGCAGGAGACCCTGCCCAGATAGACCATCCATTCCTTGACTCAAGGACAAACGGACTTTCCTATGCATCTGAAAAGATGAAGGGAAGCGGACTCTGCTTCCAGGTTTCACTGTCAGAGAAAGACTGTGAAAGATCCCTGTTGGCATATGAGTCTTCAAAGAGAATGTAGTCATGCCAGGGGGACCGTTGTTTTGACCTTAGCAATCGGGACATTGTTTTAAAAAGGACATTGTGATGGTTCCCCTGTCATGATTGCCATATTGACATCTTGCATCACATAAAATTGAATCAAAAGCAGGATCGGCAAAATCAGTTGAAGAATCAACATTTGATGCCGGTCTTTTTTTGTGGTAAGGAAATCTTTACAAATGCATAATCCATATGTATCCATTACTATTTATTGATCTTGGCATAATATGTATATCTGACATTATGCCTTGTTTCTTGAAAAAAATTATGAAATATTTGTTTTATATAGTATTATAGTAAGAAAACACAGCATGGATAAGAGAGGGTGAATTATATGAAAAAGAGACTTGGCATTGTAACTTCAAGTGTTGATGTGGGAAAGTTCTATAAAAAGCAACTGTTTGAATTGTTTGGTGATTTCGTTGAAATTTCAACATTTTCATTTGATGTGAATAACAACGACAGTATTGAAGATGTAGATGTTTTGCTTATCAGCACCTACTCGCAGTATGAAGTTTTAAAAAAGTATATAAACCATGATGATATTGAAATAGTCATTTCAAGACTTACTCTTTCAAAGGAAGGTTTCAGTCTTCTGAAGAACAGTAATGTTGGTAAAAAGGCTGCCCTTGTCAACCTCAGTTTTGAAATGTGCATAGAAACCATAGCAACTCTTTACCAGCTGGGCTTTGACGACTATGAGTTGATTCCCGTATATCCCAACATGGATACCGTACCTTATTTGGATGCTGCCATAACAACAGGGGAGAAAAGATTTGTTCCCCAAGGTACTAAGCATGCATTGGACCTAGGAAACAGGGTTCTTGACAAGAATACTATTGTGGATACTGCAATAGCCCTTGACTTGGAAGATGTTTTGGCTGAAAAGGTGATTCTCGAATATTTCGATAATCTTGTATCATACAACAAGGGTGTTGATTATTTTATTAGTAAGACCAAGGCTTCCCAGAATCAGTTTAATACCATTCTAACCATTATGGAGAAGGGTGTAATCGGATTTGACAGTTTTGGGACAATAGAGACATGCAATGACAAGGCTGACAACCTTTTGGATCCCGATATTGAATATGAAGGCATGCATATAAGGGAAATAATTACCGGCCAGGTTTTTGACGAATACAACAGATCCAGGAAACAGATGCTAGACAGGCTTATAAGGATAAACGACAAGGCTGTAACCCTATCCATATTTCCAGTATCAGATATCTACGGTGAGACTGAAGGTGACCATGCATACGGATCATTCGCCATACTGGAAAATTTTGAAGAACGGGAAGATACGCAGAACAAATTGAGACTGCAGTTGGCAAACAAGGGCCATGTAGCTAAATATACTACAGAAAATATTATTGGTCAGAGTGATGCTGTCATCAAGATGAAGAAGCTGATCTTGAGAATGGGTAATTCAAAGTCTTCTGTTCTCATTTCTGGAGAGAGTGGTACCGGCAAGGAACTCATAGCACAGGCAATCCATAATGCATCTCCAATCAGGGATAAGCAGTTTGTCGCAATAAACTGTGCGGCCCTGTCTGCAAACCTGCTGGAAAGTGAACTTTTCGGATATGAGGCGGGAGACTTTACTGGAGCATCTAAGCGTGGAAAGGCGGGAATATTCGAGCTTGCCCACAATGGCACCCTCTTTCTCGATGAAATAGGGGAGATGCCACTGGACCTTCAGGTGAAACTCCTTCGTGTAATCCAGGAAGGCGAAGTAATGCGTGTTGGAGGCAACAAAGTCATAAAGGTTGATGTAAGGGTAGTTGCAGCAACAAACAAGAATCTGAGACAACAGGTTAAAAAAGGTCATTTCAGAAAGGATCTATTTTACAGGCTCAATGTTTTGCCTATACATGTGCCTTCATTGCTTGAAAGAAATGGAGATGTTGAGGTTTTAATTGATTATTTCAAGAAACTTGGTAACTGTTCCTTTGCTCTGTCAGATCAAGTCCTTATATTCCTCAATGACTACAAATGGGACGGCAATATCAGAGAGCTTAGAAACTGTGTTGAATTCTTTGAAAATATAGGTACTGATGTAATAAAAATGGACCACCTTCCCTATCATATGAAGGAAGAAATTGAAACAACAAGTGACCAAGAAGGTAAGATTCTTTATTTGGGTCTTGATGAAAAGGAAAGCTATGTACTTAAACTCTTTTATCAGGCATACAAAGACAGGAAGAAGTTAGGAAGAAAGAGTATTTCGGATATGGCTTATGATGACCTCATGTTTCTGTCAGAGTATGATGTCAGAAGCATTTTAAAGACATTGAAAAACGAAGGCTATATAAATGTATCATCCGGGCGAGGTGGCAGCAGTATTTCCAGGACTGGAATTGAATTGATTGAAAAATAATCAAATGATTAAATGGGTTAATTGGCTATAAAAAACCAGTTAACCCATTTAATTATATAAGTCAATAAAGAAAACAACCTTGCTGTTAGAGCCTTTAAAGGGATTGGAAAAAACTTTGACCCTTGAATTTTGGGGAATAGAAGGTATTTTGATAAGGGTTAAACAAGATAATTGAAAACCATTGGCATACTCTTTGCACTATATATTAGCACAAGGAGGCCAAGGAGAATAGAAGTAAATAACAGGAGTGCAACAAGAGGAATTATATAAAGAGGATATGTATTTAATAGGAGGATAATAATGTCAGAATTTACAAGAAAATCAATTTTTAAAACTTACAAATCGGTAATTTTATTGATAATTGGTATCGTAGCAGGATGTATCATAGGATTGATATATGGTGAGAAGGCAACAGTGCTTAAGCCATTTGGTCAAATATTTCTTAATTTCATGTTTACAGCAGTTGTACCCTTGGTATTTTTCAGTTTGTCAAGTTCCATAGCGAAAATGTCAAACATGAAGCGACTGAGTAAAATACTTAAAAACACTGTAGCAATATTTATCATTACAGGACTTATAGCTTCAATATTCATAATTGCCGTAGTAACAATAGTACCGCCGGCAGAAGGTGTAAATATTGATATGGGATCTTATGAAGAGTCATCTCAAATGAATGTAATGGATCAGGTTGTAAAAGCCATTTCAGTAAACGACTTCAACCTTATACTTTCAAGAAATGCAATGCTTCCACTTATAATATTCGCCATGGTATTTGGATATTGTATAAGTTACGTAAGCAAGAAAAGGGAGCTCATAAACAATCCAGTTGTGGATTTCCTGGATATCTGTGCAGAGGCATTCATGAAAATGATCAACATAATAATGCTTTATGCTCCAATAGGACTGGGTGCATATTTTGCAGCATTGATAGGAACATATGGCTCTGAACTTCTGGGGGCATATACAAAGGCCGTAGTTATGTTCTTTCCAATATGCATCTTCTACTTCCTAATAGCATTTACAGGATATTCATATTATGCAGGCGGTATCAGAGGTGTAAAGACATTCTATGCACACATATTCCCAGCAGTAATCACATCTCTGGCAACACAGAGTTCAATAGCAACATTGCCAACCAATCTTGACGGAACAAAGAAAATGGGTGTACCGAAAGATATATCAAATATAGTATTGCCTCTTGGAGCAACAATTCATATGGACGGTACTGCACTGACTACCCTTATGAAGATAGCCTTCTTGTTCGGAATATTCGGAATGAAGTTCACAGGCATAGGTGTATGGTCTACAGCTATTGCCATTTCAGTAATGAGTGGAGTTGTAATGTCTGGTATCCCAGGTGGTGGAATGATGGGATCATTGATAATAGTAGGATTCTACGGATTTAATACGGAAGTTATTCCGATTATTGTAACAATAGGAATGCTTACAGATGCAATTGCAACAATGATTAATGCAACTGGAGATGCTGTTGTATCCATGATGGTATCCAAGAGAGTTGAAGGAAAAGACTGGATGGACAAATGCGAATCTGAAGATTTAGCAGAAATTAGAGAGGCTACTGTATAGACAGCAGCTTCCTTGGAGGAAGTATGTATAATTTAAACAAAATCACAGACAGACAAAATACAAGTTCCGTGAAATATGAAGAAATGGAGGGGAAATTCGGATCCAATGATCTTATGCCCTTCTGGGTTGCAGACATGGATTTGAAATGCCCTGACTTCATGATAGAATCCCTTGTGAAAAGGGCTCAGCATGGAGTGTTCGGCTACACTAAGAGGATGCCGGAATTTTATGAAGCCATAGTCAAATGGCTTAAGACAAGACATGATATAGAGACTAAAAGAGAAGAACTTGAATATGGACCTGGAGTAGTTTTCCTTCTAAACATGATGATCAGAAACCACACAAAAGAAAATGACAAGATAATCATCCAGTCGCCTGTATACTATCCGTTCAAGGCTGTTGTGGAAGGAAACAAGAGAATAGTAAGCGACAATACATTGATTTTCAAGGAAGGTAAATACCAGATGGATTTTGAAGATCTGGAAAGAAGGGCAAAAGATCACCAATGTACAATGATGATACTGTGCAGTCCCCACAATCCTGTTGGAAGAGTGTGGACAGTGGAAGAACTTATAAAGCTTGCAGACATATGTCTTGAAAATGACGTGATGCTTGTATCCGATGAGATACACTTTGACCTTGTATTCAAGGGCAACAAACATTTCTCGTGCGCAAATCTTGGTGAAAAATATGAACAGAATACAGTTGTATGTACGGCACCAAGCAAAACATTTAACATTGCTGGACTTCATTCAGCCTTTTGTATCATAAGAAATGAAAAGCATATGGAAATGTACAGAAACGAACTTGGACTCATGGACCTCAATAGATCAAATGCCTTCAGCAGGGAAATCACCCAGACTGTTTATGAAGAGGGTGCCGAATATGTTGACCAGCTGGTGGACTGCATTCAGGGAAACAGGGATTATACATATGACTTCATTATGGAAAACATAACCGGTATTGTTCCCCACAAGATAGAGGCTACTTATCTTATGTGGTTGGACTGCAAGGGATTGGGTCTTGATTCCCAGGGAATCGACAAGCTTTTCTTTGAAGAAGCAGGGATAGCACTGGACAGCGGACACTGGTTCGGAGAAAACGGACATGGCTTCATGAGAATCAACCTTGCCTGTTCGAGAGAAATGCTGGCTCAAGGTCTTGATAAGTTGAAAGATGCTGTAGACAAGATGGAAAAAAATGAAAATACCGAAGAGTATTTAAAGGCAAACTAATAGGAGAATATAATGAAATTCAATACTAAGGCAATACATTACGGAGCAGTACACGAGAAACAGTTCGGTGCACATTGTACACCTATTTATCAAACATCAACATTCGTATTTGAAGACTGTGCCCAGGGCGGAGACAGATTTGCAGGAAGAGACTCTGGATACAAGTATACACGTCTTGGAAATCCAAATACAGATGAAATTGGAAAGAGAATGGCAGCCCTTGACGAAACAGATGCAGGTCTTTATACGAGTACGGGAATGTCCGCCATTTCAACTACCATTATGGGACTCTTGAATGCCGGTGACCACTATCTTTGTGCCGACTGTGTATACGGAGGAACGGCAGCAGTAATGAACAAGGTCATTGTAAACTACGGAATAGAATTCGACTATGTGAAGATTAACGATTATGAAAACCTTAAAAAATCATTCAAGGAAAACACTAAGCTTGTTTATTTGGAAACACCGGCAAATCCTACACTTGAACTCTATGATATAGAAGAGATTGCCAAGATTGCCCATGACCACGGAGCGGTATTGGTTGTAGACAATACATTCATGACACCATACCTTCAAAAGCCAATGACACTTGGTGCAGATCTAGTAATCTACAGTGTGACAAAGTATATAAACGGCCACGGAGATGTAGTTGGCGGAGTTATAACAGGAAAGAAGGAATATGTAGATCAAATCAACAACCCTAATCTTATGAATCTGGGAGGAACTGGCTCTCCATTCGATTCATGGCTCGTGGCAAGAGGTCTTAAGACTCTGGGACTAAGAATGGAAAAGCACTGTCAGAATGCAATGGAAGTTGCAACTTATCTGGAAGGACATTCAAAGGTAAAGCAGGTTTACTATCCGGGATTAGAATCATGTCCCCAGCATGACCTGGCCAAGAAGCAGATGACCGGATTCGGAGGAATGATTTCCTTTGAGCTTAATGGTGGATTTGAAGACGCTGAAAAGCTTCTCAATAACCTTAAGATCATAGCTACAGCAGTAAGTCTTGGTGGTGTGGATTCCCTCATTCAGCACCCTGCATCAATGACCCATGCGGCTGTTCCTGAAGAGGACAGAATAGCAGCTGGAATAACCAATGAACTGGTAAGGATATCAGTTGGAATTGAAGATATTGAGGACATCATCGGAGATCTCGACAAGAGTTTCCAATTGATATAGTTTCTATCTAATATAATTGAAAACCAAACTTCTACTCCAGGCTCTTGAGTGTATGGCTGACTCAGACTGTGTATAACCTAAAATATCAGCGGCTTTTGTAAAAGACTTGTGTTCCATTATCTTTTCAATATTCACCCATGTCTTCCATGAATATATTTCATATATGGTGTGCTTTACCACATCTTATAGCAAAAAAACTAAAAGGCTGTGAATTTAAAACAAATTCACAGCCTTGATTTATTTATCCTATTTTACAGCTAATTTTTTGAGCCCAAGTATCTCTCTGGCCTCATCAGGACTTGCAACAGGTCTTCCAAGTTCTTTTGCCATTCTGGCAACTTTTTCAACAAGTTGTGCATTTGACTGAGCAAGTACACCTTTTTCGATGTATACATTGTCTTCGAAGCCTACCCTTACATGTCCACCCATTGTTATAGCCTGGGCTGCAAGTGGCATTTCATATCTACCGACACCTGCTACTGTCCATGTGGCATCTTCAGGTATGCTTTCTGCAAAGTAGATCAGGTCCCTTGCTTCTCCAGGACATGCTCCCGGTACCCCAAGAACGAAATCAAAGTGCATGGGAGTATTGAGTATGCCTTTCTTGGCAAGCTTGATGGCATTGTTTATCATCCCTCTTTCGAAACATTCAATTTCGGGTTTGACTCCAAGTTCCTTCATCCTTCCTGCAAACTTGAGGATATATTCCTCCGTGTTCATGAATACGTCAGGACCGAAGTTTGTAGTTCCAGTGCTTAAAGTTGCCATTTCAGGACTGAGCTCTATTGGCTGCATCCTTTCTTCTGCAGTGTGCCATACGGCTCCACCTGTTGAGGGTTGGAAAATTACATCGCATTTCTCTGCAATCTTTTCTTTGATTTCCTTGTATACCTCGTAGCTTTGAGTCGGCTTGCCTTCTTCATCACGTGCGTGAACGTGCACAATGGATGCGCCGGCTTTGTAGCATTCATAGGCAGCTTGTGCGATTTCTTCCGGTGTTAAGGGAAGGTTCGGCTGCTGCTCTCTTGTTACCTCTGCTCCTGTTAGGGCAGCTGTAATGATCAATTTCTTCATATTGACCTCCATTATTAAATTTTTTGCCTGGATCAGTATGACATTTTATGCGCCTTGAAATTTATATGGTAGCTAAAATAATACTGGCCTCACAGAATTATTTCCAAAATTTCAAAACATGCCTTTTCTTTTCTAATCCTTCTATTATCTTATTATATTTGGAATAAATAGTAAAGGGATTATTGGAAATTAGAAAAATAAAAGAATACGTTTTCACCTATATTCTGAAGAACAATAGAAATCGAAGGGCAGTGACATGAAATTTTTATGGGAATATGTTATAATGAAAATAGATTGTGCGAGCTGTGAAATCAACATAGTTGATTTCCCCTAGCGAGCGGAAGA
>CAZFYP010000104.1:0-9995 GCA_964523535.1 uncultured Clostridia bacterium
TTTGTGTGTTTTTTTATTGTATAACCTCATTATAAGTATTATAATAAAAAAAAACTAACAATTTTTCGTAAAAAAATAACACATTTATGAAATTTATTGATATGTTTTTAACAATATGTTAAAAGGTGATATTTATGATAAATTCATTTAATACTGAACTGGAAAATCTTGACGGATTTGAAACCAACTATGTCAAACTTCTTTACTATGATTTGCCTGAAAACTATGAAGGAACTTACATGACACTAGGATATTCACGATTTTGCACTATTCTTTCAGGTGAAAAAGAAATCAGTGCAGAAGGCAGGAAATTCTCATACAACAAGTCAAAGTCCCTTCTTTTGCCTTCTTACTCCAAGGTGGATATGAAAATAAGCAAACCTACCAAAGCAATGGTATTTGAACTTAATGACAGCATCATAAGGGAAGTTGCCATAAAATCAGGTATTGAATTTAACTTTAATGATAAAGATAAAATCCAAAAACTACTGATCAACAATCTAACAAACAACATAAATGAAGATCTAAAACATTTCCAAGGATTTGATAAAAGGAAAAGTAAAAAGGATGTTTTTCTTATAGATCTTTATGTACAGAGACTTATATTTGACCTTCTTAATTCAGACCTGGCTGCAAATCTGTTTGCAAACAGCAATGAAAAAAAAATGAATAAAGCCGTTGATTATATAGAAAGTAACTTGTTGAATCCACTCTATATAAAAGATATTTCCGACTATATGATGATGAACGAGTCAAATTTCAGCCATGCTTTCAAAAAATATTCAGGAGTTTCTCCTCAAAAGTTCATCAACAAAAAAAAGATGGATGAGGCTGAAAAGCTGCTCCGCAACAACACAGTCACTGAAACTTCATATGAACTCGGTTATGAAAATATTTCATATTTTATCAAACTTTTCAAAAAAAGTCATGGAATGACTCCAAAACAATATCAATTAATATGGTTGGGCAAAAAACAAACTAATATATGTAACCATTAGTTTTACAACATCGTAGTTAAAAAAGCAGATGAATCCGAGAACTGACATTACTCGGATTCATCTGCTTTTACTGATTCTATAATTTATGTATCAGATTGTTGGAAACAGTTTCTTACTTAATTTAAGAATACTGCTGTCGAAAACAACAAGATACACCATTATCTTTTTTTTCCAAGAATTCACTGATTGCAGAAACAGCAACTTCTATTGCCTTGTCCTTTGGATATCCAAATATTCCGGCTGAAATAAGGGGAAAGGCTATAGACTCAATACCATTCTTCATGGCCAAGTCTAAAGCAGTCTTGTAGCAGCTTTGAAGCAAGTCAGGCTCATTATGGTTGCCACCTTCCATATAGGGCCTACGGTGTGTATGACATGTTTGGCTGCCAGTCCATATCCCTTTGTAATAACGCTATGTCCCTCAGCACAAAAACCTATGCGGTCACATTCCTCCTGGAGTTTCCTTGGACCAGATGCTGAAAAAATCGCACCACATACTCCTCCACCCATCTTGAGTCTTGAGTTTGCTGCATTTACTATAGCCTCCACTTTCATCTTTGTAAGATCACCTTTCACTATTTTAAATGACATTTAAATACCTCCCAAGTTTCAATGCAAACTGTTAACAGTTCACATTAAACACCCTTAATACTTCAAGTATATATTTACAACACATATTCCATCTGACAGTCATATGGTTCCAGTTCAACCTGCTTTTCATAGAACCACCTTGCATCTGTACAACCCATATTTTCATAAAATCCTACTGTTTCAACTGAAGAGTTGGCAGAAATATAGAGTTTACTTGCTCCTGACTCTTTTGCACTTTTGGCACATTTGTCAAACAATTCCCTACCTATTCCTCTATCTCTGTACTCCTGGCTCACAAACAATTTTAGCATCTGGATATATTCACTTTCATTTCCTATTCTCTCTCCATCAATGGATGCTAAACCAATAAGCTTCCTCTCCTCAAAGGCTCCAAAAACAGATCCACCTTTATCAACAGTTTCAACAAGGCCTTTGATAATATCCTGTTTTTCTGCATCATCCCAGTCTTCTGAAAAATCGACACTCTTCACAGTCTTTTCATCATTCTCCATTCTCCAAACATAATTTACTTGCTGGTATCTGTTGAAATAGTCTAAAAAATATTCATCCATATCCTCTTTTCTGATTTCCTTAAAGGATATATTAGAAGTTGATATCTGTGACATCAATGCTTTTCCCCTTTTATTGTATCCGTCCATAACATCATCTGGCACCATGCTTCCACCTGTGGCCCAGACAATATGAACTGCATTCTCCAGCTTCCCTTCAAGATTGTGTTCCCTCAAATATTCAAGCATCTTTTCATTTCCAACAAGCTCGACTGGTCCGGGAATTCCTGCACAGGCAGAAAGTTCAAGACTGATATTCTCCCTTTGGATCAAAGTACTTAGAAGTAGATAAAGTATTTCATCATCTACTGTATAAATGCCACTCAAGAGCTCATCCATAGTCTTGCCAACAAAACCAGACGGCCTTCCTACAGCCAGTCCGTCAGCCTCTGTAATATTATCTATGCCAAAATCAAATACTGACAAGTCATTGTGTTTTCCCGTCATCATTCCCAAGAGCATGCAGGGAGAATGTGTAGGTTCAGCAAAGAAACAGTGAACATTGTTCTTGAAGAGCAACTTGAGGCCAAAAGCAACTCCTCCCGGTCCGCCACCTACGCCACAGGGAAGATATACAAACATAGGATGGTCTTCATCAACTGTTATAACCAAATCATCCAGTTGTTTTTTTAGTCTTGAAGCAGCAACACTGTAGCCTAAAAACAAGTCCTTAGAATTTTCATCATCTACAAAATAGCTCATAGGGTCTGCATCAGAGAGCTTTCGTCCCTCTTCCACTGCCTTGCTGTAATCGGATTCATATTCCTTGACAATAACGCCCTGGCTTGACAACAAATCCTTCTTCCATTTTTTTGCATCCGCCGACATATGAACAATTACTCTGTATCCGATTTTTGCACTCATTATACCTATACTCAATCCAAGATTGCCCGTAGAACCCACCTGGATTGTATACTTGCTGAAAAAGCCTTTGTTTTCATCACTAGCCATTATTGAATAATCATCATCAATAGATATAAGTCCATGTTCAAGCGCAAGGTCTTCAGTATGCTTGAGAACTTCGTAGATTCCTCCCCTTGCCTTTATTGACCCTGCAATAGGCAGATGGCTGTCGAGCTTAAGCAAGAGCTTTCCAGGTATCTCAAGGCCGGACATTTCTTCAAGAGCCTTCTTCATGTCAACGGCCTCAACAATCAAGGATTCAATTATACCATTTGTTCTGTAGGTCTCAGGAAAGTGCTTTTCAACAAATGGTGCAAACCGTAACAATCTTTCTTGAGCAGCCTCCACATCTTCCATATTCAATGAAATCTTTTCCATTGCTTTTTCAAAATTATCAAGCTTAGGATTTACCCAAAACACTTCATTGGCTTCAATTATATCCCTCATCAGCGGATATTCATTTATCCATTGGTTTATACTTTTACCTGCTATTATTCTATCTTTCAAATCATACCTCTTTACATTTATATTCATTCATTTCAAACTTCTGACCAGTAACTTTTGAAAGCTGATAATATCTTTCAAGCAAATATGTCTTTTCTATATCCGCCACTTCTTCAAGATTGATTTCATTCAAGAGATACATACCAAAAGCCCATATCTGTTTTTTTATCTGATAATTACTTTCCTTTGAAATATAATTCAAGGCTGAAATTAAAGCATTATGAATTTTCAAGTCATCTAAACCATAATGCTTTATCTGGTAAAAATGTTCAAACAAAAGATTCTTAAATGTTAGTCCCTTTAGAATAAGTCTTACTTGCCCTTCTTCATCCTTGTAAATCTTCGATTCTGATATCTTGGCAGCCTTCTGCAAAAGATATCCAACTCTGTCTATGCAAAACACTGCAGTTGAAGGGTCATTTATTCCTGGAGACAGCGCCCTAACAGTAATATCTACAAGCTTATGGGTCTTGTCATATATATTTTCTATATTTGGTACATCACCTATTTCAACATACCTCCTGATTTCTGAGGCAAGTTCAACTCCTGTTTTATCTCCAAGATAGTTCAATACCTTTATAACTGGAACGTCTTCAACAATATGCTCTCCTACCTTCCTTTCAAAGAACAATATCAATCCGTGACTACATGCCAAATGGAAAAGACCTTCTTCGTTGTAAAACTTGATAAATCCGGATTTCTCCATGGATATATCAATAGACTTGCCATCAATGATTTCAGTGAACTTGTCTATGCTCTCTGATGAAATACTGGGATCATCTTCTATAAGCTTTTGTTTCTTTGACAGAAGTCTATCAGCTTCATCAACTATATTTAATATAAAAACAGTACTCTGTATGGATTTCGAAATATAGTGCATGAAAAAGATAAATACTATCAAACCTACAACAAGGAAAAATATACTAACTGAAGGAGTTACTACCAGAGACATATTCATCCTAGTCTTAATTTCGAACAATGATATTATTGAAAACACAAGTGCTCCAACATAGTATCCAATAATTCGCTGCGTTATCTTCTTTTCCAGAAAGTCTTGTAAGGTTCTTGGTGACAACTGGTTTTCATACAAGGTCAACACGATCATAATAATGGAAAAAGATGCAGTAAGAAGGGTTGCCATGGTTCCTATGACCATAATCAATATTGTGGTCCCCAATTCTATACCCATCAATAAGCCAGCGGGAATAAAGCTGCCTTGATAATCCAACGCTATAAAAATCATTGCTATCACTATAAAAATACCTACATAGAGGGATGGGATAAAATAAAACTTTTTGCTCATTTTCTTAATAATGCCATTCTTCAAAAAAATCACCGCCAGTTAATAATTTAAGTATACTCATTATACCATAAACAATACTTCTAATACATTTACAAAACCCTTTTTATAATTCATTTCCTTTTAATGATTATCTAATCTTACTTTGAAATTTCCTATGATATAATTAAATGAGTACAAAGGAGGGTTGAATATGTATACAGTGGCTTTGATAATAGCAATAATATTGTTTGTAATAGGTCTGGCAGGAACCGTCCTTCCTGTTTTACCAGGAGTTGGAGTAATCTACGGCGGAATGATAATATATGGAATAATGACAAAATTCCAAAGTCTTGATATCAATTTCTACATATTGCAGGGAATAGCCTGTGCATTCATTCTAGGAGTTGACTTTGTTGCCTCGGCTATAGGTACAAAGGCCTTTGAAGGAAGCAAACATGCCGCCAAGGGTGCAGTATTAGGTACGTTTATTGGTCTTGTTTTTCTCGGACCTCTTGGTATAATAATAGGTCCATTTGCAGGTGCTGTAACAGTTGAACTGCTGATTGGAAGAGAACTAAAAAAGTCCCTACGCTCTGGCATAGGAACCTTAATAGGAATTCTGGGCGGCACAGTCATCAAGCTTGCCGCTGAAATTGTCATGATAGCTTACTTTTTTATGAAAATCTAATCCATCATCAGTATATTTCCTTGAAGGATTCCTTAAAGGTTATTGCTGTCTTTTTCTTTCTACAAGTGTCACATATCCTTTCCATGTGGTCATCATTAAGTGATTTTTCGACATATTGGAATGTTTCTTCTGTAGTGAAGTATTTACCGCAAATTTCACATTTTACAAGATCAAAGGTCCTGTTCCATATGGTCCTCTTTCCATCCTTGTCAACTGTCTTGATAGCATTTGTGGGACATACTTCAGCACAAGAATTACAGCCTATACAGTCGAGAGATTCGTCATCATATGGTGTTGAGACTTTTTTTGTAGTTCCCCTTCCAACCATGGATATGGCACTTGTTCCCAAAGTTTTACATGCTTCAACACAGAGTCCACAAAGTATACAGTCATCACTCGTATCATCTACATATCTGAGCGGTGCTGCAACGCCATACTGAGCAGCAAGCTTCTTAACTTCAGTATTTTCAGGTGATTTGAGATAAAGGAGCATGATAATATCCTTTCTCATAGCCTTTATTTCTTCCGTATCCGTCCTGACTTCAATACCGTCCTTTACAGGAAACTGACATGATGATACAATTTTGCTCCTTTTTCTGTCAATTACTTCTACCAGACACATCCTACACCTTCCTATGGGTTCAAAGCCACTTTTATAACAAAGATGAGGTATTTCTATGCCCTTTCTAAGTGCAAGCTCCAAAATAGTTTCATTACCGTCACTTGAATATACCTTGCCGTCTATATTAATCTCCATGGATTGCACCTCCTCTAACAATTGAATCGACAGGACAGTTCTTATAGCATTCCCCACACTTAATACATTTTTCCTGGTCTATAATATGAAGCTCTTTGGCAATTCCTGAAATAGCATCAACTGGACATTTCCTTTTACACAATCCGCATCCAATACATGTTTCAGCTTGTATTTGGTATGATGTAAGGGCCCTGCATACTCCAGCGGTACACTTTCTGTTTTGAATATGTTCTTCATATTCTTTTCTGAAATATTTAATGGTGGTAAGAACAGGATTAGGAGCCGTCTTTCCAAGACCGCATAGTGAACCGTTTTCAATAGTTTTTCCCAATTCAATGAGAAGGTCTATGTCTTCCATTTCACCCTTACCTTCAGTGATATTTGTAAGTATTTTCAGCATTGTACGTATGCCTTCCCTGCATGTTGTACATTTTCCACAGGATTCCTCAGCAAGAAATTCCATATAATACCTGGCAATCTCAACCATGCAGGTATCACTATCCATGACAATAACCCCTCCAGATCCCATCATTGACCCTATTTTATCCAGCGAGTCGAAATCCAGTTTAACATCCATATGCTCTTTGGGAATACATCCACCTGAAGGGCCCCCAGTTTGAACTCCCTTGAAAGGTTTGTCATCGATGATTCCTCCCCCAATATCAAAAACAAGTTCCCTCAGGCTTGTTCCCATAGGAACTTCTACAAGACCTGTATTCTTTACCTTGCCTACAAGTGAAAATACTTTTGTACCCGAATTGTTTTCAGTTCCCATAGATTTAAACCACTGTGCTCCCTTTTGAATTATAATTGGAACATTAGCCCATGTTTCAACATTGTTAAGTATTGTAGGCTTGTTCCAAAGACCTTTCTCCACACTTCTTATGAATTTAGCCTTTGGTTCACCGATTTTTCCTTCAATTGATTCCATGAGGGCACTTGATTCACCGCATACGAAAGCTCCTCCACCTCTTACTATTTCAAGGTCGAAGTCAAATCCGCTTTTCAATATATTTTCACCCAGATAACCATGCTCCCTCGCACTCTCTATTGCTATCTGCATATTCTTTCTTGCAAGCTGATATTCATCTCTTATATATAAAAATCCCTTGCCTGCACCTACACTGTAACCGCAGATGGCCATACCTTCAATAATAGTATTTGGATCTCCCTCCATTATAGATCTATCCATGAAGGCACCAGGGTCTCCCTCATCCCCATTGCAAATGACATACTTTGTAGTCTCATCCTGTTGGGCGCATGATTTCCACTTAAGACCAGTAGGAAATCCTGCACCGCCCCTTCCTCTCAGTCCCGAGTCTAATACTTCATCTACAACTTTTTTTGGATTACATTCTACAAGGATTTTTCTTAATGCCTTATATCCATCCCTTTCTAGATAATCCTCGATTTTTGAAGGGTCTATTTCCCCGATATTCCTAAGTGCTATCTTGTGCTGATGCTTGTAAAAGCTTGCATCAATATGGTTTACTATTCTTTTATTCTCATTTGTATCATAATAAAGTAGTCTTTCAATGACTTCACCATTATTTATTGTCTTTTCAATTATTTCCTCAACATCTTCGATGGATACCTTAAAGTATGAAATTTCATCAGGCAGTATTTTAACCACTGGTCCCTTTTCACATAAACCATTGCATCCAGTAGGCTTGACTTCTGTTTCAACTACTATTCTTTCCTTGGAAAGTAGGTATTTCAACTTTTCATATATTTCATAAGCGCCGTTGGCAAGACAACCTGTTCCGCAACAAACTAAAATCTTTTTATTGTTCATCATCCTGCCTCCTGTAGTTATCTATTACTTGGCTTACTTTTTCCCTTGTCATTCCGCCATAATACTTGTCAGCTACAACCATTACCGGTGCAAGAGCGCAAGCACCAAGACAATTTACAACTTCAAGAGAAAAAAGTCCGTCATCTGTAGTTTCACCATCCCCAATGCCAAGAATCTTATCCAGTTCTTCAAGTATGGCAACTGAATTCCTTATGTGGCAGGCCGTTCCGTTGCACACCTTTATTATATATTTTCCCTTGGCTTTCAAGCTTAAAGCCTTATAAAAGGTCGCAAGACTATATATTTCCGATATAGGCGCTTCAAGATAATCTGAAACTTCCATCATTTTGTCCCTTGGTATGTATCCGTATTCCTTCTGTATATCCTGCAAAATTGCCAGTGTATATCTTTTTTCTCTGGGATATTTCTCCATTGTTTGAATTTCCACTTCCAATTCATCCACCTCCGGTCATGAAAATGAGTAGAACATCCCCAATAAGGATGTTCTACCAATATTTAAGCAGTTGTCAAATGTTTATCTATTGACAATTCCACAAGCTTTTCTTGAGTAGGTATTCCATTTGCATCCCAGCCTCTGTTTTCATAGTATCTGTCAAGCATCTGTCCAAGTTCCGCCACCTTGCCTTTTGCTTCCCCACTTGTTACCGGTTCATTTAAAAGTCTAGGTGGTAAAGTGTCATCAGCCTTTGTAAATCCTGCTTCCAGATTGAACATTCTTTCCAAATTCCATATTCTTTCACCAACCTGCAGCATTTCATCATCTGTAATCTCAAGACCGGTAGCGCCTCTAAGCATGGCTGAAATTTCACCCAATCCCAATGCAAAGGTTGTAAAAAGACAAATATCAGATGAATCAACCAAACCGGTCAAATCCTGAAATGTCTTAAGAAGCTCAGGTTTTCCTTCAGTAACCAGGGGATCGGTTTTCACAGGCAGTCCCAGTATTTCAGGTGAAGTCATATATCCCCTTACATGACAACCACCACGGTTGCTTGTAGCATATGATATTGCCATACCCTGTATTGCCCTTCCATCATATGCAGGCATCTCCTGCTTCTTGACACTCATGGAAAGTTCAGGACATCCATATTTTTCAGCAAGTCTATACGAACCCAGTGCCAATATATCTCCAAAGCCTTCCCTATGGGCAGTTTTTTCAGTCCATTCAATAATCCCTTCTGCATTTCCAAATTTTAAATCTTTTCCGCCAAGATCTTCATCGGATAATATTCTCTTCTCATACATTTCCATGGCACATGCAATTGTAGCTCCCATTGTTATAGGATCCATTCCCAGCAAATTACAAACATGGTTCGCCTTATCAATGGCATTCATGTCATCAACACCACATGACGCACCAAAGGACCATCCAGCTTCATATTCAGGCCCTGCTACTATTCCCTTATATTTCCCATCTGGTATCTTGACTACGCGTCCGCAGCCTATTCCACAGGCAAAGCAAGCCTTGTTTCTAATAAGATAATTATCCACAAGATATTCTCCGCTTATATCATCGGCCCCTTCAAAATGCGATGCCAGCCAGTTCCTTGTAGGCAGCGCATGGGATTCATTAAGTACATTCATAAGAACCTGGGTACCATATGTAGCAAGCCCACCTTCTGTTGCTGTAACAGGATTGGCTTTAAGTTTTTCTCTCGCATCATTCACAGAGGCTACAAATTTTTCCTTGTCAGCTATCTCTATATTATGGGATCCCTTGACAACTACAGCCTTTAAATTCTTTGAACCCATTACAGCTCCGAGTCCCGACCTGCCTGCCGCCCTGTCCTTGTCGTTCATGACAGTTGCAAACAGGACTTCTTTCTCTCCTGCAGGACCAATACATGCTACCCTTGCATTTTCTTCTGTTTCATCAAGAAGGATATC
>CAZFYP010000105.1:0-9687 GCA_964523535.1 uncultured Clostridia bacterium
CAATGGAAACAAACATTCCTGGAGTATTTGCGGCAGGAGATGTCAGAGACAAGATGCTTAGACAGGTTGTAACGGCAACTGCAGATGGTGCAATAGCAGCTGTTTCGGCCGAAAGATACATAGAATGCAAGGAATTTGGATGCTGATAATCATATAACTATTACGAAAACGTAAAGAGTTCAACAAACTCATTACGTTTTTTTAACTTTTTGCAAAGATTGGAAATTTTCAATGTATATAAAGCTTTAAAGCATTGATTTTACTGCTATAAAGGTACTTTGACTCTTGCCTTAAACACGAATTAAAGCCGTTTTTCTTAGCTGCCGCTTTCCCAAAAAACCTTGTTAATAAAACTGAATTGCAATATAATTTATATAGAGGAATCTATTTCTAAGGAGGAAGAATATGAAGAAAAGAATTTTAGCCTTGTTGTTAGTATTGGCAATGGTATTTACATTAGCTTTCACGGGATGTACACCAGAAGAACCGGCAGAACCGGAAACGCCGGAAGAGACAGAAACACCAGAAGAGCCTGCAGAAGCAGAAACTCCTGAAGAACCTGCAGAGACATTTGTTGTAGGAATGATTACAGATACAGGTGGATTGGGAGACCAGTCATTCAACGATTCAGCCTATGCTGGACTATTGAAAGCCGAAGAGGATTTAGGTGTAGAAGTAAAGATTCTTGAATCTGAATCAGAGGATGATTATGGTCCTAACCTGAGTGCATTTGCAGAAGAAGATCTTGATCTTATTATTTCAGTAGGATTCCTTATGCAGTCTGCAACTGATGCAGCAGGACAACAGTTCCCGGACAAGAACTTTGCAATAATTGATGAAACTGTTGATCTACCAAATGTTTCAGGACTTAGATTCAAGGAACAGGAAGGATCTTTCCTTGTTGGCGTAATAGCAGGACTTACTACAGAGTCTGACGTTATTGGATTTGTTGGTGGAATGCAGTTCCCACTAATCGAGAAATTCCAGTATGGATTTGAGGCAGGTGTAAAATCTGTAAATCCTGATGCTCAAGTACTTATAAACTATACAGGTTCTTTCGGTGACGTAGGACTTGGAAAAGAAGCGGCTCTTGCACAGAATCAGCTTGGAGCAGATGTTGTTTACCACGCTGCAGGAGGATGTGGTATTGGAGTTATACAGGCTGCTGGAGAACAGGATTTCTGGGCAATCGGAGTTGATATGGACCAATCTGCACTTGATCCTGACCATGTACTTTGTTCAATGATAAAGAGAGTTGACAATGCTACATACATGGCATCAAAAGCTGTTGTTGAAGGAACATTCGACGGATCAGACTTTGAATTCGGTCTTGAAGTTGACGGTGTTGGATACAGTGATGATGCAGGAAACCTTAGCGAAGAGCTTAAGACTACTGCTGACATGTACAAGACTGCAATAATCAACGGTGAAATAATGGTTCCATACGACATGGAAACATTCGAAGCCTTTGAAGTACCGGAAATGTAGAACTTTGAATCAAAAGGTCGAATGGAAACATTCGACCTTTTTTTTACATAAATCGTAATATAAGTTGAAGAACGAAAGCTTACACATGCAGTTAGGAGGGAAATATGTCTAGTGTAGTTGAAATGAAAAATATCACAAAAATTTTCCCTGGGGTTGTAGCCAACGACAAGGTGAATTTCCAACTTGAAAAAGGGGAAATCCACGTTTTACTCGGTGAGAACGGTGCAGGAAAGACAACATTGATGAATATTCTTTATGGATTGTATCAGCCTACATCGGGTGATATCCTTCTCAATGGCAAAAATACAGTCATAAAGGATCCCAATGTAGCAATAGAAAACGGTATTGGAATGGTACATCAGCACTTTATGCTTGTCCCACCATTTACTGTAGCTGAAAATATAGTCCTTGGACAGGAACCAAGAAAGGGAATGAAGCTTGACCTTGAAAGTGCAAATGAAAAGGTAAGGGAAATATCTGAAAAGTTTAGTTTTATGGTTGATCCAAAATCAAAGGTGCAGGACCTTTCCGTCGGAACCCAGCAAAGAGTAGAAATATTAAAAACCCTTTACAGAGGAGCAGACATACTCATTCTTGACGAGCCTACAGCAGTGCTGACTCCCCAGGAAATTGAAGAGTTCGGAATAATATTAAAGAAACTTGCTTCTGAAGGCAAGTCAATAATTTTAATAACACATAAGCTCAAGGAAGTAATGTCCATGAGTGACAGAGTAACTGTAATAAGACGGGGAAGGGTAATAGATACCATAGAAACGGCAGGAACCAATACAGATGAACTTGCAGAGCTTATGGTTGGAAGGAAAGTCAATCTAACTGTTGACAAGCTTGACAAGGAAATATCAGATAAACGTGTATTACAGGTAAAGGATATTGAAGTGCTGGACAACAGAGGTTTGGAAGCGGTTGAAGGCGTGACCTTTGATGTAAGAGAAGGTGAAATATTCGCCCTTGCCGGAGTTGATGGAAATGGACAATCTGAGCTTATTGAAGCTATTACCGGACTTAGAAAAACAAAGTCAGGCAGTGTAACTCTTGCTGGAAATGACATTACAGGATTTCATGCACGAAAGGTAATAGAGGAAGGTGTAGGACACATACCTGAGGACAGACACAAAAGAGGTTTGGTTCTGGCCCATGACCTTGCAGAAAATATGATACTTGGATATCACTATAAAGAGCCCTTTTCAAAAAAAGGATTCATGAACTATGATGTAATCCATGACCATGCAAAGAGACTCATAGAAGAATTTGATGTAAGGACTCCAAGTGAAAATGTAACGGCCAAATCACTTTCTGGAGGAAACCAGCAAAAGGCAATAGTGGCAAGAGAATTCCACAAGGATCTTAAACTTCTTATAGCGGCACAGCCCACTAGAGGTCTTGATGTAGGTTCCATAGAATTTGTCCACAAGCAAATTGTTGAGGCAAGGGACCAGGGTACTGCAGTATTACTTGTTTCACTTGAGCTTGACGAGGTACTGGCGCTGGCAGATAGAATAGGTGTTATATACGATGGGAAAATCGTAGGAACCCTTGACAGAAAAGATGCAACTGAAAAGAAAATCGGTATAATGATGGCTGGTGGTACTTTGGAGGAAGGTGGTGAAAATGATGAAAGAGGATAAATTGTTAAAACGATTTTGGGACAATTTCAAATTTCCGCTGCTTGCAATATTGTTGGGTTTCATAGTTGGTGCCATTTTCATTGTCGCATCGGACAACAGTCCCGTAGTTGCCTATAAGGCACTCTTTGAAGGGAGTCTTGGAGGAATATCCAAGTTTGGTGAAACTCTATACAAGACTACGCCAATACTCTTCACAGGTCTTTCCATTGCTGTTGCATTCAGGACCGGACTTTTCAACATTGGAGCCGAAGGTCAGTATATTATGGGAACCATTTCTGCAATTGCAGCGGGTTGGTATTTCCAAGCCCTTCCCAAGTATCTTCTCATAACTGTAATAATACTTTCCGGAGCAATAGCAGGAGCTCTTTGGGCATCCATAGCAGGATATTTGAAGGCCAAAATAGGAGTTCATGAGGTAATCACTACCATAATGCTTAACTATACTGCTCTTCATCTTACCAACTATATTGTAAAAGCGGTTTTGAATCCCCAGGTGCTTGAAGGGACTGTAAAACAGGCCCATACGGTGCAGCTGCCAGACCATGCAAGGCTTGCCAAACTAAGTGAGTTCTTACCCCAGTTTGGATATTCAAGTGCCCATACGGGTATATTCATCGGTCTTGCTGCAGCCTTTGTAATATATATAATTCTGTTCAAGACAACTCTTGGATATGAACTCAGATCAGTGGGAAACAGCCCTGATGCTGCTGAATACGGCGGAATAAGCAAGGTCAAGAACATTATACTTGCAATGGCAATATCAGGAGCTCTTTCAGGTATGGCTGGAGCCGTACAGGTTTCCGGACTTCTCTATAAGGTAACACAGACACCGGCAATGCCGGGATATGGTTTTGACGGTATAGCAGTTGCCCTTGTTGGTCAGATTCATCCAATCGGAATAATCTTCTCTGCCCTTCTCTTCGGTATTCTAAGCAATGGTGCCAGGAAGATGCAAATAGCAGGAATACCGAGGGAAGTAATAGGAATCATCCAGGGTGTTATCATAGTATTTGTTGCAGCTGACCAGCTCTTCAAGATACTTGAAAAAAGAAAGAAAGCAAAGGAAATGAAGCTTAAGGAAATGGCTGAAGTTGAAGAAATGAATAATAATAAGACAAGGGAGGATGATGAACAATGACAATGACTATTATACTTGCAATCATTGCATCGGCAATCAGACTTGCAACTCCTCTCATATTTGCAGCCCTTGGCGGAACTTTTTCTGAAAGGTCGGGTGTTGTCAATATAGCACTTGAAGGAATGATGCTCATGGGTGCTTTCTTTGCCGTTCTGGTTACTCACCTCTATGGAAGTTCATTCCTGGGAGTACTAGGAGCCATAGTTGCTGGAGGAGTAACGGCACTGCTTTTGGCATTCATGTCCATACACCTGAGATCAAACCAGGTTGTAGTAGGTACGGCAATAAATATTCTTGCGGTTAGTTTGACGGCATACTTTCTTGAAATGGTATGGAATAGGTCTGGTCAGACGGATTCATTGCCAAAGGAACTTTCTTTGACAGGAAATCCCAAGATGTTTGCCTTTCTGGAGAAGATACCTGTTCTTGGCGATATATTCTCTAGATTTACTCCTTTTGTATATTTGGCATTTGTAATGGTTTTAGTATCCTATTTTGTACTCTTTAAGACTCCCTTCGGGTTGAGGATAAGAGCTGTGGGAGAACATCCTAGAGCAGCCGATACACTTGGAATTGATGTATATAAGATCAGATACATATGTGTAATACTTTCGGGATGTCTTGCAGGTCTTGCAGGAGCAAGTCTTTCCCTCGGGACAGTAAGTCTCTTCAGGGAAGGAATGTCTGTAGGTAAGGGCTTTATCGCCCTGGCTGCAATGATATTTGGTAAATGGCATCCTGTGGGAGCCATGTTTGCCTGCTTATTCTTCGGATTTACAGAAGCTATTCAGATACAGGCACAGACCATAGGTATAAATGTACCTCCTGAGTTTCTTCAGATGCTTCCATATGTAGCTACTATTCTTGCACTTGCAGGAGTAGTTGGTAAGGCTACGGCACCGGCGGCAGACGGAACTCCTTATGAAAAAGGAGAAAAATAGCCTTTGAAATGAAAAAAATAAAAAAATTTTAAATAAAAAAGTTCATTCATCCACAGGCCCTTCACTGGAAGGTCTGTGGATTTTTATTTTTTTAAAAAATGGCTGAGATTATTAAAATTTCAATATTTATCTTGACAAGGGACAAGGCAGTGAATGTGAAAACGTTTCATTGTTTTTTCAGAAATACCTTTATTTTTTGGTGAAAATTTGGTAAAATTAACAAGACAACATACCAAAATCAAAAAGTTGGTATGAATCTTGTATGTAGGATTTTGATAATATGAAAATAGGTTTTGAATTAAATCTTCAACAATCACAAAAACTCATCATGACACCTGAATTACGTCAGGCTATTCAGGTACTTCAATTTAATAATGTGGAATTAAAGGACTATCTGGAGAAGCAGGTTGAATCAAACCCGTTTCTTGAAGTACAGGAAAAACCCTCTCAACAAGACAAGGAAAAGACAACGGAAGTAAAAGACGACAAGATTGATTGGCAGGAGGTAGTTGAAAAGTACGACGATTACAGTTATAAGGCATATAGCGGAAGCAGCGAAGAAAAACAGTCTTTCGAGTCATACACTTCAAAGGCTCAATCATTGAACGACCATCTAAGGTCACAGCTTGGACTTGTTGTAAAGAGCGAAAGAGAGAGGATGATAGGTGATGAGATAATTGATTCCCTGGACCACAAGGGATATCTTTCCATGACCATAGATGAGATATCAGCCCATCTCAAAGTGGACCCCGATGAAGTTGAAGAGGTACTTGCCAAGTTCCATAACTTTGACCCTGTTGGTGTTGCAGCAAGGGATTTGAAGGAATGTCTTGAAATCCAACTGAAGGATAAGGGGATATTCGACGAAAAGGTATACGATATAATCGACTATCATATAGAGGATTTGGCCTGCAACAAGCTTCAGCATATAGCTAAGTCCCTGGATATTACAGTTAAAAGGGTCCAGGAAATATGCGATGTAATAAGGATGCTTGAACCAAAGCCTTCCAGAGGTTTTGTACTTGACAGTGACAGTATAAAATATATTTCAGCAGATGTGACCATAACCAAGGTTGAAGGTGAGTATGTAATCATGGTAAATGATTCTGATATGCCCCTTCTGAGAATAAGCAACTATTACAAGAATATAATGAAGAATAGCGATGACAAGGAAACCAATAAGTTTCTCAATGACAAGTTCAACTCTTCTCTATGGCTCATAAAGAGTATAGAACAGAGAAGGAATACAATGTACAAAGTTGCTGAATCCATTCTGAAACACCAGCTTGAATTTTTTGAGAAAGGTAATAAATTCCTTAAACCCATGGTACTTAAGGATGTAGCGGAAGACATAGAGATGCATGAATCCACAATTAGCAGGGCAACAAACGGCAAGTATGTACAAACTCCAAGGGGTCTTTTCGAGCTTAAATATTTTTTCTCCTCTTCCATATCCAAGGAAGGAAACAACGATGGAATGGCATCTACCAGCATAAAGACGATGATCAAAGAGCTTGTGGATAATGAAAATTCCAAGAAACCATTAAGTGACCAGAAGATAGCCAATGAACTCAACAAAAGAGGAATAGAAATATCAAGAAGAACCATAGCCAAATACAGGGATGAACTTCAGATACCATCGTCATCCATGAGAAAAAGATACTAACTAAGTAAAATTCAAGAAAAAACATAGAAATTTTACAGCAATAATAACTCAATTAATGATATAATAAACCGACGGCTCATCCGTCGGTTTTTTTATTTATTGGTCGGATTGTTTTAACTGACCTAATATACACTTTTCTAATTATCAACTTATCATCAATTCATTATCAAATTATTTTCGACTTATTACAAATTTATCTTTAAAGCTATGAAATTTTTTTTACTTGTTAATGTTTGCTTGTGAGGAGGATTCGGTATGGCTGTTTTCTTGTTCATTAATAAAGATAAAATTTATTTAAAAATACCCTTGAAATTTTTTGAAAATAGTAATATAATACAAGAGGGACATGAAATTAACCCCAGGGACAAAAATGGACCAATAAACACGACTCTTTACGAATAAAGCCATGAAAGTGGACTGGAACATCGTAGTAGTCAATGAGATTTTAAAAGAATCGTTAAATGTTTTTGCGGAGGATTAAATGAGATTTGAAAAAGTATTGGCTATACAAAATTCCATAGTTCCTGAAATGTCCAAACTGCTTATGAAGAGATATAATCTTTTGAAATCCTTGAAGAATCATCAGCCTATTGGAAGGCGTATGCTTGCTTCTAAAATAGGAATGACGGAAAGGGTTTTAAGGTCGGAAGTCGAAATACTGAAAGACTTGGGACTCATAAGGATTGAGACATCAGGAATGAGGCTTTCTAAAGTTGGAGAGAAGCTCCTCCTGGATACAGAAGAGTTGATTTACAACATGAAAGGCTTGAAGGATTTAGGAAATCAGCTTAAGGACAAGATGGGAATCAGGAAAGTATCACTTGTTGAAGGTGATTCCGATGACAATGATATTATTATCAAGGATTTGGGTAAGAAGGCTTCCCTTATCATTAATTCACTTCTGGAAGATGATATGAAGATAGGAATCATGGGTGGAACCACAATGGCTTGTGTTGCCAGTGAAATGGAATACAACAGAAGGGTCAGAAATATTATGGTTGTACCCGGAAGAGGAGGACTTGGAGAACAACTTGAAATCCAGTCCAACACAATTGCGGCAAAGCTTGCCCAAAAACTTAATGCGGAGTACAAGCTTTTACATGTACCAGACAACATTCAGCCGGAATTAATGGAAGTGTTAAAGGGAAATCCTCAGATAAAAAGCGTACTAGATGAAATAAAGAAAATTGACATGATTGTCTTTGGTATCGGTACGGCAATTGAAATGGCGGAAAGAAGAGGCATGACCGAGTTGAAAAAGGACGAATTGAAGTTGAAGAATGCATCAGCAGAAGCCCTTGGTTATTATTTTGACAACAACGGTGTTCCAATAATGTCAACGGATTCTGTAGGCATAGACTTAAAGGATATTAATTCCATAGAGCACGTAATATGCATAGCTTCAGGCAAGAACAAAGCTGAAGCGATATATGCGTTTTCAAAATATTACAAGAATTATATTTTGGTGACAGATGAAGAGACAGCGAAGGAAATATTAAAATTAAATTAGGAGAGTGGTAATATGAGTATTAAAGTAGCGATTAACGGATTTGGAAGAATAGGCAGACTGGCATTTAGACTTATGATGGAAAGTGATGAGGTTGAAGTAGTTGCAATCAATGACTTGACAGATGCAGAAACACTTGCATACCTGCTTAAGTATGATACAGCTCAGGGACCTTATAAGACTGATAATATTACAGGAAAAGACGGAAAGCTAATAGTTGAAGGAAAAGAGTTCCAGATACTTGCACAAAGAAATCCTGAAGATCTTCCGTGGGGAGACCTTGCAATCGATGTAGTACTTGAATGTACAGGATTCTTCACAAGCAAAGAAGGTGCAGAGAAGCATTTGACTGCCGGGGCAAAGAAAGTATTGATTTCGGCTCCTGCTAAAGGTGATATGAAAACTGTTGTTTACAATGTAAATCATGACGTTCTTGACGGAAGTGAAACTGTTGTTTCAGGTGCTTCTTGTACAACAAACTGTCTTGCTCCTGTAGCTAAGGTTCTTGACGACGAATTTGGACTTGTAAAAGGATTCATGACTACTATCCATGCATATACAAATGACCAGGCTGTTCTTGATAGACCTCACTCCAAGGGAATCAACTCAAGAAGAGGTAGAGCGGCAGCAGCCAACATCATCCCAACATCTACTGGAGCAGCTGTAGCTGTAGGAAAGGTACTTCCAAATCTTAACGGTAAACTTGACGGTATGGCAATGAGAGTTCCAACTGTTACAGGCTCTGTTGTAGACCTAGTAGTTGAACTTGAAAAAGACGCTACTGTTGAATCTATTAACAAGGCTATGGAAGCTGCAGCGAATGAAACACTTGGATACACTGAAGATCCAATAGTTTCAAGTGATATAATCGGAACACTTTACGGAAGTATATTTGATGCTCAGTTGACTAAGATGATTGAAGTAGACGGAAAGAAAATGTTCAAGATCATAACTTGGTATGACAACGAGATGTCTTACACTTCACAGTTGATAAGAACTCTTAAGCATCTTGCTGTAATATAAGACTAAACAATAAATATCAACGCTTCAAGGGATTCTACATAAGTTTATTTTCCTTGACAGCATGACATAAATGCTGCGGAGAATTCTGCGGCATTTATTATGAATATATTGGAGGTATAATGAAAAAACAATTGACTGACCTTCAGCTTGAAGGCAAAAAGGTATTGATGAGGTGCGATTTCAACGTTCCTCTGAATGAAAATCTTGAAATTACAGATGATATAAGAATAAGAAGCGCCATGGAATCAATCAACTATGTATTGGATAATGGTGGAAGC